>JAFXTY010000056.1 GCA_017535435.1 Spirochaetia bacterium | reverse complement strand
TGCAGGAGTCGAAGTTCCATATACGTAATGCAGCTATCTTCACTGTTTCCATCAGAGTGCGCTTGGAAAGTATGGAAAGGAGGAAAGAGCCGGCCATGATTGAGATTGCCAGGTTCTTTATAAAGCGGTCTGCAATGAGAATTGCCCCCAATGATACAAAAATGGCGGCAATAACCGGTATATTCCACAGCATGGGAATAGTGTATCATGCAATAAATAGAAAAAAAAGAGATTTTTTATAACATTCTGACTGTTGGCTTGTTTGTATTTTGTGAGTATATTTTAAATATCAGGAGATAAAATAATGCGTCTTAAAAGATTTTTACTTTTGCTTTTAATTTTTATTTTCTCTGTTTCCATTATTTTTGCCATGGGCTCATCAGAGCAGGCAAAACCGGAAAGCGGAATTACCGAATCTCAGCCATCCCAGGATCAGCGGGTTGTACCGGGCACTAAGGAAGAAGTATTTTATTCCTTCAGCGGAATAACAAAGAAAGTGCTTCCTTCTGTTGTAGAGCTGGATGTTGTTGAGGTTGTCCGCCAGGAGACCACTCCGTTCAATTTCTTGAATCCATTTGATTTCTTCTTCGGTGGCGGCCGTGGTGGCGATAATAATAACAACAACGGAAAAAACGGCAAGACCTATAGAGAGTTTGAGCGTCCAGGCCTTGGTTCCGGAATAATCATAAAGCAGGATGGTGACACAGTATATGTTCTTACCAACAGCCATGTGGCTGGAAAAGCTGACCAGATCACTGTGAAGCTTTCTGACGGACAGAAGTTCGAGGCCACAAAAGTTGGAGCCGACGACAGAATGGACTTGGCTCTTGTATCATTCAAGTGCTCATACAAGGTTCCAGTGGCAACCTTCGGAGACTCCGATTCCCTTGAAGTAGGTGACATTGTACTGGCTATCGGTACACCTTATGGATATGAATCCACTGTAACCATGGGTATTGTCAGCGGTCTTCAGAGAAAGAGCACCGGCAATATCTCAAGCTATACCGACTATATTCAGACCGATGCCTCCATCAACCCAGGCAACTCCGGCGGTGCCCTGGTGAATATGAAGGGTGAGGTTGTGGGAATCAACACATGGATTGCAACCCAGAGCGGCGGCAGTGTAGGACTTGGCTTTGCCATCCCTTCCAACAATGCAAAACGGATTGCCAACGATTTCATCACCAAAGGAAAGGTTGAATATGGCTGGCTCGGTGTCTCTATTGATACAGTTGATGAAAACAGCTATCCAGACCTGCGCAAGGACTTAGGCCTGGGCAACAAGGGCGGTGGAATTATCCTCGGCGTATTCAAGGATTCTCCTGCAGACAAGGCTGGAATTCTCCCTGGCGACTTCATCACCAAGATCAACGGAACTGCAATCACAGACTCTGTTCAGCTGACCAAGGTCATCGGCACTATTCCTCCTAAGGAGAAGGCTACATTCACCATTATCAGAAACAAGAAAGAGATGACTCTGAGTGTTGTTCTCGAGGCCCGGGACGAGGAGGAGAAGGTAAAGGCCAACCGGGATATCTACCCAGGCTTCCTCGCCATCAATATTGATGAGAAGATGCGGACAAAGGGCGAGCTTGGCGATATCAAAGGAGTCATGATTGTGGCAGTATCTCAGGGTACAGCTGCAGAACAGGCAAATCTTAAGCCTGGCGATGTCATTCAGGAGATCAACGACAAACCTGTCACCAACATGGCAGAGTTCTACAGTGCTCTGAATGATAAATCCAGCAAGAAGATGTTCCAGATCAGCAGAAAGGGACAGAAAATCATTATTGGAATTGTAAAATGAGGCGGATAACCTGCCTTGCAGTTATCTTCTTCCTGGCCTTGACCACTGTGTGGGGCCAGGAGAGGGTATATCTCTGGAAGAACGTTCATTCCATGCGGAGTGAACGTTCTAGTTTTTATGTATATGCACCGGAGAAGGAGATAGATACCCATGCTGCTGTCATAATATGCCATGGAGGAAGCTATCATCACCGGAGCATGAAGACCGAAGGTCATGATGTGGCTGCCTGGTTCACAGAGCGGGGCTACCATGCCTTTGTCCTCAAATATCGGGTGGCCATGGATGGCTACCATCATCCTGCCATGATACAGGATTTCCAGCGTACTATTCAGATGGTGCGGGAAAATGCAGCCGCATATGACATTGATCCGGACAGGGTGGGGGCTATCGGGTTTTCCGCCGGTGGTCATCTGGTCACTATGGCTGGCGCCTTTGGAAACCAGAACTTCTTGAAGGAGCTGGGTATTTATCCCAAAGTTAGCCTCAAGCCCGACTTTGTAATTCCTGTCTATCCTGTGGTCTCTATGGAAAAACCCTATGCCCACCACTGGTCCCAGATAAGCCTGTTGGGCCGGAGCGCATCGGATGAGGTTAAGCACCAGTTCTCCATGGAGTGCCAGATGACCAGCGAGATGCCACCTGTGTTCCTGCTGGCCTGCAAGGATGACAATACTGTGGATTACCGCAACAGCGTGGATTTAGACCAGGCTTTGACCCAGGCCGGGGTGGAACATGTGTTTATCCTGAGAGAGACCGGGGATCATGGCTTTGGTATGAATTATGGCTGGGGAGATACACTTTACAGTTGGCTGAAAAAATTATACCATTGAAGAATGGAACTCTTATCCCCGGCCGGAAATATAGAAAAACTCTACTATGCCTATGAATATGGGGCCGATGCTGCCTATATCGGTATAAAGAACTTTTCCCTCAGGGCCAAGGCCGACAATTTCTCTGCCGATGAATACGAGGCAATCCGCAGGGTGAAGGGCAATAAAAAGCTCTACACTGCACTTAATATTTACTTCCATGATTCAGATATCGAGACCCTTGAGAAGGAATCGGACTATATACATAAGTATCCGCTGGATGGCTTTATAGTCAGCGATATCGGCATATTAGGTTTCCTTAAGAAGAATTTTCCGGACAAGGAGATTCATCTCAGCACCCAGGCTAACTGTGTCAACACCGAGGCTGCCAAGATGTACCACGACATGGGTATAAAGCGGATAGTGCTGGGACGGGAGCTCTCCCTTAAAGAGATCGAGGCTATAAAGAATAATGTTCCAGGCCTGGAGATCGAGGTCTTTGCCCATGGTGCAATGTGCCTGGCCTATTCGGGACGCTGCTTCTTAAGCAAGTATCTTGCAGACCGCAGCGCAAACCAGGGGGACTGTGCCCATTCCTGCCGCTGGCAGTACCGTGTTCTGGAGGAGTCGGAGCGGCCCGGTGAATACTTCCCTGTAGTGCAGGGAGAGAACTTTACATCTATCCTCTCATCCAAGGATCTGTGCATGATAGGCCATCTCAAGGAGCTTAAGGATGCAGGAGTCGACTCCATAAAAATAGAAGGACGGATGAAATCCATCTATTACACAGCTGTCATAACCCGGGCCTACCGGAAGCAGCTGGACTATATAGAGGGTATTTCCAAGGAAGATCCTCAGCCATGCGTGGACGAGATTTTCAAAGTGAGCCACCGGGAATTTTCCACCGGTTTCTATTATGGAAAGGATGAGATTGAGATGCCCACCTTCAAGTCCTATATGTCCGAGGCCCAGTTCCTGGGCAGTGTGGAGGAGAGCGCAGGGGAGGGAATATATCGTCTTGATGTGAAGAATCAGATACTTGCCTCTGACAGCATTGAATATATAGGGCCAGATCTCCTTTACCTCAAGGATGAAGGTTTTACACTTCTGGATGAGGATATGCAGGTGGTCCCAAAGACAGATCATGGTAAAATTGCTTACATAAAGACAGACAAAAAGCTGAAAAAGGGATATATTATAAGAAAGAAGGGATGATGCTCAGGAAAAAAGCTCTCGTTTTATTTATATCTATATTCCTCTTTTTAATCTGTCAGACAGGCATGGCTGCTGTAAAGAACCCTATCCAGTCTGTCTTCAATAAGCCTGATGTCACAACAGAAGGACTTGAGATCACCTCTCTCACTTTTGACTCCATAGAGGGGATACTCTCCCTTAAGGTGAACAACCTCAACTCCATCTCCATCGATTATCCTCAGGTGACCTGGAGCCTGAAGCTGGGTGAGATTCTTTATAAGACCGAGACTCTGCCGGAAGGTGGCAAGATTGCACCCAACAAGGTGGAGGAGATACAGATTCCATTCTCCATCCCGTTCCAGGAGCTGTACGAGAAGCATCCTTCGCTACAGCGGATAGATGTGGTTCCTTATACTGTGACTGCCGATTGCAATTTCAAGCTTCCTATATTCGGAAAATCAAACAATTCTGTTGTGGCAACCGGTGAGCTGCCTATGCTTAAGAAGCCTGTGGTGAACCTGGATTCCATCCAGCTTACATCTATGGAGCCTAATCAGGTGGTATTTGCCGTCACAGCCTCCATTCAGAATAAAAATGGCTTTGATATCCATCTGGAAAGGGTGGATTATTCCCTTGTCATAAACAATACGAAGTGGGCAGTGGGAAACACCCGGCGCCAGATACTTGTCAGGCCGGCCCAGAAAAGCGACATACCCCTCAATATATCCCTCAGGACCAGCAGCATGGTATCCGAGGCCTATGGCCTTGTCTTAAGCGAGCAGGATGTGCGCTTTGACTTCCAGGGAACTCTTTTCTGTAAGACCAGTTCCCCATATCTTAAGAGTTTTGAGCTTCCATTCCAGCTGATTGGGAAAAAACGGATAAAGCTTTGATATAAGGATTTTGACATGGCTAAACTGTGGTTTAAAAACTATGATTTGAACGAGCTTCTGGAGAAGTTCACTGTTGGAAACGATTATATTCTCGACAAGAATCTGGTGGTGTCAGACTGCCTCTGCAGCATTGCCCATATACAGATGCTTTCTGAAATCGGGGTCATTACAAAAGCTGAGTTCAAAGCCCTTAAAGGAGCTCTCCTTGAAATAATCAAGCTGGACAGGGAAGGAAAGTTCGAGATCAAGCTTTCGGACGAGGATTGTCATACTGCAATAGAAGGCTATCTTACTGCAAAGCTTGGGGATGCAGGCAAGAAGGTGCACACCGGCCGTTCCAGGAACGACCAGGTGCTTACAGCCACCCGGTTCTATGCAAAGACACGGCTGCTTCAGATTCTGGATAAGGCTGTTGAGCTGGTGGATGCCCTTACTGCTTTTGCAGAAAAGTATAAAAATGTTCCAATGCCGGGCCGAACCCATATGCAGATTGCAATGCCATCCTCTGTGGGGCTGTGGGGTGCTGCTTTTGCCGAGGAGCTGCTGGATGACATCGCATTCCTGAAGGCAGCCTATGACCTTAATAACCGCTGCCCCCTGGGCTCTGCCGCAAGCTACGGCGTGCCTCTCCCTTTGAACCGGGAGCTTACCGCATCCCTCCTGGGCTTTGCAGGTATCCAGAACAATGTGCTCTATGCCAACAATTCACGGGGCAAGATAGAGTCCATGATTGCCGATGCCCTTGAGCAGATGACCCTGACCTTCAGCAAGATGGCCCAGGATCTGATCATCTTCTCCATGCCTGAATTCGGCTATTTCTCACTTCCTGCCTCCCTGTGCTCCGGAAGCAGCATAATGCCTCAGAAGAAGAATCCGGACGGCCTTGAGCTCCTCCGTGGAAAAGCTGCATCTGTATCGGGACTCTGCATGGGAATGAAGAATGTGGTGCGTGCTCTTCCTACCGGTTATAACCGGGATTTCCAGGAGACCAAGGAGCTGTTTATAAAGATTATGGATACAGCCTATATGAGTACACTTGTGGCCAAGCTTACTGTGGATGAGCTTCAGGTGAACAAGACCAAGCTTAAAGAGGGCTTTACTCCCGATATCTTTGCCACCGACGAGGCACTGCGCCTTGTGGCCTCTGGAAAGAGCTTCCGGGATGCATATAAGGAGGTGGGGCTCAATCTGGATAAGCTTAAGAACGAGGATCCAGTTGCAGCTCTTAAGAAACGGACTTCCACAGGTACACCGGGGAATCTGAATCTTAAATATGCAAAGAAAACTGCCTCCTCTTACAGAGCTTTCACGGAAAAAGAGCATAATGCACTGCTTGATGCAGTCAAGAATCTTACTGGGAAAAATATACTGCTTTAAAGGTTTTCCAGATCTTTTCTGATTCTCTTTACTAAATCAATATCCTCGAAGATATCGGCCAGACGGAAGTTCATAAAGCCGGACTGATCCACCCCGGCTATATCCCCGGGGCCGCGGAGCTTCAGATCACGCTCTGCAATCTCGAAGCCGTCGTTGGTCTCCTTCATTATACGCAGGCGCTCCTTGGCATGGTCGGTAAGCTCGTTGCTGAACACCAGGAAGGTGTAGGCCTGGAGCTCGGAGCGCCCAACGCGGCCCCGCAGCTGGTGGAGGGATGAAAGGCCGAAACGCTCAGCATGCTCAATCACCATGCAGGTGGCTGTCTTTACATCCACACCCACCTCCACCACGCTGGTGGCTATAAGAATCTGTATTCTGCCGGCTGCAAAGTCTGTCATTATCTGCTCTTTGTCCTCCTCCTTCATCTTGGAGTGGATAAGGGCGCACTTATAGTCAGGGAAAACTTCTTTGCTCAGGGTTTCGTGCATCTGGCTGGCGTTCTTCAGGTTCATCTTCTCAGATTCGTCTATAAGAGGGTAGACAAAGTAGGCCTGGTGTCCCATGGCCAGCTCTTTCCGGACCCAGGTGTAGATCTTCTCCTCGTTTCCTTCCTTCACAGTATAGGTTATCACCGGCTTTCTTCCCGGAGGCATGGTGCGTACTGTAGAGATCTTAAGCTCGCCGAAGAACGCCATCTCCAGGGAGCGGGGAATAGGGGTGGCCGACATCATTATGTAATCGATCTGGCGCCCTTTCTCAAGAAGTGCAGACCTCTGTATTACCCCGAAGCGCTGCTGTTCGTCTATAATTGCAAACTCCAGGTCCTTGAACACCACATTGCTGGAGAGCACTGCATGGGTGCCTATCAGCATATCAATCTCTCCCTTGGCCAGCGCCTCCAGCAGCAGCTCCCGCTTCTTGCCGGTAAGCTTACCCGAAAGGAATGCAAGGCGCACTCCGGCTCCTTCGAATATGCGGGAGGCTGTCTTCACATGCTGCTCGGCAAGAAGCTCGGTGGGAGCAATGAAGGCGGTCTGCATTCCCGCCTCGATATAGGGCAGGGCCGACAGGAATCCTATAAGGGTCTTTCCACAGCCCACATCCCCCTGGATAATCCTGGAAATGCTCTCATCCAGATTGGAATCGGCATAAATCTGGTCTATAACCTCTATCTGGTCGTGGGTAAGCTGGAAGGGCAGGCTGGCGGCCACTTTCCGCTGCAGCTCCCGGGGAAGCTTGACAGTGCGCTTTTTCACCACCTTCCGTTTTTTCACCGCTTCCTTGATATTCTGCTCAAAAAGGAGAATCTCCTCATACTTCAGAGTGCGGATTGCATCCTCAAGCTTCTCTTTGCTTTCCGGGAAGTGGATGTTGCGTATGGCATCCTTTCTATCCATAAGGCCATTGAGCTGCCTCAGCTTCTCGGGAATGACATTCTCCTCGTACTGTCCCTGGAGGGTATAGGCCTGCATGACGCTTTTCCGCAGGAAGTTCTGGGTAAGCTTGCCGGAAAGAGGGTAGATGGGGAGAATCTTGCCGAAGAACTGAGGATTTTCGGACCAGAACTCGTAATCGAAGTTTGAGCTCTGAAGCTCCCCGAACCGCACCTGGAACACTCCGGAAAGGAATATTTTCCTGCCCACCTTGAGGGTGTTGGCCAAGAAATTACGGCCAAAGCATATCAAAGAGGCATATCCGGTGCCGTCAGAGACAGTTATCTTGAGGGTCTGCTTGAAGGTTTGGCCGAAGTATTCCTGTCCGGTCACAGTGCATATTGTGTTTATCTTCACCTGCTGGGCTCCGAAGGTGAATCCATCCTTGAAATGCACCAGCTTGTCCCGGAATTCGTAATCCCGGGGGAAGTATCCCATCAGGTCATCCAGGGTGGCAATGCCGGCCCCTTTAAGCTCCTTGAGGGAAGCCTGACCCACACCTTTCAGAGACTCAAGAGTAGCCATCACAGTCCTAAGAGAAGGTTGGTCAGCCAGGTGATTCCGAAGCTGCCTGCAGTAAGAAATACAGTAAGAACTATGATGGAGATTATCAGGTTAAGCTGATAGCTGGATGATGCGTTCTTTATGAAGAATGATGCGACCCTGCTGGAGAGCGGGATGAAGAAAGGGTCACAGGCATTGGCGAAGGAGTTCATCTTGTTGGTGGTGAACATCAGGAACAGGTACCGCACTACAGCCACTACCAGCACTGCAAGAAGCAGTGTCATTATAACATTCCAGATGGATGATATGATGATTGCTATTATAGCCCAAAAGGTTATGTTTCCCATTTCCCGGATCCGTCCCAGTATCTGGTTGATGATGGAGAGTGTAAGCACAGCCAGCAGGGGAGATATGTCGATATATCCTATGCGGGAGATGCGGAGCCGGCGGAAGAAGTTCAGGAACGGATCAGTCAGCTGGGATATCATCCTGGTTCCTCTTCCCTTTGGACCTGTGTATATCCATTTGAGAATAATATCTACAATGATGAGCATAGTATAGAGCGAGAAAATAAACGCAAGAACTTCCAATAGCTTCACAAGAGCCTCCCTTATTCCTTCCAGATATCTGTTATGAACTGCCAGAGTTCCGATTCCTCCGGCACATTAAAATCGCTTTTGACCTTGATCTGATGGTTTGCATGCACCACAGTCTCTTTCCCGGTCCCTTTTATGTGTAAAAATACAGAGCAGCCACCCTCGTGATCAAGCATAAATTCCCTTAGATTCTCCAGCTGGGCTTCGGTGAACGGCTCCTGAAGAACTATATGAACCTGGCTGTGTCCCGTCTGGCTCTTCGCCAGGTCATCAATCTCCTTCACCTCATTGCCTCGGAGCTGCGGAGAATCGGGATTCCGCTTGTCAACCTGACCGAAGAAGGCCATTGTCTTATCCTCGGCTAAAAGGGGCAGGTAATCCTTCCATTGCTTCTCAAAGAACACAATGTCAAGGTCGCCGTCAAAGGTCTCTATGGTCACAACCCCCATGGACTTGTTTTTCTTGGTCAGGAAATTCTTGATATTCTTGACCAGGCCTATTATTACATAATTCCTGTCCGGGTTCGCATTGGCAAGGTCGTTCATAGGGAGTGTCACATACTTCTGGTAGATTCTTTTATACTTGTCCAAGGGATGTCCCGACACATAGAAGCCAAGCCGATCCTTCTCAAAGGCCAGCTTCTCCTTCATGTCCCAGTCCGGCACCTCTTCCATAGCCATGGGCTGCATAGCCACATCATCATCGCCGAAGAGGGATATCATTCCCATCTTCTCCTTCTCCTGCTCTGCAGAATAGAAATCTATAAGCCTTTCCGCATTGTAGGCCAGCTTTGCTCTGTTGGGCTCCAGCTCGTCAAAGACCCCTGCCTTTATAAGCGAGTCCACAACCCGCTTGTTCAGGACACGCAGGTCCACCCGCTTGAGGAAGTCGTCGAAGCTCTTGAAAGGGCCCCCTTCGTTGCGGACTCTGACAACCTCGTCCACAACAGCATCGCCGGTATCCTTGATTCCCTGGATGCCATAGACGATATTTCCTTTGTTGACTGTAAAGAACTTCTCAGACACATTTATAGTAGGTGGAAGCACCTTGAGCTTCATGGCCTTGGTCTCGTCCAGATACATCTTGAAATGGTCAGGGTTGCCGATCTCGTTGGTCAGGTTTGCTGCCATGAACTCGGCAGGGTAGTGGCATTTGAGGTAAGCGGTCCGGTACGCCACCACAGAATAGGCTGCCGCATGGCTCTTGTTGAAGCCGTATCCTGCAAATTTTTCCAGAATAGCGAAAATATTTTCAGCAACTTCTACGGAGTATCCTCTGCTTTTGGCCCCTTCCATGAACTTGGCTTTCTGGGCCTTCAGCTTATCCTCCTTCTTCTTGGACATATTGCGCCTGAGTATATCGGCTTCGCCCAGGGAGAACCCTCCTACTATCTGGGCTACCTTCATTACCTGCTCCTGATAGACAATTACACCATAGGTGTTCTTGAGCAGCGGTTCCAGATTGGGATGAGGGTAATGGATCGGCTCTTTGCCGTGCTTGCAGTTGCAGAACTGGGGAATGTACTGTATAGGACCTGGCCGGAACAGGGCATTCAGGGCAATAAGGTCCTCTATGGAGGTAGGTTTCGCATCCTTCAGGACTTTCTGCATACCTATGCTTTCAAACTGGAACACAGCTGTGCTCTTTCCTGCGCTCAGCATAGTATAGGTCTTCTTGTCATCCATAGGGATGGCGCTGGCATCAAAGTCTTTTTCCTTCTTGCGTATAAGCTCCTGGCAGTGCTTGATCACATCAAGGGTCTTAAGTCCAAGGAAGTCCATCTTCACAAGGCCGCAGTTCTCTATCTTATCCATGGTGTACTGGGTGGCAACGCTGTTTGCCTTGTCTTCCTTTGTCCCTTTGAAGAGAGGAACATATTCAGAAAGCTCTTTCTCGCCGATTACTATGCCGGCCGCATGAAGTGACGCATGGCGGGCCATATTCTCAAGGTATTTGCATTCCCTGAATAGCTTCTCGTATATGCCCCCTTTCTCCTTGATGGCAATAAGCTCCGGTATTCCCACCAGCTCAACTTTTTTGCTGAGCTCAGGGTCTTCTTTGAACTTGTCCACCTCTCCCAGCATAGAAGCCAAGGTAGCCTTTTTATGGGTCTGGTTAGGGATAGGCCTGACTATATCATTGGCTTCGGCAAATGGAATCTCCAGAACCCGGGCCACATCCTTGAGCACAGCCTTTGCCTTAAGTGTTCCGAAGGTTATTATCTGACCTACTTTTTCAGCTCCATATTTCCTTGTGACATAGTCAATTACCTGCTGCCGTCCCTCGTTGGCAAAGTCCACATCAAAGTCTGGCAATGAAACTCTGTCCTTATTCAGGAACCGTTCAAACAGAAGATCATACTTGAGGGGGTCTATATCTGTTATCTTCATGCAGTAGGCGACAATGGAACCTGCTCCTGATCCACGGCCGGGGCCTACAGGAATGCCATGATCCTTGGCCCAGTTGATGAAGTCTGCAACAATCAGGAAATAGCCTGGAAATTTAAGATCTATTATAGTATTGAGCTCGTATTCAACCCGTTCCTTTATCTCGGGGGTGATCTCCTTATACCGCTTCTTGAGCCCCTCGTAGGTCAGGTGCCGCAGGTAGTCGCCCTGGGTGGGGAACTCGCTGGGTATCTCGAATATAGGGAACTTTGGGCCTGGGAAATCTATCTCCAGGTTGCACATCTCCTCTACAAGCTTGGTGTTGCTTATAGCCTCGGGGGCATAGGGGAAAAGGGCAGCCATCTCATCCGGGCTCTTCATGTAGAACTCGTCGTTGTAGAAGGTCATGCGGTCAGGATCATTTATAGTCTTCTGGGTGCCGATACAGATCAGGATCTCCTGGGCAGATGCGTGCTCCCGGTTCAGATAGTGGATGTCGTTGGTGGCAATCAGGGGAATACCAGTCTTTCTGGATATCTCTATAAGGCCCTTGTTGGATTTCTTCTCCTCCGGGATGCCGTGGTCCTGGAGCTCCAGGAAATAGTTGCCTTTCCCGAAGATATCGTTGAACCTCATGGCCATGGCGGCCGCCTCATCCAGCTTGTCGTTTATTATCAGCTTGGGGACGACACCGGCAATGCAGGCACTGGAGCACACCAGCCCCTCGTGATACTGCTCCAGCACCTCGAAGTCGATTCTCGGCTTATAGTAATAGCCGTCGATATAGGCTGTGGAGTTAAGCTTCATCAGGTTTCTGTAGCCGGTATTGTCCTTGGCCAGAAGAATAAGGTGGTAGTATTTGTTTCCAAACTCGGTGCCGCTCTTTATCTTGCGGGAACCCTCTGCCATGTAGAATTCACATCCTACAATAGGCTTTATCTCATTTTCCTTGCACTTTTCGTAGAAGTTCAGGGCGCCGAACATATTTCCGTGGTCTGTGATGGCTATGGACTTCATTCCCAGGCTCTTTGCCTTGGAGACCATGTCGCCTATCTTCATTGCTCCGTCCAGGAGCGAGTAGTCTGTATGATTATGTAAATGGACAAATTCAGTCATGCCTATATTATAACACAAAGATTGAAATTTTTAAAGATTTTATATATTATATTGATATGGATAGATTTGAATACAGCCGATTCTATCATTTAATTCCAGCCCAGAAACATTATGCCTGGGGCTCCTGCACCAGGATACAGGCTCTGACAGGGCTGCCTGCCGATGGGAAGCCTCTGGCCGAGATCTGGATGGGGTGTCATCCCAACGGCATGTCCTTCATAGATGTGGAAGGGAAGAGGATATCTGTATCTGATTTTATCTCCGGCAATCCAGAGGGGGCTCTGGGAAAACGCTGCCTTCAGCAGTTCGGCTCCCTTCCGTTCCTGTTCAAGGTTCTGGCTGCCGACAAGCCTCTCTCTATCCAGGCCCATCCCGATTCAGAGACAGCTGAGGCCGGCTTCGCAAGGGAAGAGCGGAATCATATTCCCATGGATCACTTCACCCGTGTTTATAAGGATCCTAACCATAAAAGGGAGATGATTTGTGCAATTACTACATTCTATGCTTTAAAAGGTTTTAGAAATATAGAAGAAATTAAAGTAAACTTTAAAAAGTTCTTTCCATTCAGTGGCAATGCATTTGTAGATTTCCGCTATTCCACCGAGGAGGATTTCTATAAAAAATTCTTCACCCGTCTCCTTTCCATGGACCAGACCCTCCGTAAGGCCATGCTCCGTGAGCTTGAGACCACAGCCTCCGGCATGGGCGAGGTGGAGCATTTCATCTTCCGTAAGCTTCTTTACGATTTCCCCGGGGACAGGTGTGTCTTTGCCCCTCTTTTCCTCAACTGCATCAGGCTGAATCCTGGAGAAAGCATGTCCATTGACGAAGGACAGCTACATTCCTATGTGGACGGCCTCTGCTTCGAGGTTATGTCCTCTTCGGACAACACAATACGGGGTGGTTTGACCGAGAAGTTCATAGATGTGCTTGAGCTTTTCACCATAATGAAGTTTGTCCATGGCTCCAAGGTCTGTGTGGAACCGGTGGAGAAGGGGCTTGAGAAGATTTATTCCCCAGGCTGGAACGAGTTCTGCTTCTCATCAATAGTCACAGACGGCAGGACCTATTCCGGGCCATTGGAGCACAGCCTGGAGATCCTTTTTGTCTATTCCGGTGCCGGCAAGATTGAAAACAGCAGCTTCTCCCTGGAATTGAAGCCTGGAATGGCTGTCCTGGTTCCTTCTGCCGCCGGTGCATATACAATCGCAGGGAGCCCGGACCTGGTGCTCTACAAGGCGGCGATGCCATTATGAAGCTTTTCGTGGACTGCGATTCCTGCCCCTCACAGGTAAGGGAGATAATAATAAAAGCTTCAGAGCGGACTAAAAGCCCCTCTTTTTTTGTGGCAAACCATAAAATTCCGCATAGTACAAATGCCTATACCCATGATATAATAGTTGAAGAGGGAAAGGACAAGGCCGACGACTACATAGTGGATCACGCCACAGAACGGGATATTGCAGTCACCCGGGATATTCTCCTGGCCCAGCGCCTGGTTGAGAGGAAGGTGGCGGTGGTCAACGACCGGGGTACCCAGTATACAGCCGAAAACATCAGGGAGCGGGTGTCGATCCGCAACTATATGCTGGAGCTGGCCCAGAACGGCCTTAAGACTGAGGATGTCTCCAGCTTCGGCAGGAAGGAGCTCTACCAGTTTGCCAATGCCTTTGATGCCCTTGTTACCAGGAAACTGAAGGAAGAGAAAGATGAAAGTTAGACATTTATTGACAATTCTGGCTGTAATAGCCCTTTTATCCTCCTGTTCTGTCAAGAAGATGGCTGTGAACTCCATGGCCAAGAACATGTCAGGTGATGCAGCTGCTGTGTTCATGGAGGACAACGATCCTGCACTGGTGGGAGAGGCTTTCCCTGTAATTCTCAAGATGATGGATATGCTGGCCGCCACAGCACCGGACAACAGCAATATCAGATCCACCGCCGGCAGCATGTATGTCATGTATGCCAACGTCTGGCTTCAGGGTAAGGGGGCTATGCTCCCCTACGAGGAGTGGGAGACCCAGAAGCAGCTTTACGGCAGGGCAAAGAAGCACTACCGCCGGGGCTACGATTACATAATGGATTCTCTTGAGCTTAAGCATAAGGGCTTTAAAGCCGCCTTTGCCAGCTCTGATTACGATACAGCCTTCGCCGGATTCAAGAAGGAGGATGCGGCAGACCTTTACTGGGGCGGGGCGGCAGTGCTTGCCGGCGTCTCGGTGGATGTGCTTGACCCCAATTTCGCCGCCGACCGGGATGGTGCGATAAAAATGCTGTTCAAGGCCCTGGATCTGGACCCTGACTTCGGCAACGGCATGCTGGACGAGATCATGATGCAGTATTATGCCTCTATGCCGGAAGGGATGGGGGGCAGCATGGAGAAGGCCCTTTACCACTATAAGCACGGTGTGGAGCTTTCAGGCGACAGGCTGGTTTCCATCCATGTCTCCTATGCCAGCACAATCTGCACCAAGAAGCAGAGCCAGGAGGGCTACGACGAGTTCACGGCAGTGCTTGAGTCGGTGCTGGAGCGTGATGTGGAAAGCGTTAAGGAAAACCGGCTGGCCAACATAATAAGCCAGCAGAAGGCGGCCTGGCTTTTAGAGAATCGGGATGATTATTTCTTGTTTGGATTTTGAGGTGATTAAATGAAAAAACTGTTTGTCTTTCTTTTCTTGTTCTGTTCACTTATCTCTTCTTATGCAGGAACTGTCATAAAGCTTGGCACCATTGCGCCAGCCGGTTCTCTGTGGGATATAAAGCTGAAGGAGATCGCCTCGGAATGGAAGAGCATCACGAACGGCGAGGTCCAGCTCAAGCTTTATCTGGGCGGCACGGTGGGGGACGAGGACAATATGATAAGGGCTATGAAGGTGGGAGGCCTCAATGCCTGCGCCATCACAGCCCAGGGTATGAAGGAGATTGCTTCCGATACTTTTGCTCTCTGCCTGCCATATATTGTGAAGGATGATGATGAGCTGGACTATGTGTTTGACAAGGTGAAATCCGATTTCGAGCAGGCCCTGGACAAGCAGGGGTTTGTGACCCTGGGCTGGGCCATGACAGGCTGGGTCAACTTCTTCAGCCGGGATCCTGTAGTAAGTCCTGCCGACCTTAAGAAGGAGAAGATTGCCATAGACAATGACAGCAGGATAAGCAAAATCTGGACCGAGCTGGGATTCAGGGCTATCCCTCTTTCCTTCAACGACCTGGTGGCATCCCTTTACAGCGGCATGATCGATGCAACCTATTTGACACCTCTGGCCGCTTCCTCTATGGGGGTTGCCAAGACAGCGCCCAATATGTGTGCTTTTAAGATCGCACCGGTATACTGTGCTTTTATTGTGGAGAAGAAGGCCTGGAACCGTGTTCCTGTCAAATACAGAGATGCGCTTAAGCAGCGGACTGCCGAGATAGCAGGGGAGTTCTATGATATAATCAAGGTGGACGAGGCAAAGGCTGTGGAGGTTATGAAGAAGAACGGCCTGCAGGTTCATGAGGTTTCCGACTCCGTTGCCCAGGAATGGCTTAAGCTGAGCTCCGATGGCAGCGATGCTTTCTCCAGAGAGCTTATCTCCAGGGATCTTTATGATAAGATAATTGCTATAGTAAATGAGTACAGAAAGAAATAAACCGCTGTTTGAGATTTACATTTCTGCTTTTCTCATAGTCCTTCTGGCTGGTATTCCCTCTGTGGAGATCATCATCCGCAAGCTGTTGGGAACAGGGCTGAAGGGTGGCTATGAATATACCAGACATATAGTTCTCTGGCTTACTCTGCTGGGAGCTTCGGTCAATTCTTTTACCGATCGTCACATGAAGATAGAGTTCTGCGGCAAATTCCTTCCTGAAAGGGGAAAGAAGTTTGCAGAAGCTCTTTCCCTTTTTATTGTGGTTCTTGTTTCCGGGGCCTTTTTTATTGTCTCCACTGTTTTCCTCAAGATGGGCTTTACCCCCGATGACAAGATAGGGTTTGTAAGCCAGCGGCTTGTAAATGCAATTATGCCGGTGGGCTTTGTCCTGGTCATAATTCGGGAAGTGCAGAAGAAAGCTGTCTCCAGGGGGCGTCTGATTGCCCTTCTTGCTGGCATTGCAGCTGCCCTTTGGATATCTGTGTCGCCGCTGATCAACTGTATATGCGATATAGCCGGGGATGTCCCGGCCTGGTGCTGGAACCTTTCTGATATCTCTGTAGCATCGGCAGGTGCTCTCAAGCTGCCGCTTCTCCTTCTCTTCATCGCATCTGGGGTGCTGGGAGCTCCTATCTTTGCAGTGCTGGGGGGAATAGCTTATATTCTTATCACTGCCTCCGGCTCATATGCAGAGATCTCTGCCAACGAATTCTACACCATGCTCATAGGCAACACAGTGCCTGCCATACCACTGTTTACCCTGACAGGCTTTATCCTGTCGGAGAGCAAGGCAGGGGACCGGCTTATCAGGACCTTCAACGCCTTCTTCGGCTGGCTGCCGGCCGGCATAATAATAGCCACAGTGGTTATATGCGCTTTCTTCACCGTGTTCACAGGGGCATCCGGTGTCACTATACTGGCTATCGGCGGTCTTCTTGCAGCTATCCTGGAAAAGAACGGGATAGAGGAGTGGTACAGGAACGGGCTCTTATGCTCGGCCGGCAGCATAGGACTGCTTTTCCCGCCAAGCCTGCCTATGATTCTTTACGGTATAATTGCCCAGCTTGACATCAAAGCTATGTTCCTGGGCGGAATAATCCCGGGTTTTCTTCTGGTTCTGTCCCTGATCATCACAGGATTTATCTATATCTCGAAGCACCCTGTGAAAAGGGTCAAGACTACAGCCTCTGAATGTGTCTCAAGCTTTGTCGCTTCCTTCTGGGAGATCCTGCTGCCCTTCATCATTATATTCTCTTACTTCTCGGGACTCACTACACTAGTGGAGACCGGAGCAGTTGCAGTGCTTTATACCATGCTGGTGGAGTTTGTAATTAAGAGGGAGCTCCATCGGAAGGATCTGTTCACCATAGCCCGGAAAAGTGTTCCTATCATTGCTGGCATCCTTATTATACTGGGAATGGCAAAGGTTCTTTCCTACTACATGATAGACGAACAGATTCCCCAGCGCTTCGCAGACTGGATTGCAATCCACATCCATTCCAAGATTCTTTTCCTGTTCCTCCTGAACATTGCGCTGCTTCTGGTGGGCTGTTTCATGGACATCTATTCCGCCATAATGGTGGTGGTGCCCCTTATTATCCCTCTGGGAGAGGTTTTCGGCATCCATCCTGTCCATCTTGGCATAATCTTCCTGGCAAACCTGGAGCTGGGCTACATAACCCCGCCGGTAGGACTTAATCTTTTCTTGGCAAGCTATCGTTTCAGTATGCCGCTGGAGAAGATATACAGGGCAGTGGTTCCTTTCTTCCTTATCATGCTGCTTACAGTCTTTGTAATCACCTATGTGCCGGGCTTTACCCTGCTGCTGGCAGAGTGATCACAGCCGGCTCAGGAACTCGTTGAACATATTTATAAGGGATTTCTGCACATAAGGTGAGAATGAGGTATATTTCTCGGTGAACATGCTGGCAAACTTTTCCGACCAGCCCTCGATAATCTTTTCAGGTATAGGAAGTTTCTGCTCCACAAGGCCGTTTTCAATCTCCACCTCACGGATGATGTCGTCGCCCCAGTTGCCGATGGCAAACTTGCAGACAGATATGGTGCCCCGGAAGGTGGAGGCTGTTCCTACAAATGTTATTACAGTCCCCTTGTCCTGTATCTCGTTGTAGTAATCCACATCATATTCCTCATATGGAATCCTTATTTTGATGATCATCTCTCCAGGGAGCAGGGAAAGTCCTTCTTCCTTGAAAAGCTGCTGGATAGGCACCAGGAACCTGAGGTTGGCTGTGGTGTAGGAGATGATCTCCACCTTGGCATTGAGTATGGAGAGGGCGGCAAATACGCTGTTCCTGATCTTGGGGGCACAGATAAGCCCTCCTATGGTCAGAATGTTGCGCACATTAGGAGTTCCGCATTCTGTAAGGGCCCGGATAAGGATAGGGGGAAGCACAGTGGCTCCCTTCTTTAGAAGCTCGTTTATCCTGAGCTCCGGACCTATCTCGAAGAACCGTTCGCTCCGTTTCAGGGCGGAAAGCTCTGTTATATAACCAGGATATATCGCCTTTGTAAGCGGTGTCTTGAGGGGCGACCGGTCCAGGATATCCACGCTGTTCAGGTCATCGAAGCAGAGCCTGTATGACCTGCAGGTGTTCATGGTCTTGATAAGCCCGTTCAAGTTGTCCGGGGTGTAGTAGATGAGCTTCTTCTTATCATCTCCGTTCAGCACGTTTACCTCGCTTTATGGCGTTTATGGCAAGCCTTATTCCTGCAGCCATGGATTGGAAATCGGTGCAGTTGCAGATGTTCCCGGAAAGAGCCTCATAAATCTCCTTGTCTGAAAGGGGTGTGGAATTCATGACCAGGGAATAGACAGTGATCATCTTCCCGTGCTTGCAGAAATCGCAGAAGTTGCAGCCCATGGCTCTCAGGACGTTGGTTATGGTCTCAAACTCCTTGGTTGTGGAAATATATTCGTAGGTCAGGATGTTGGAGTTCCGCACCGAAAACATGCGCACCATGCAGGCAGGCACAGGAATGTTGTCCTTGAGCACAGTGCAGCCTCCGCAGCGCCCTGTGTTGCAGCAGCTGTTCACCGACAGGAGGCCGAAGTCTTCCCTGAGCACATCCGAAAGCTTGTCGGCAGGATCTGCATCCAGGTTCTTCTTCATATTGTTCAGCATGAATCTGATTATCATTGTTCCTCCACCATACGGTACAGTTTCTCTGGGGTCACAGGCATATCAGTTATTACTTTACCTATAGCCTGGCTGATAGCATTGCAGTAGGCCGATGGGATTATTCCGAAAGGTATGTCTCCGCAGTAGTTGACAGTATCGGCACCCTTGCTGTTGATAAGGCTTATGCTTATAGGCAGGTTGGCGAACTTCCAGGAAGATGACTCTTCCTCTCCGGGGCTTGTGCACCAGTAAAGGCTGTTTATTATGCGCTGCATAAGATAGCGCTTGGAGATATCCTCATCAATGGTGTCGCCAACATCAAAGCATGTCCAGATTCCCTTTATGGATGGCTTATAGGTGATTATATCCACCGACACCTCCACAATGGCGGCTCCCCAGACTGCAGCATTTATATCGTAGGTGGGGTCATAGCTCTCCTCCACAGTAATCGGAAGAGGAGTGCTTACCCTCAGCTCCTGAAGCTTGCTGCTGCATTTCTGGACAAGCTGGATAGGGCCTTTGGTCATTTCACCCAGAATATCGGGAATTGAATCCTCGTTTGAATCTGTATCATGAGGCAGCATATGGATGCTGGATTCCTCAAGCTCTGTAATTTTGTGGATCACCTTCTTCCACAGGGTGTATTCAAAGAAGTTCTGGGGTACTGTGGCAGTTGAATAGTAGACCTGCCAGTTGTCGTCCAGCATCAGCTTTCCGGTGAAGGGGGTGCATATCTTATCGCTGAAGCCGCTGGTGGCTTTATATGTTGCAAATGCAAGGCCTATGCCGCGGTAGTAGCGGTCGGTGCCTATTCCTTTCTGCCGGTTCTGCTTAGCAAGCTCAAAGGCTGAGAATTTCCGCTGAAAGTCTGAACTCTTGGTTGCTTTTTCTATAACTATGTTTCCAGCTTTCGCTGAAGTGCTCACTATATTCTCCTCCCTCCATTCGTCCGGGAACTGTTCTGTAAGGGAGATTATCTTGTTCACATGGGTTTCTATCCCCACCAGTATCTGGGTGAATTTGTTTCCTGTAATAAAGAACATAGGAGGGTAGCTGGTCTTGATCAGCTGTTCCCTGATTATTACCTTGTTCACCTTATATGGGCCCATTACACTTATAAGGGCATTCTCCATTATCTC
>JAFXTY010000055.1 GCA_017535435.1 Spirochaetia bacterium | reverse complement strand
GTCATGATTTTTTCCCCAATATGGTGAAGTTGTCAACATCTGAGCAGAAACAGATTCCACTTCCAGGAGTCGAGAAGCAGTCCAAAGCCCTGATGGTGTCAAGGATGGCGGCAGACTTCTCCTTTTCTGCTATGATCAGGAGAATCTCCTTCTCGGGCACAATGGTTATGCCGAAGAACTTCACATCCTCCTGCTTTCCTGTTCCCCTTGCATTCAGCACAGTACCTCCGTGGGCACCTGCCTTACGGGCCGCAGCCATCACATCGTCTGCAAAGCCTGAGTTGACTATTACAAAAATCATCTCATGAGAAGTCTGTTTATCCATTGTATTTTCTCCTGTCTTAAATAATTCCATTCTGTTGTTTTCCACCGCAAACTTCATGACAGAAATGACATCTGTCACTGCAAAAAAGCCTGCAAGTCTCCTGTCCTCCAGGGCGGCCTCCTGCATGGCATCCAGTATAGGCTTAAGATTCTGGCTTTCTGTGATGATAATGACCGCATCCTGGTCACTCTCCCCTATGCCGAAGAACTGAAGAACTGCGTTGTCAGAGATCGAACGGCAAGGAATGATGGTACCGCCCCGGGCACCGGCCCTCTTTGCCGCGTCAACAAGCAGCTCCCCGGAATTGCGCCCCACCAGGGCATAAATCATCTTATTTTCCATACTGCTTCTCCTTCATACTGAACACAAGGCCCAGAATCTGAATAGTTATGAGAGGTGTCATGGCAACCATGGCAATGACTCCAAAGGCATCAAGGACAGGATTCCCTCCTGCCGCTGCGGATGCCCCCAGCGTAAACGACAATATAAAGGTCGAGGTCATAGGCCCCGAGGCAACTCCCCCGGAATCAAAGGCAATAGCGGTGAAAAGCTTGGGAGTGAAGAATGTCAGAATAATTGACAGTGCATAGCCCGGTATGATGAAATGCCACAGGCTGGCCCCCGAAAGGACCCTGTACATGGAAAGACCTATGGCCAGGGCAATACCGGCAGAAAGGGATACAAGCATGAACCGCTTTCTGATATGACCTCCGGAGATCTCCTCTATCTGCTCGTTCAGAACCCATACTGCAGGCTCTGCACAAACCACCACAGCACCCAGCACAAGGCCTATGGGGATCAGAATCCAGCTGTAGGAAAGCCCCCCTATCACTTCACCGATAGTGCTGCCCACCATCATAAAGCCTCCCTGGACCCCGGTCATAAAAAGGACCAGGCCGATATAAGTGTAGATAAGACCTTTGATCATCCTTCTTACCTGATAAGGAGGCATGTGGATAAGGGTAAGCTGGAATACTATGAACATCACAGCCATAGGCAGCAGGGATGACAGTATCTCCTTGGCCACCTCGGGCATTACTGCTACAAATCCGGTGAACTCAACCTGGGAACCGGCTGCAGCACCGGTGGCAGAACCCTTGGCGAATATTCCTAAGAGGAGAACTGCCATTATAGGACCTATGGAGGCTATTCCTGTAAGGCCGAAGCTGGAATCCCGGTTTGCGGCGCCACCTTTGGAGGAGGCCACACCCACACCCAGGGCGATGATGAAAGGGACAGTCATAGGCCCGGTGGTGGCTCCCCCGGCATCAAAGCCTACAGCCATAAAATCGGGGCTTGTGAAATAGGCGCACAGGAACACCACACCATAAGAGAAAATCAGCAGCCAGCGGTATGAGAGATTGAATACAATACGGAGAAGTCCCACCACCACAAAGAAGCCCACACCGATGGCAATCATAAGTATAAGAGGAATCTTTGGCACTGCCGGGTTCACACCCACCACCTGGGTGGCAAGAACCTGCACATCAGGCTCGGCAATGGTGATGAAGAATCCTATGGCAAAGGCGGCCCCTATAAGGAGTGCAAGTCTGCGCTTTGCAGCAAGAGCTGCACCCGCCTTCTGTCCTATGGGGCTTATACCCAGGTCGGCACCCACCAGAAAGAGAGTAAGGCCGATTATGACCAGGACAGAGCCCACCAGAAACCGCACCAGAGCGGCCGAGCCTACAGGGGCAATTGTAAAGTTGAGCAGAAGGACAATGACTATGATAGGCACAACTGAGATACAGGTCTCTTTCAGCTTTACAACTATATTCATACGATGCTATTAAATTGTCTTGATAAAGATCCGGCTGTTCCTGGAATAATTGTATGCAGTCCTCTTTTTCTCAGGCAGGTCGGAGACAACTCCCTCCTCGAAGCCCATTCCAAGGAACCAGTCTGATGTGCGGGTGGTGAGGACAAAAACCTTCTTAAGCCCCATTTTCTTGGCCCGCTCGCAGAGGAACTCTATCATCTTGGGTCCCACGCCCAGGTGGGAATAGGCAGCATCCACAGCCACTGCCGCAATCTCGCCGAATCCTTCCGGGTATACATGGAGGGCACAGGAGGCATGGACTGCACCGTCTATCTCGAACACGATGAAATCGTTTAGGGAATCCTCTATCATAGCCTCGGTGCGGGGAAGAAGAATGTTCTTGTCCACAAAAGGCTTCATGACACGGAGCACCTCCCCCACCTCGTCGTAACGCATGGAGCGTATACCGCTGTACTGGTTCGAGTAGACCATGGTGCCGGAGCCCAGGTTGGAGAATATCTCCCGCAGGAGAACACCGTCGCTGCATCCGTCCAGTATGTGGACCCGGGAGACACCGGCCTCGCAGGCACGGCGTGCCTTGTCCAGCAGGGCAAGCTCGGGCTTTGCTTCGTTTTCCCGGAAGAACTGCTGGACATCAAGCAAGCTTAGGTTGCTTATGCGGCCGGTGGTGGCCACCACGGCTCCGGCCGGCAGTTTATAATCGGCTGCCATAATGGCGGGCCGGGATGTTATGAAGAAAAGCTTGTCAGCCCCCAGCCGAGATGCAGTGACAACAGCCAGGTCGTCGGAGAGGAGGTTGTAGGGGCGCCCTATGGAGCTCCACCCTACGCATGGAAGGATAGGAATAAAACCGTCGTCCAGGATCTTGAGCAGCTCCTTGGTCAGGATGCGCTCTGCATAGCCGGTGTGCTGGTAGTCGGTGCCGTCCACCACTCCGACGCCCCGGGCCCGCACCCAGTTGCCGATCACTGCCGGGCATTCGTAGGCAGAAAGGCTGGTCATTATGCGGTTTGCCACATCAAAGGCCGCCATCTCCACAAAAGGAATAGCATCCGGCCCTGTGACACGCATGCCGTCCATCCATTCATACTTTATCCCGTAGTCAGAGAGAACCTCGTCGATCCGCTCCTTGGCTCCAGGTACCAGCACTATGCGTATGCCGGCCTCCCGAAGCTTCACCACATCCCTTATAAGAAGGGGAAACTGGGGGTTGTCTATGATGTCGCAGTCAATCTTGATGACAAAGCACTTACCCTTGAACTGATGCAGATAGTGGAACACCTCCCGGATAGTCTGTACCTGAAGCTGTCCCTGGTTTAA
The DNA here is from genome assembly GCA_017535435.1 of Spirochaetia bacterium. Taxonomy (GTDB): domain Bacteria; phylum Spirochaetota; class Spirochaetia; order CADAEX01; family CADAEX01; genus CADAEX01. The sequence goes on along the minus strand of JAFXTY010000055.1, from coordinate 26,668 downwards.
TTCTATATTTTCCATAACTTTATTTTATAATGATTTATATATAATTGCAAGTGCATATAATTGTATTATTCAATAGCAGCTCCAGTGCAGCATTTCATTATAGAAAATTTCAAGTCAGTTTTAAATATTAGCGCAAATTTTTATAAGTTTGTTTTAAAAAGTACTTGATTTTCTAAAATTTTCATAATATAATTCAGCTATGATTGGAAGAATTCAATACCTTAAAGAGCTTGCCAGATACATTGACAAGCGTGTTATCAAGGTGGTTACCGGCATCCGTGGATGCGGTAAGACAACAGTTCTGGAGCAGTTCCAGAAAGCCCTTATCCAGAAAGGAATAAACGACAGCCGCATCATATTTGTACGGCTGGATGAGAGTGCTTTCGCAAAGCTTCTGGATCCCAAAAGTCTGGAAGGATATATAGTAGAAAAGCTCCAGGACGGTGTGATGAACTATATCTTCATCGATGATGTCTACAGATGCACAGGTTTCCAGAAGGTGATTCTGTCTCTCCTGGCAAAAGGAAACACCGACATCTACATCGCAGGCTCCAACAGGACTGCACTTACCGAGGGTCTTGCCGATTGTCAGGTTATACCTATGCTCCCCTTCTCCTTCGCAGAATACATCGAAGCCCAGAAGCAGAGCATGCTCAAGGCCGTGGCAGAACAGAGCACAGAACAGCACTTCATGGACTTTGCCCGGTTCGGCAACATTCCCTTCACTCTTCAGCTTTTCAAGAACTCAAGGAACATCAACCAGTATCTGCAGGGGCTTTACAACACCATCATAGTGCAGGATATAGCCTCTATCCACCCTATCAAGGAGATAAAGGTGCTGGATGCAGCCATGAGCTACATGCTGACCCACACCGGTATATCCTGCTCCTCCAAGAAGCTGGCCGACACCCTTACGGAACAGGGGTTCAAGACCACTCAGCCTACTGCCGAGAACTACCTGCAGTTCATGGAGGAATGCGGCCTTATTTATCGGGTTGGACGCTACGACATCAAGGAGAAGGAGCAGCTCAAGAGCCTTCCTATGTTCTATGCTGTGGACATGGGCCTGAGCAATATGCTTACAAACAAGCCCGAGATGGGTCCTATCCTCAAGAACCTTGTGTTCCTGGAGCTCAAGCGCCAGCAGTATAGCATAAGTGCGGGCAAGATAGGCAACAACACTATAGACTTTGTGGCATCCAAGGGGGGCCAGACCTGGTATATCCAAGTGGAAGCTTTTGCAAAAGATACAAAGGTGCTCAACAAGAAACTGCGCCCATTCAGGCAGATACGGGATTACTACCCGAGAGTGCTGATTACCCTGGACAAGACAACAGGCACATCAGAGTCCGGAATACGGTTCTGCAACGCTCTGGAATTCCTTCTGAACGGACAGCTGTAGGATAGAATGCGGAAACTGCTTCATGCCATCCTGCTGACCCTTTTTACCTGCCTCCTCTTCTCCTGCGGCACCATCGAAGACACAAAGCAGAGTTTCTCCGGGGTGTGCTCACGGAATATCGCGGCATTAGGCATAAAGGATACATACGAGCTGGAACAGTTCTTTCTGGCCCACAACACCAAGGTTGACAAGGCCAAGGTCAAGCGGCTGGCAGGATACTACGTCACAGAGGGGCGTTTCGAGGGAATCAACTCGGATGTGGCTTTCTGCCAGATGTGTCTTGAGACCGGATTCCTGCGGTATGGAGGTCTGGTTAAGCCCTGGTTCAACAACTACTGCGGGCTGGGAGCCATGAACAAGAAGAACCCTGGAGAGAAATTCCCCTCCGAGACAATTGGAGTGCGGGCCCACATACAGCATCTGCATGCCTTTGCAACCAAGGATAAGAAGCTGAGGAACAAGCTGGTGGACCCCCGTTACAAGTATGTGCAGCCCAGAGGGAAAGCCCCCACGGTGTGGAAGCTGGCTGGGACCTGGGCCATGGATAAGAATTATGGAAATAAACTTGATGCTCTGTTGAAGGAGCTCGAAAAATATTAAAGGGAGAAAAAAGTGAACGGATTAGATGCTTTTTTAAATGCGATTGATGACGTGGTATGGGGAATTCCTACCATTGTCCTGATTCTGGCAACCGGTCTTCTTATGACCATCGCTTGCCGCGGAATCCAGTTTACCAAGAGCAAGCTGGCCTTTAAGTCTATCTTCAAGAAGAATGAAGAGAACGGCTATGGAGAGCTTACCGGTTTTGCGGCTCTGTGTACCGCCCTTTCCGCAACTATCGGAACAGGTAACATCGTAGGTGTTGCAACCGCCATTGCAGCCGGCGGTCCTGGTGCCCTCTTCTGGATGTGGTTTGCAGCTATCCTGGGTACAGCAACCAAGTATGCAGAGTGTATGCTGGCAATCAAGTACCGCGAGGTTGACCCCAAGGACGGACATGTTCTCGGCGGACCATTCTATACAATAGAGAAAGGTATGGGAGCAAAATGGAAGTGGCTGGCAGTCCTGTTTGCAATATTCGGCGCAATGGCTGGAATGATGGGAATCGGTACCATGACCCAGATCAACGGTATCACCTCTGCCATCAACAATGTATTCGACCCCCAGAATGCCCATATCGCCTTCGAGTTCGCAGGAACATCCTACTCCTGGGCTACAGTCATCGGCGGTCTTTTCGTTACATTCTTCGCCGGTCTGGTAATCATCGGCGGCCTCAAGAGAATCTCCAAGGTTGCATCCATCGTTGTTCCATTTATGGCATTCATCTATGTATTCCTGGGACTTTCCGTCCTGATCATGAACGTAACCGCTATTCCAGCTGCATTCGCCCTTATCTTCAAGAGCGCATTCGGTTACAAGGCACTTGCCGGCGGAGCTATGGGATTTGTATTCAAGCAGATCACCGACGCAATGCAGAAAGGTATTGCCCGCGGTATATTCTCAAACGAGGCCGGCCTTGGTTCTGCTCCTATAGCAGCATCTGCAGTCCAGACCGACGAGCCTGTTGAGCAAGGTATGGTAAATATGACCGGTACCATCATCGACACACTCATCATCTGTACAATGACTGGTCTTGCAATCGTAATCGCCGGCGCAGACCTGTGGAACTCACCTGAGCTCGGCGGTCAGGGACTTAAGGGTATTGCCCTCACCTCTGCTGCATTCTCCAAGGTTCTTGGCGGCGACGGTGTCAGCGTACAGTTCTTCCTGATGCTCTGTCTTATGTTCTTCGCATTCACCACTATCCTGGGCTGGGACTACTACTCCGAGAAATGTCTTGAGTACCTGACCAAGGGAAAGATGGGGCCTGTGAAGGCTTACAGATGGCTCTACATCCTGGCTGTGCTCATCGGTCCTTACTTCACAGTGAACGCAGTATTCACCATTGCAGATATCACCAACGGTCTCATGGCAATTCCTAACTGTGTCTCCCTGATCGTACTCAGCGGAGTTGTGGCAAAGACTACAAAGGATTACTTTGACCGGCATCCGAACGGACGGCTTTGATAACGCCCTATAAGCATAAAAAAGCCCTGGTTTCCCAGGGCTTTTTTTAAGTTTAATCTAAAGTTGACTTTATTTTAAACTAAGAAAATGGATCACTTACCCATGATAAGCGGTTTGAAGATGTTCCAGTATCCTGCGATAAAGATAACTATGATGACAACAGGAACAACATAGGTAAGGTAGAACCGGATAGCCTTGCCTTTAGGGAACTTAAGCCCCTTTCCTGCATCAACCTCGGCAATGAAGTTGTCCCATCCCCAGCCCATCTTGGTGCAGCAGAATGCCAGATAGATCAGAGCTCCGATAGGAAGCAGGTTGTTGCTTACAAAGAAGTCCTCAAGGTCAAGGACGCCTGTACCAGGTCCCAGAGGCTGGAAACCTGACCATACGTTGAAGCCCAGGGCACATGGAACAGAAAGAACTATCATAAGCACTACATTGATGATTACAGCCTTCTTTCTTGGAACACCACGGTCAATCATGAATGCCGCAATATTCTCGAATACAGCAACTACAGTTGTCAGGGCTGCAAAGCTCATGAACAGGAAGAAGAGTGCTCCCCAGAAGGTTCCGCCTGCCATCTGGTTGAATATGTTAGGCAGGGTGACAAAGATAAGGCCAGGACCTGCGCCCGGATTCACACCGAATGCGAAGCAGGCCGGGAAGATGATGAAACCAGACATGAGGGCTGCGAAGGTATCAAGACCGATGATGTTGATACACTCCCCTGTAAGGCTTCTGGACTTGTCGATATAGCTTCCGAAGATAGCCATGGAGCCGATTCCGAGGCTCAGGGTGAAGAATGCCTGGCCCAGAGCTGCATAGACTGCTTCCCAGAGACCGTTCTCCACCATGTTGCCGAAATCAGGCTTAAGGTAGAATGCAAGACCGTCACCTGCACCTTTGAGTGTCACTGATCTGAACACCAGAAGAAGCATGATGACCAGAAGTCCTGACATCATGAACTTGGTTATCTTCTCAACACCCTTCTGAAGGCCGAAGAAGCAGGCTGCAAAGCCGATAATGACTACAATGACCATCCAGGAGATCTGGAGGGAAGGATTTGATACCACACCGCCGAAGAAAGCCCCTACCTGGTCAGGATTGAGGCCGGCAAGCATTCCAGATGCGGTAGCGAAGAAATAGTACAGCATCCAGCCGGCTACTGTGGTGTAGAACATCATGAGGAGATAGTTTCCAGCCACGCCGAAATAGCCGAAGATATGCCACTTGGTTCCAGCAGGCTCAAGGGTCTTGAAAGACTGGGCAACACTCTTGCGTGATGCACGTCCTACAGCAAACTCTGCCGCCATGATAGGAAGACCGAATATAACCAGGAACAGAAGATACATCAGTACAAAGGCTGCTCCACCGTATTTTCCAGCGATAAACGGGAACCGCCATACATTTCCCAGTCCGATTGCACATCCTGCAGAGAGGAAAAGGAAACCCAACCGGCTTCCAAGCGTCTCTCTTCCTTTTTCCATAAAAACCTCCAAAACTAAAATTTAAAGCTGAATCCCAGGACCGGAACCACCCGCTTGCGGTCAAGCCGTTCCTCCGCCAAAGGGAATGCCATATATCCTGATATTGATATTATATCCATAAATGATATTAGTATACCAGCCCCGCATGAGCAGATGAATCCATCGTCGGCCCCGTCCAAAAGGCCGTAGTATCCCATATCGAAGAAGGTGATTCCACTGAACCGCAGGAAAGCACTCCCTCTGAACATAGACTCGATAGGAATCTTTTTCATAAGAAGACGGATCTCGCTGCGGTTTGCCAGTTTAAGTCCCGAATCGAACCGGTAGGACTCATAGCCCCTTATAAGACCGCCAAGACCGCTGTAGACATTCAGAGAGCCTATATGGTGCCTTGCATAGATCGGGATTTCTGATCCCTCCACATAGTCTGCCATGCTGGAGTTTCCGAAATAGACACAGGCGAATTTGCTCTCTGGAGCAAATTCATGCATCGGTATAAAGAACTTGAACTGGGCATAGTACTTGCGGAAATCGGCATCTCCCAGATAGCTGTTGAAGAATGCATTTGGAGCATACTCAAATGTGGCATTGGTAAAGAAGCCTCTACGCATGCCCGATTCTCTGTCTTTAAGCACGCTGTCCATGGCAAGCTCGAATATCAGAGAGTTCTGCAGAAGACCATGGCGGTCCGGCCTGTCGGTGTCGAAGAAAGTATCATGATCATGCAGATACCACTCCCTCACCCCTTTATAGAAGATAGAGAAATAGACCAGGTCACTATTCTTCCGCGGATCGTCCACAAGCCCTTGGGAAAAGCCTGCTCCCCAGTTGATATGAGGAGACCAGAACATAAGTCCATCGTAATCAGACACCTCTATATCCAGGTTGTCATCGTTGGCATCGCGGAAATAATACAAGTCAGTAACACGGGCCCCGGCAAAAAGCCAAAGGATAGTATCACGTTTTTCCAGGAGTGAGAATCCTTTGTATCCTATGCCAAAGTTCATTCCCCATGTGGTAAGGTTGGTCATTATTACGATATCACCACTACTATACATGGTGGCGTATACAGGTGCAGTTAGGAGAAGGGTAAGCAGAATGAACAGGAAAAAGAGCTTTCTCGTCATACCACCAAATTTCTCAGAGCCTTGAAAAAGAGTTCATTTTCCCGGTGCTGACCTATGGTTATGCGTATACAGGTAGGAAATCCATAGCTTGCGGCAGGACGCACTATAATACCCTGCTCCATAAGGGCCTGGGCCGCTTTCTTGGCATCCATCTTGACATCAATGAGGATGTAGTTGGTCTGGCTCTTGAAATAGGAAAGCCCCAGCTTGTCCAGCTCGGCATAGTAGTATGCTTTCTCTGCGGCAGTCTCTGTGACAGTGCGGTTGTAGAATTCATCGTCGGCAAGAGCCTCTGCCGCAATGTTCTCGGCAACAATGGAGAGGTCGAATGGGGGTTTTACCCTGGAGATAAGGGAGATAAGATCAGGATCCCCGATTCCGAAGCCTATGCGCACCCCTGCAAGGCCATATACCTTGGAGAATGTGCGGAGTATGAACAGATTCTTCATACCCCCTTTCAGCAGCTCTACAGAACCTATGTTGAACTCCGGCTCGGTGAAGTCTATATATGCCTCGTCCAGGAATACAAAGATATTATCAGGAACCTTGCGGAGGAATGCTGTCAGCTTGTCTGTGGGCAGGCACTGTCCTGTGGGATTGTTAGGATTGCATATAAAGATGATCTTGGTCTTGTCTGTGATGCGGGAATAGATGTCATCCAGGTCTATGGCGCTCTCCTTCATGGGAGAGAATACTGGAACAGCGTGCATAATGCGGGTTATGGTCTCGTAGACCGCAAAGGTGATCTCCGGGATGATAGTCTCGTCACCAGGGTTCAGCACAGCCATGCCCATGTTGTAGATAATGCCGTCACCGCCGTTGCTCAGGGTTATGTTATCCCTGGAGCAGCCCAGCTTTGCGGCAAATGCATCCAGAAGCTCACGGTCATAGATCTCAGGATAGATATGGAGCTGATCAGAAAGCTCCAAGTACTTGGCCTTGGCTTTAGGGGAAGCACCCCTCGGATTCTCGTTGGAAGCCATCTTGTAGACTTCAGGCAGATTAATCTCTGAAAGGGCCTGCTTTACTGATTTACCAGGCACATAAGGCTTTATAGGGAGTATTGTCTGGTTCGCAAGGCTTTTAATATCCATTGTTCACTCCTCCAGATACTCAGGAAGCCCCTGAATCATAGCCTGAAGCTTCTTGTTCCTGACCATGCCGGCAGCCTCTTCCACAGTATACCATTGGCGCTTGCGGAGGATATCCTCGGGCCACTTGTCCAGAATTTGGGTCACCTCCATGGCGAAAACCTTGATGCGGCACTTGCCATCCCACTTTCTGATAGAATACTTGCCTAAGGAAGGCTTGTAGACTTTGCCATATATACCGGCCTCCTCAAAGGCCTCCTTCTGGGCAGACTCCGAGGCAGAGAGCCCCTCCTCCACCAATCCCTTGGGAATGCCCCATTTGTCCTTCTTCTTGTTGGTTATGAGAAGAATCTCTATATGGTCATCCTTCCGGCAGAAGGGGATAATTCCAGACTGGATATATAATGTAATGCCGTTCTGTGCGTCCATAACAGTAGAATATATATATTATAACAAAAAAGCAAGGGCAAAAAAAAAGGCAACCTGCTTCCAGATCGCCTTTCTGATACAAAACAGTGCAAAGCCTTAGAGGGCAGCCACCTGCTCCTTCATCTTGCCGTTGGCAATAGAAGCCTTGCAAATCTTGCAGATCTTTACTTTCTTGGAGTTGGCTTCAATCTCATAGAGAGTCTTTACACCAGTTCTCTTGCAAACCGGGCACTCACCTCTTCCGCTCTTTGGAAGTTCTCTTACGCCTGCTCCTCTGTGTGCTTTTGACATTATATTCTCCTTTATAAGTTCATTATCAACAGCGGTAATTGTACAGGAAAAGGAATTATAGGTCAAGATATTTCACCTGTAGCGTTATTTGACACACCTGTTATGTTATTTTGTCTTTCAGGAGGACAGATATGTTTATTACAGAAAAAAGGGTGCATGAGGCTTATAGGGCCATGCCAGAAGCCTTTAGTCGCTATGAAAGGTTTGAAAGTACAGGATCAAAGCCGGTAAGAATGTACTATCTCATGGATTGGTATCAGGAATATTTCAAGGATCTCTCAAAGGAAGAGAAAGAAGAAATTGAAGGAATAGACAAAGCTGCTTTCCGCAGGTTCACCGAATCTGACTGAGATTATGTCATCAGGTGCAGTTCGGGAGTCTATGCCAAAATGGCCTGGGATATCAAGAAAAGAAAGTATCTCAATCAGCTCCGTCAGGGTGAGCTTTTTGATGAGGTCATCGGTTATCTGGAGGGCGACATTGAAAAGCCGTTATGAGGAAATTATAGGATACAACTGGACAGGATCCCCCGGCAGGATCAGAATGCCTCTGGAGCAGAGGGCAAAGATATTTGCCCCATTCGCCGCCCTCAAGGGCTACTCTGAACTGATAAGAAAGGCTGAGGAAAAGGCCAGACAAAGGTACGAAAGGCATAAAAACGAATATGAAAATCCAGATGCAAATTGTTGACAGGACAGCCTTTCTATAGGATAGTGATAAAGGAGGACTTAATATGAAAATCACATCATTTGACCCGTTCATTGATACAAAGCAAGCCAATGATATTGTCAAGGTCTTTGAGGAATTAGGCTTTGAAAGGAGCCATACAAAAGATGGAATCGAGATTGCCGACAGGAATGACAAGATCATCCGCATGAAGAATGCCAATTGCTTCCATCTGGACCTGCTGCAGTCAGATGCCGATATTCCCTGCGATATGGTAGGCATCCGCATGAACGTGGACAATTTTGATGAGGCATATAAAATACTTCAGAAGCATGGGTTCAAGAATCTCTACGGCGAGGAAACCGTAGATACAAAGACTTCCAAAGCTGCCATGATGATCTCCCCCTCCGGGTTCAGAATCAGCATAATCCAGCACCTTAAATAACAAGCTGGCAACTCTTGTGATAGACTTCAGGGACAGGAACTTCAGGCTCTACTTCCGCTGGGCTCTGGCCCTTTTCCTTCTACCTTTGGCGGTGTTCTATCTCATATACACCCCTGTCATGGCCTGGAGCCAGGAGCATATCCTGCAGCCTTTCTACTTCTATCTCTTTAACAAGGGGTACGATGTATCGTTCATCATAAATATGCGTATTCTGGTTAAAGGCTTCATCTTCACCGTGCTCCTGGCTCTGTGCTGGTTCCCCTCCACCCTGCTTATGCGCTATCTCTACTACCGCATCGTGGAGCACAGGCGCGATGCCGGCATATTTGATGAAGTTGACAAATGAAACTTATGTTCATATCATTATTCCATGAGCATTTTTCTGGTACTCACATTTCTTTTCTTTGTCGGCAGCCTTTTCGGCTGGGGTATTGAGTTATTCTGGCGTCGTTTTTTCTCTAAAAACAATCCAGAACGGAAATGGTTGAACCCGGGTTTTCTGAACGGCCCTTACCTTCCATTGTACGGCTTAAGTCTCTGTACCCTCTTCTCACTATCTTTTATCAATGTTTCAGGGGTCTCAGAACGGTGGATCCGGGAAACAATACTCTTTATCATGATGGCTCTGTGCATAACAGCCATGGAATATATAGCAGGCCTCATCTTTATAAAAGGAATGCATATAAAGCTGTGGGATTACAGTAAAAACAAGTTCAATATACAGGGCATCATCTGCCTCCAGTACACATTCTACTGGTACATATTGAGCGCAGTATACTACTTCCTGATACATCCTCGGATACTGGAATGGCTCTACTGGTTCACAGGACATCTGTCATTCTGCTTTGTCATCGGCTTCTTTTATGGGGTGTTCACCATCGATGTATGCTACACCTTCAAGATTTCGACCCGAATCAAGGAATTTGCCAAGGAAAAGCAGATGGAGATCAAGTATGAGCTTCTCAAGGAGCAGTTGAGGAAACGGCATGAAGCACTAAGGGAGAAACGGAGCTTCCTGTTTCCTCTTAAATCAAAGAAGAATTCTATCAAAGAAGAACTTCAGCAGATTTACCAGAAATAACATACAACAGCAAGTATGAACCCAGCAAAAAGGCATCCCTGGCGGTGTTACAGCCTAGGCTGTTTACCGAGCAGGGGTGCCTTTTTGCTGGGAATATATTTTGTGTATCACTGTATGACACACCGCTTGCTCTATGCTTGAACCATGGAGCGCGTATATTTTGCCATAGACCTCAAGTCCTTCTACGCCTCGGTGGAATGTGTGGAACGGGGACTGGACCCCCTGACTGCGAACCTGGTGGTGGCTGATGTATCCCGGACAGAGAAGACTATCTGCCTGGCGGTGACCCCTTCCCTCAAAGCCCAGGGGCTCAAGGGACGATGCCGGCTTTTCGAGGTGGTGCAGAAAGCAAGAGAGATTGAGGCCCGCACCGGCAGAAAGCTTGAGTACATAACTGCAGTGCCCCGCATGGCCCTGTACATGGAGTACTCTGCCCGCATCTACGGCATCTACTTAAAATACTTCAGCCCCGACGACATCCATGTCTATAGCATAGACGAAGTGTTCATCGATGCCACATCATACCTTTCCCTGTACCATACCGATGCCCAGACCCTGCTCCGCACCGTGATAAAGAATGTTCTGGCAGAGACCGGGATAACAGCCACGGCAGGCATTGCCCCAAATCTTTATCTGTGCAAGGTTGCCATGGACATAGTGGCCAAGCATTCGCCACCGGACAGGAACGGGGTGCGGATTGCTGAGCTCACTGTGGAAAGCTACCGGAAAACTCTGTGGGAGCACCGGCCCATAACTGACTTCTGGCGCATAAGCCATGGGACAGCAGCCCGGCTTGAGAGGCATGGCATGTGCACCATGGGTGACATCGCCCTGAAATCCCTGCAGAACGAGGCTATGCTCTACAAGCTTTTCGGCATAGACGCAGAGATTCTTATAGACCATGCCTGGGGCCTTGAGAACTGCACCATAGCCCACATAAAAAACTATAGAAGCTCATCCCGAAGCCTCTGTTCCGGCCAGGTGCTGCATCACCCCTACCCTCATGACAAGGCCAGGCTGGTGGTGCGGGAAATGGCAGAGGATATGGCCCAGGATCTGGTGGCAAAGAACCTGGCTTCGGAGCAGTTCTCCCTTTACATCTCATACGATAAAAGCAGCACCCCTGTCCCTATGGCATACCACGGCCTTGTGCACCTGGGCAGCCACACTGCATCCCTGCACCGGATAACAAAAGGAATACTTGATATATTTGACCAGATTGCAGACCCTGCCTTCCTGATACGGCGAATAAATGTGTCTGCAGATACAGTTATAGACCAGAAGGAGGAGTTGCCAGACCTCTTTACAGATGTGGCTGCCCAGCGGCGGGAGCGCTCCCTCCAGAACGCCATGCTCAGCATACAGGGCAGATTCGGCAAGAATGCCATACTGAAGATGAGCGATTATACAGAGGGAGCCACCGCCCGGGAGCGGAACCAGCAGATAGGAGGACACAGAGCATGATAATTAATAAAGAAAATTTTAATTTGCGCATTCATCAATCTGATGATATAATAAAGCATTATTTTGCAGAAACTAAGGTGAAACCGTTACAATGATCAAAAAGCTGAAGCACCTGATGCTCGGCACAACGCTGGCCGACTCGGAACTGGGGAACGAGAAATTCAACATCTTCTGGGGAATTCCTGTCTTCGCCAGCGATGCCATATCTTCTGTAAGCTATGCCGGAGAGGAGATACTCCTGGTCCTTATTCCTGTTCTGGGTATGCTTTCCTACCAATTCTTCCTTCCGGTCGTAGCCGCTATCATAGGTCTGCTTGTAATCCTGATCTTCTGTTATCGCCAGACTATAAACGCCTATCCTCAGGGAGGTGGAGCCTACATTGTCGCCCATGAGAATCTGGGTCAGACACCTGGGCTGGTCGCAGGGGGAGCACTCATTATAGGATATGTTCTGACAGTGGCTGTAAGTGCCTGTGCAGGGGCTGCGGCAATCACATCTGCTTTTCCTGAGTTAATCCGATACAAAGCGCTTTTAGCTTTCGCAATCATATCTCTGCTGACATGGGGAAACCTGCGGGGTCTCCGGGAATCTGCCGTGATGTTCGGAGTGCCTACATATGTTTTCATCCTTACGATGATTTCACTGATCATCACCGGCCTTATAAAGTATTCGCTGGGTCTGTACACTCCAGAGCAGCAGATTGTGGTAGTACAGCAGACAGGAGATACCCTTATGTTCGTCCTGCTGCGGGCCTTTGCCTCAGGCTGTACAGCCCTTACCGGTGTAGAAGCGGTTTCCAACGGAGTCCCGAACTTCAAGGAGCCCACTGTCAAGAATGCGAAAGTAGTCCTCTATGCCATGGCAGGATTTGTGGCACTGGTTTTCTTCGGAGTAAGCGCTCTTATCAACCTATATCAGATTCAGCCGGACAGCAAAGCCACTGCAGTGAGCCAGCTGGCAGGGGCAGTCTTCGGACACGGCAGCGCCATGTACTTTGTGGTACAGATTATGACTGTGATCATTCTTGCCCTGGCCGCCAATACAGCCTATGCAGGAATGCCTCTTTTAACAGCGCTGATGGCCAAAGATGGCTTCCTTCCCCGCAGGCTGGTTACCCGCGGTGCACGGTTGAATTTCTCCAACGGTATTCTGTTCCTGTTCGCTTCCTCTTCGATTCTGGTTTTCTCTTTCAACGGAGATCAGCATCTTCTGCTTCCACTCTATGCAAGCGGTGTATTCATCTCCTTCCTTTTAAACCAGTACGGAATGCTGGTCCATTGGGTGAGGAAAAGGAATCACGGCTGGCAGATCAAAGCTATAATAAATGGATTCGGAACAATTGTCACCGGCATCACTCTGATTGTAATTATCATCATGAAGTTCCTCAGCGGAGCCTGGGTCACACTGGTCTGCATCATCGGACTAGTATACATGATGCGGAAAATCAAGGAGCATTATGATGTTGTTGCCGCAGACCTCAAAATCGACTCCATTCAGAAGGCAAAGGAAGTCATTCACACCGCCTCTTCCGGCAAGGTTATCCTTCCGATACAGTCCCTGAACCGCTCTTTCCTTAAAACCCTAGACTGCGCCCTGGGATGCGGCTTCACAGAGATTGAGCTATATCATATAACTGACAGCAAAGAACGGGCTGAAGCTCTTAAGGCCTCCATCGAGGAGCTTGGCATCAATGCGGTCTTCCGTTATGAGATCACCCCTTACCGGAACATGAATGAAGTTCTGCTCAAGCATGTGGAGAGAGAGGCGGAGAAGCTTGGTCCACGCCGCAGTCTGGTAATCATGATGGGCATGCTGGTTGTCATGAATCCGCTGAAAAAGCCGCTGCATAACCAGACCACCCAACGGCTGATGAAAGAGCTTGAAACCTACAAGAATGTCTCTGTTTTCACTGTACCTTATCTGATCTTATAATCAAAAAGAAGCCGATGCACCCTCGTGGACACATCGGCAAAAAAAGGAGAATGACTGATGGAGGACTCAGTCTTACTTGCTAGGTTCTGGAGCAGCCTTTGCCTGCGGTTCTGCCGGAGCCTTTGGAAGGACACCTGGCTTAGGAGGCATCATCTTGTGGGGATGGCACCAGAAACGTGGGGGACAGCAGTGATGACCGCCGAAAGATGGAGCCTGTGCAGGAGCTGAGTTAATCACCGGATGATGCATATGATTATGACCACTGTGCATTGCCATAGGAATAAGGATGCACATCTGCACCACCAAAAGAACAAGAATCACAACACAGATTGTGAATACTGCGAATAATAATTTGTTGTTTTCCATAATTTACCTCTTTTGTCTTAATTTCACAAATTAAACCAGAAAAGAGGATAAACAGTTAATGAAAAGTCAATGAAAAATTTGTTATTTTTCCCAGGGGAAGATGTACTGCTTGAGCCCCAGTTCGTCCCGGACAGCTGAAAGCTCCTTCTGGACAGGCTCTGTTATAGGAACGCCCTTGTCCTTGCGCTCCTGCCATACCTTCCATTCCTTCTCCCCGGCGGTGAAGATGTGCTCCGCACCCGGCGCCTTGGTGGAGTTCCGTACCTTGCGTATGATCTCCCCCGCCTTCTTCCGGGCCAGCTCCTCGCCCAGGAAGTGGCCTGTGTCTATGGCGATGAAGAAGTGGCCTAGATGGTATGGGCCCGGCTTTCCTACAGGATCCTTTCCTACCAGCATCTCACCATAGGCGCCGTCCTGCAGTATAGAGGAAAGAAGTTCGACGACCATGGCATAGCCGTAGCCCTTGTAGCCGCCCAGTGCCTCCCCTGCACCTCCCAGCGGGAGGAGGGCTGCATCGCCTTTGCGGATCATCTTGAGGGCCTGGTCCGGGTCGCCGGAGTATTCCTTGCCATCCTTGGTTATCACTGTACCCTGATGCACCGGCTCACCGGTACGGATATAGTACTCTATCTTGCCGTTCTGTGTTATGGAGGTGGCACAGTCTATTACAAAGTCGAAGTCTTCGTCGGTAGGGATGCCTATTGTAAGGGGGTTGGTGCCGAACATGCCGTCAACGCCCCAGGTTGGTGCCACAGACGGGCGGGCGTTGGTGCCGGTGATGCCGATGCAGCCCTGTTTTGCGGCCTGGGTTGCGTAGTAGCCGGCTATGCCGTAGTGGCAGGAGTTGCGTACAACAACCATTCCCATGCCGTATTTCTTGGCCTTGTCTATAGCCATCTGCATGGATTTATATCCTATGACCTGCCCCATGCCGTCGTGGCCATCAATTACAGCAGTGGTCTCGGTCTCCTTGAGTATTTCCATATTGGTGACAGGATTCTGGATACCAGCCTTGATTCTATCCAGGTATATAGGCTTGAAGCGGTTGCAGCCGTGGCTCTCTATGCCCCTGCGGTCCGACTCCAGGAGGACATCGGTACATATCTTTGCATCCTCCTCTGGCACACCATAGCCTTTGAATGCATCTGTAACAAATGAAATAATCAGGTCCCAAGGACATACAACTCTGCTCATACACGCCTCCGTATCCATAATACACTATATCCTAATAAAACGCCAGCAGAAACTGCCCCTGCTTGCAGTACCCATTGTCGGCCAGTGCGTACCCATGCAGACAAGCATAAGCCACACTCTTATTCTTTCGAGTGTGGTGTGCTTGTTGCTGCAGAGCGCAATGCCTCCAGTGGGCACTGCCGCAGGGATGGCTTCTGCTGGCTTATATTTGTGCACCGTGTATTACGGCCTACTCCGCAATGATTGATATATGCTTGATTATTGTCTATATATTTTATAAATTATCTATATATGGGTTTTTCACGGGCAAGCAAATTCTTCATCATATTTTTCATTATCTGCATCGCAGTAGGCTGTATCGCCGTAGGATTCGGTTTCGGTGTTCTTCATGCCGAAAACCGCCATGTGACAGAAGCAGACATGCTGAAGGAATTCCAGCCTTCCCTTCCATCCACACTTCTGGATATCCACGGCGATGTCATAACCGAGTTCTTCGCCGAGCAGAAGCGGGACATAATCCCTGTGGACGAGCTTCCAAAGGAGCTTATCTACGCCATAATAACCAGAGAGGATAAGAATTTCTTCCAGCACAAGGGTTTCAGCTTCAAGGGAACAGTCCGGGCTGCCCTGAATATTGCTCTCAACAAGTATGTGTCCGGTGGAAGCACTATCACCCAGCAGGTGGCTGGAGCCAACTATGCAAACCGGTCCCTCAAGACTATAAAAAGAAAGCTTATAGAGCTCTGGTGGGCCTTCCAGCTGGAGAAGAATCTGACTAAAAACGAGATTCTGGAGATGTACCTGAACGAATCCTACTTCGGTCACACCACCTATGGCGTGGAGGCTGCATCCCAGTTCTATTTCAAGCATTCGGCACGTAATATTAGCATTGCCGAGTCTGCCATCCTGGTTATCCAGCTGGCAAACCCGGCCCGCTATTCCCCTATTAAGCATCCTAACAGAGCCAAGGTTCTGCAGCGGGAGGTTCTGGATCAGATTGTACGCTCCAACTACGCGACCCAGGAGGCTACAGACCTCTCCTTCGAGCAGTACTGGAACGATATCTATGATCCGCTCCGTTCCACCAGCGAGAACGCTTATCTGGTGAAGAACGACAAGGCTCCATACTTCAGCGAGTATATCAGGCAAGAGCTGGAGGATATGCTCTTCGGAAAGATGGACTACCTGCGGGATGGTCTTATCATTCATTCCACCCTGGACTTAAGCTATCAGAAGACTGCAGACAAATATATGCAGGATGGTATATATAACTTCAATAAGAAATATCAGGAGAGCAGTGGAAACCGCACCAGCTATGTGGACAAGGAGTTCGCTCCTATAGTGGAGGCTCTGTCCCTGCTCTACAACATCGATGCCATCAGAGCTACCGGTGTGCAGCAGCGCAAATATTCAAACCGCATATTCCAGGAGGAGATAACCCCTATTCTGGAGACTGTGTCACTGCTCTTCGATGCTGATGATATCAACTTCATATCCAGGTTCTCTTACTCCAAGGGGCAGGCAAAGCTGAACAAGACTACTATCGAGGGAGCTCTGATAATACTTGAGAACGAGACAGGCCACATAAAGGCTATGGTGGGTGGAAGCGGCTTCGAGGTAAAGAAGTTCAACCGGGCTGTGCAGGCAAAGGTAATGCCTGGCTCTTCCTTCAAACCGCTCTACTACTCCGCAGCTATCTCCAAGGGTATAATAACCCCGGCCACCATGCTTCTGGACAAGCCTATGGCCTTTATAAACGACGACGGCTCTCCATATACACCCCTTAACTTCCTGGGCGAATGGCAGGGTACCGCCACTGTGCGGGAAGCCCTCTCCAACTCCATGAACGTCCCTTCCATAGAGGTTCTGGACATGGTGGGCTTTGATGCGGCTATCAACCGGGCCTCAAGACTTCTGGGTATAAACGACCCTGCACAGATAGCCAAGACATTCCCGAGGAAATATCCTCTGGGACTGGGTATTATAGGTATAGCACCAATCCAGATGGCACGGGCATTCGCAACCTTTGCCAACCAGGGAAAAGAGGTGGTTCCTATAGGAATCCGCTTTATCGAGGACAGGAACGGAAAGATTCTGTTCGAGCCGGAGAAGGACTTGCGTGTCGAGCAGCGCGAGGCTGGAGACAAGCGGCAGATTCTCTCTCCACAGGCCGCATATATCATGGTGGATCTTCTCAAGAGCACAGTCGAGACTGGAACCTTGGCCAACAGAAGACGGGCTGTGGGAGGATTCCCTATGCCGTTTGCAGGAAAGACAGGAACAACCCAGAACTGGTCCGATGCATGGACTGTGGGCTTCTCTCCATATATCACAACAGCAGTATGGTTCGGCTTTGATATGCCGGGCAACTCTCTGGGCCTCAACCAGACTGGAGCAACTGCAGCAGGTCCTGTATGGGCAAATGTGATGAAGGATATCCACCTGGCAAACTCCCAGCAGATGCCGCCCACTGATTTCCCCCGCCCTGCAGGTATCACAGAGGTCACTGTATGCAGCAAGTCGGGCATGATTCCGACAGCAGACTGCACCGATGGCCAGCGGAAAGAGATATTCATATCCGGCACCGAGCCCAAGTCCTTCTGCACCCTCCACAGGTTCGAGAAACAGCGTAACACAGAACTTCTCCAGAGGCTGCAGGAGAATCTTTTTGACAACTTATAACTCCACTGCTATAATAAAAGAAAGGAGTATGCTGTGCAGGTCAATATCAAAGATATAATCATCAAGAAAAGAGCCCGGAAAGATGAAGGCGACCTTACATCACTTATGGAAAGCCTTGATAAGATCGGCCAGCTCAACCCTATCATCCTTAACTCGAAGATGGAGCTGATTGCAGGCTACCGCAGACTTACTGCAGCAAAGAAGCTGGGATGGACCAAGATAAGCGCCACTATACTTGAGATACACGACAAGGCCGATATGCTGGCCATAGAGATTGACGAGAATGTGCATCGCCTTGCATTTGACGATGCCGACTTGGCAGAGGCCTACAAGAAGCTTCAGAAGCTGCGCAGGAAGAATATTTTTGTCCGGATATGGCTTGCCATAAAAGCCTTCTTTAAGAAACTTTTCGGGAAAAAAGAAGTTAAAGCAGAAGTAAAGCAGGAAGAGGCTTAGGTTCTTGGAGCCTTGCGCTCATCCACAGGATTACCATCCTTCCATACACAGAAATAGACGATAGATTTGCCTGTCTCCATATTTGCAAGAGGAATACCAAGTTCGGTTCCAGGGCTTACCTTGTCGCCGATGTTGACCATGGTATCCTCATTTCCACCGTAGATATAAATATAACCGCTGTTGTTCTCCACCAGGATCACCTGGCCCATTCCCCTATACTGCCCTACATATTTGACAGTTCCGGTGGATACAGAGTGGATCACTGCATTCTTGTCTGCAGATATCATAGTTCCCTTGAGTTTGCCGGTAAGGGGTTCCCTTGGACCCTCTGCAGGCCAGAAATATGGAGCTTTCTCGTTGACAGGGGTGGTCTTCTTCGCCTGTGTTGCAGGCTTTGAAGATGTTGCCGGCTTGGTTGATGGCTTAGGAGCTGGCTTCTGTGCTGTATTTACGGCTGGCTTTATGTTTGTGTTTGAAGTGTTTCCCCCAGGGATGACCAGCACTTTGCCTATATAGAGCTTATCAGTGTCCTTGATATTGTTGGTGCTCTTGAGAGCTGCTACTGTAGTACCGAACTTTTTTGCAATTCCGGTCAGGGTGTCGCCCTTCTGGACTGTGTATTTCTTGGTCTTGGGCGGGATCACCAGCTTGGTTCCCACATTCACTTTATTTGGATTCTTTATATTGTTGGCCTTGATGATATCAGATACAGAAACCCCGTATTTCTGGGCTACCGTGGAGAGGTTGTCCCCCTTCCTCATAGTATAAGTGGTTGCAGCCATCGCCAATGTTGAGACAAATATAAATGTTAATACAAATAAAAGCTTTTTACTCATATAGAGACACCTTTATATTTTTTATCGGCAAAGCATAAAAAACCTTAATAGATTGTTCTGTTGGTTTGACAGATAGCCAACTATGAGATATTATTATTTATATCATATAATTAATAAGAGGGGTATTTTATATGGAAAAGATGAACAGAGAGTTCTCTATGGAAATAGCTCGTATTACCGAGTATGCGGCTATTGCCAGTGCCCGCTGGTGGGGAAAAGGGGACAAGATAGCTGCAGATGGCGCTGCCACCGAGGCAATGCGTGCTATGTTTGACTCTGTAAGTATCGCAGGAACCGTAGTAATCGGCGAAGGCGAGATGGACGAGGCACCGATGCTCTACATTGGAGAGAAAGTTGGAAAATGGGACGAGGGTGACTTTGCTGTGGACATCGCTGTAGACCCACTGGAGGGAACCAACCTGGTGGCAAAGGGTATGCCTGGTGCAATCACTACCCTGGCTATGGCTCCAAAGGGAACTCTGCTGAATGCTCCTGATATGTATATGGATAAAATTGCAGCCGGCCCGAAGTGCAAAGGCAAAATCTTCCTGGACGCCTCTGTCACAGAGAACCTGAAGGCTGCTGCCAAGGCTCTGGACAAGAGCGTAGGCGATATAACAGTTGTAGTTCTGGACCGGCCACGGCATAAAGAGATTATATAAGAGGCCAGAGCCTGCGGTGCCAGAATCAAGCTTATTTCTGACGGCGACGTAGCTCCTGCAGTATCCTGCGGCTTCCCTGAAAGCGGTATCGACATGATGATCGGCACCGGCGGCGCACCGGAAGGTGTGCTGGCAGCAGCTGCACTTAAGGCAATCGGCGGCGAGTTCCAGGGACGGCTCCATCCTATGAAGGACGGCGAGCTTGAGAGAGCTGCAAAGATGGCTGGAAAGGATCCTCTCCGCCTTCTTACTATCGACGACCTGGTTCAGACCCAGGATGTTATGTTCGCAGCAACAGGCGTAACCGATGGTGAGCTTCTGAACGGTGTCCGCTTCTTCGGCCATAACATGGCTTCCACCAAGACAATCATTCTCCGGGGTTCATCCGGAACAGTACGGTTCATCGAATCAAGACATCACCTGGACCGCAAGGGCGAAAAGACATGGAAGCTCTTTGCTCCGATTGCGTGAGGTAATAATATGAGTGACAACAGGCCTTCCTGGGATGATTATTTTCTTGAGGTAATGGATGCCATCTCCAAGCGGGCAACCTGCGACAGAGGCAAAAGCGGCTGTGTAATAGCAAAGGACCACCAGATACTGGTGACCGGCTATGTAGGAAGCCCCGCCGGCCTGCCCCACTGCGACGAGGTAGGACACCAGATGAAGAAGATGATCCACGAGGATGGCCATATCACTCAGCATTGTGTACGCACAGTGCACGCAGAGCAGAATGCAATCTGCCAGGCGGCAAAACGGGGTATCTCTATAGAGGGAGGTACCCTGTACTGCCGTATGACCCCATGCCGCACCTGCACTATGCTTATAATAAACTGCGGTATCAAGCGGGTGGTATGCCAGCAGCGCTATCATGTGGCCGAGGAATCGGAGGCCATGCTCAAGATGGCAGGCATTGAGCTGGAATACAAAAGTACAGAGACAGTACAGTATAAAAATCAGTAATTTAAGGAATCAGTCGTTCTCTTCTGTCTTAAGGACAGCCAGGAATGCGCTCTGTGGCAATTCCACATTGCCTACTACCTTCATGCGCTTCTTTCCCTCTTTCTGCTTCTCAAGGAGCTTTCTCTTACGGGAGATATCGCCGCCGTAGCACTTGGCTGTCACATCCTTCCGGTATGCACTTATAGTCTCCCGGGCAATTATGGTGCTCCCTATGGCGCCCTGGATAGGAATCTTGAACTGGTGCCGTGGAATCTCGTCGCAAAGCTTCTTGCATACATGTCTTGCCTTATCCACAGCGCTGTCCTTGAAAACCAACATGGAAAGGGCATCCACAGGGCTTCCGTTCACCAGGATATCCAGCTTGACAAGATTTGTAGGCTTGAAGCCCTGGATTTCATAGTCGAAGGAGGCATAGCCGCGGCTTATGGATTTAAGCCGGTCGTAGAAATCGAAAAGAACCTCGGCAAGAGGCATGTCGTATATAACCTCAACCCGCTTCTGGTCCAGATAGTTCATGGAGGTCTGCACTCCCCTCTTCTCCATGCACAGGGTCATGATAGGTCCCAGGTATTCAGAGGGTGTTATGATGGAGGCTGCGATATATGGTTCCTCGCAGTAGTCTATGCTCACTGGATCGGGGAAATCCATAGGGTTGTTTATCTTAAGCATCTCGCCGCTCTTAAGGTACACATGGTACATTACCGAAGGAGATGTGAATACTATTGAAAGGTCAAATTCCCGCTCTATCCGCTCCTGAATCACCTCAAGGTGCAGAAGACCTAAGAAACCGCACCTGAAGCCGAAGCCCAGGGCCGATGATGAGTCTTTCTCGTAGATGAGGGAAGCATCGTTCAGCTTAAGCTTCTCAATAGCTGCAAGGAGCTCCTCGTAGTCGTTGGAATCCACAGGATAGATGGATGAGAATACAACAGGCTTGACCTCCTTGAAGCCCTCCAGAGGATCTGGGGCCGGGTCGTCGGCCAAGGTTATGGTGTCGCCGATATGGACATCTGAGATATTCTTGATGCCTGCATTAATGTAGCCTACATCCCCTTCCATAAGACCCTCGTTCTTCTCCAGGTTTATCTTGAAAAGGCCTGTCTCCTCCACCCGGTAGGTGCCGCCTGATATCATGAACTTGATGGTCTGGCCAGCCTTGATCATGCCTGAGAATACACGGATATTGACTATTACGCCCCGGTACGGGTCGTAGTGAGAGTCGAAGATAAGGGCCCTAAGCTTGTCATCCTTGGCCGGTGCAGGAGCCGGGATATACTGGATTATAGCCTCGAAGAGCTCGTCCACCCCCTGCCCTGTCTTTGCCGACACAAGTACAGCCATGTCGGAATCAAGTCCCAGGTCATGGTCGATCTGGTACTTCACTCCCTCGATATCTGCGCTGGGAAGATCTATCTTGTTGATGACAGGGATAATCTCCAGGTTGTGGTCGATAGCCATATACATGTTGGCCAATGTCTGGGCTTCCACACCCTGGGTGGCATCTATAAGGAGAAGAGCCCCCTCGCAGGAAGAGATGGCCCGGGAAACCTCGTAGGAGAAGTCCACATGACCTGGGGTGTCAACCAGGTTGAGCACATACTCCTGCCCATCCTTGGCTGTGTACTTGAGGGTTACAGCCTGGGATTTTATGGTGATTCCCCTCTCCCGCTCTATATCCATGTTATCAAGGATCTGGTTCATGGAGGTACGGCTGTCCACCAGGGCAGCCTTCTCTATAAAGCGGTCTGCCAGTGTGGATTTACCGTGGTCTATATGAGCTATGATGCAAAAGTTCCTTATCCGCTTTGTATCCATACGCAATAATTATATCAGGTTGTTGTCATCTAAGTAAGCAGCCAGCTGAAGCCCGGTCTCCATAAAGCCAGCCTTTTTCTTCTTGACATAGATCTGCATAGCAACATAACGCTGCCTGCTGTCATACTTCCAGCCCCGGAGGGAGAAGGGGTCGTTGGCAGAAAGGTCTGCCTCGTAAGCAGGAAGGCCCTGGTAGACCTTCTTTATCACATATCCCTCTTTAAACACATAGTTACCGGTGCTTTCCACCTGCATACCGAACAGAGGCAGCATGATATTCTTCTTACTGTCTTTGCGCAGCGCTATATCCATGGCTTTGCGGGGCCGTTTCTTGGTGGCTATATAGCTGGTCTCACTCTTGCCGTTCCGTTCCCAGCCTATGCAAAGGAGGGTGTCTGGAGCAAGGGAATTAAGAATCTTATGCACCTGGGTTATAGTCTTGATCTCAATGCCGTTGATAGTCTTAAGGATATCGCCGTTCTGGAGCCCTGCCACACATCCGCTCTCGCCTGGAATAGCATAGAGGACCTCCAGAGTATTGTTTTTCTCGTACATGGAAAGGCCGAGCCAGGAATGAACCACCTGCCCTCCCTCATACATGCCGGAAAGAAGATCCATCACCCAGTGGGAAGGAATAGCAAAGTTTATGTTCTGGAACCGTGGGATTCCGGCAAATACTACTCCGATAACCTCATTCTTGTCGTTGATAAGCGGGCCACCTGAGTTTCCAGGGTTGACCGGAACATCCACCTGGAGCACATCGCCCAACGGCAGGAACTTACGCTGTCCGGCAGAGACAATACCTGCAGTGATAGTGTTCTCAAGACCACCAGGGGAACCGATGGCATAGATGCGGTCTCCCGGGTTATAGCTGTTGTCCAGGCTGAAGTTGAATATATACTCAGGATCAATCTCGGTCTTAAGCAGGGCAATATCAAAAATCGGATCCCAGGCCACAACCTTGGCAGGAACCCTGGATCCCACTGCATCGGGGAGACGGATAAAAAGTCTGGAATAGCCCTCGTACTCAGGGTTAACCTCGCTCTCTATAACATGGTAGTTGGTGATCACATAGCCACGCTTGTCGATGAAGAAACCACTTCCGATTGACCGGTCCGGCACCCCTACTCCATACTGGAGCTTGGTTCCTTTGTTGACCCAGATAGTGACAGTTCCCTTCATCATCTCGGCCGGAGTGGAAAGCTTATCAAGAACACCGATATACTCTTTCTTCTTGTCGCAATCGCCCATGCTGGCAGCTATAAGCTTAAGCATATAACGGTTGTTCTGGGTCACCGAAAGATCGCCATACTTGACCAGAAGCTCCTGGGATGGCTTGGTGAAATTGAGATACTTATAGAATTTATACAGCGCAGAGATATAATTCTCTTTTTCGTAATCGTTCTCTGCGGCCTGAAGATAGAGCTGTGTTATATCGGGGTCGCCGATAAGAGATGTCTTCTCTATGGCAAGAAGGGAGAAATAGATGGAGATAACCTTATCGTATTTCTTCTCCTCCAATGCCTTGTCATAATCGGACTTGATCCGTTCATATATGGTCTGACGGCAGCTCTCCAGAATTCCCTCGGAGCGTGCCTTGTCATAAATCTTATCCTTGGAATTGTCTATGTAAAGAATCTCCTGCAGGGCCGCAAAGGGGGCATCCTTCTCCAGATGCTTCTCCACAGTTCCTGCCACATCGGGATCCCTCTGGTAAACATATTCCTCGTTATTATCCTTAGATTTGCATCCTGCTAAAACCAGAATAGCTAATATAAGGAATAAGATAGTCTTTCTGATCATGCCTTTGCCGGTTCTTCCTCTTTCTTAGGGAGATGGAGAAGTTCTCTGATCTCCGCATCATCCAGGGTCTCTTTCTCAAACAATGTATCAGCCAGAAGCTCAAGCTTATCCCTGTTCTCATGAAGGATTCTCTGGGCATCCTGGAAGCAGTCGTCGATAATATGCTTTACCTCGTTGTCTATAGCCTGGGCTGTAGCCTCGGAATAATCCTTACGCTGTGCAATCTCTCTGCCTATGAAGATAGGTTCATCCTCCTGACCGAATGCAACAGGTCCAAGGATATCGCTCATACCCCACTCGCAAACCATCTTACGTGCCAGCTGTGCAGCCTGCTGAAGATCGTTCTGGGTACCTGTGGTGGTCCAGCCATATATCATCTGCTCTGCGATATAACCGCCAAGACAGATCTTGATACGGTCCTTGAGCCACATCTTGTTCCGGGAATAGCTGTCCTTCTCTGGCAGCGACATAGCCATACCCAGAGCCCTGCCGCGAGGTATGATTGTAACCTTGTGGAGCGGATCGGAGTATTTAAGGAAGTAATGGAGCAATGCATGTCCAGCCTCGTGGAATGCAGTTGCTTTCTTGTCATCATCAGTGATGACCTTGGATTTCCGGGCAACACCCATCATGACTTTATCCCGGGCCTCCTCGAAGTCCTCCATAGTAACTTTCTTCTTGTTTTTGCGGGCGGCAAAGAGAGCTGCCTCGTTAACCATATTGGCAATCTCGGCACCGGATGAGCCTGGGGTTGCCCTTGCCAGCCGCTCCATATCCACTTCGCCGTCAATAGGAATCTTGGATGCATGGAGCCTGAATATAGCTTCCCGTTCCTTAACGTCGGGCATATCCACCACAACCTGCCGGTCGAAACGGCCTGGGCGCAACAGAGCCGGATCCAGGACATCGGGGCGGTTTGTTGCCGCCAGGATGATGACGCCATCCTTTGAGTCAAAGCCGTCCATCTCCACCAGCATCTGGTTGAGGGTCTGCTCCCGCTCGTCGTGTCCACCGCCGTAGCCTGCACCTCTGGTGCGTCCTACAGCATCAAGCTCGTCTATGAAAATAATACAAGGTGCGTTCTTCCGCCCCTGCTCGAAAAGGTCTCTTACGCGGCTGGCACCTACACCTACGAACATCTCCACAAAGTCAGATCCTGACATATGGAAGTACGGAACACCGGCCTCGCCTGCAATAGCTTTTGCCAGAAGTGTCTTTCCTGTTCCAGGCATACCCACCAAGAGCACGCCCTTAGGAATCTTGGCACCGATATCTGTGAATTTCTTCGGGTTCTTAAGGAAGTCAACAACCTCCTCAAGCTCATACTTGGCCTCGTCCTGGCCTGCAACATCGGCAAACATAACTTTCTTGCCATTGGAGTCGTACCGCTTTGCCCTGCTCTTTCCAAAGCCCATGGCCTTGTTGCTCCCGCTCATGTTGCGGAACATGAACCAGATGAATGTAAGACCGATAAGCCATGGAACCACATCAACAAGGAGACGGTAAGTGGTCATGTTCTTCACATCACCGGTGATCTTTACGCCGTTCTCCTCCAGACGGTCCAGAAGCTTGTCGTCAAAGTAAGGGATACGAGTCTTGAATGCAGTATGCTGACCAGAAACATTTGTAAGGTAACCCTGTATCTCCTCGTTATCTACAATTTTAACACTTTCTACAGCTTTGTTATCCAGGTAGTTGAGGAATGTTGAATAGGAAATCTCCTCCATGGCAGTTTCACCGCCATTGAACACAAACATGAAGAGGAACATGATAATGAGGGATGTGAGGATGAAGAATGCGAACCTGTTGTTGAATCCCATTTTAAGAGGTCCTGAACCGCCGCCGCGGAAGATGAACATGGGACCTTCGTCCTGCTGGTTCTGATTCTCCTCCTGATCTGGAGCTTTATCCTTGCCCTGTTCCGGCTCTTTTCCGATTTCCGGCTCTTTATTTTTATCTTTTTCTTCGTTTTCGTTGTCTGACATTCAATCCTGCCTTACCTTTAAAATATATACTTCCCTTTCTTCACCGGCCCTGCTTTCCAGTCTGATAAGGTCTGAAACCCGGTTTCTGTAACCGTACAGACTGCCCCAGACTGCAATGATGCCCCTGCTGTCGCAGATTATTGGAACAGCACTGCGCATCTCCACAGGAACCTGCCACTCGGAAAAAATCTTCTTAAGCTTTTTCCTTATGCCTCCGGTGATGATATAATCGCCATTTTTCCAGCTGCGGAAAACAAGCTCTCCCTGGACCTCGTCAACAGGAATCCAGATATCATCTTTCTTACATAAAGATACCAAAGATTTTTCAACAGAAAAAGCCCTATTATTATATAATTTATTATTTTCTTTATCAGGATACCATTCCAGGTCCTCGCCGTGCCGCCTTATCTTGAATCCATACCC
>JAFXTY010000054.1 GCA_017535435.1 Spirochaetia bacterium | reverse complement strand
ATAGATATGTGCCATGGTCCTCTTCTTAAGAAGATATGCCTGTTTGCCATACCCCTCATATGCTCCACCACTCTGCAGCTCCTGTTCAACACAGCTGATATCATAGTAGTCGGCCGGTTTGCAGGCGACAACTCACTGGCCGCCGTAGGCTCCAACGGAGCCATCATCAAGCTGATGCTCAACCTTTTCCTGGGGCTTTCCATAGGGGCAAATATACTGGTGGCCAGGTACTACGGCGCCCAGAACAAGGAGGATCTGTCCAAAACAGTCCATACCACCATGCTCCTCTCCCTGTACGGCGGCCTGGCAATAACTGTGGTGGGCGTCCTGGGAGCCCGGCAGATCCTGCTCTGGATGAAGACACCGCCCCAGGTTCTGGACCTGGCCACAAAGTACCTGCAGATATACTTTCTTGGAATCATATTCACTCTGGTCTACAACTTCGGCAGTGCCATACTCCGGGCGGTGGGAGATACCCGGCGGCCACTCTACTACCTCACTGTAGCAGGGGTAATAAATGTCATCCTGAACCTTATATTTGTAATCAAGTTCCAATGGGATGTGGCTGGAGTGGCCGCCGCCACAGTCATCTCCCAGGCGGTTGCCAGCGCCCTTATCGTAGTCTGCATGATGAGGGATAAAGGGGCTGTCCACATGGAAATATCAAGACTCAAGATCCACCCCATACAGATAGCTCTGATATTCCGCCTGGGAGTTCCTGCCGGGCTCCATGGGATGCTCTTCTCCATATCCAATGTGGTTATCCAGTCTTCGGTGAACTCCTTCGGCAATGTGATCATGGCTGGAAATGCTGCAGCCATGAATATAGAAGGCTATGTATATTTTGCCATGTACGCCTTCTCCCAGACTGCCATCTCCTTCACATCCCAGAACCTGGGAGCCGGAAACTTCAAGCGTATACTCCGGGTTCTTTTTCTTACCCAGTGCTGTGTCATTGTCACCGGGCTTGTGCTTGGTGTATCGGCCTGGCTCTTCGCCTCACCTCTTCTGGGCATCTACTCTACTAACCAGGATGTGATTGCAGCCGGCGCCCTGCGGATGGGCTATGTCTCCATGCCATACCTTCTGTGCGGCATTATGGATGTGTTTACAGGCTCCCTCAGAGGGCTTGGATATGTGGTTACTCCTATGATTGTATCCCTGGGCGGTGCCTGCATATTCAGGCTGGTATGGATAGCCACCCTGTTCCAGATACCCAAATACCATATTGTGCAGACAATATATATTTCCTACCCTATATCTTGGGTTTTAACCTTTGTGGTTTTAGGAATCTGTTTTGCCTGGGCTTTCAGAAGGATTGTACTCCAACGGAACAATCAGCGCTTGAGCACCGAGAAGACTTTCCGGAGCTCTGGATCCTCGCTGTAATAGTACTGCTCAAGCTCCTCATCTGTAAGACCTACAAGCTCATGGCTTAAGTAGTGAATCCAGATTTCGTCGCACTGGTTCTTGATGACATGCTTGCGGCACCAGTAGTCAGGAATAATATTCAGATCCTTGTCCACATATTCCTGCACCTTGTAGTCGTGTACAGCAACTTTTATATCTTCTCTTTTCAGCCCTTTGGAAATGATGTAATTGACCAGGAAGTTGATGGTGTAGCCTGAGTCGTAGATATCATCCACGAACAGAACCTTGTCCCCTGGCCGGAGGTTCTCTGGAGAATAGGTCCAGCCGTCCACTGCCACATTTCCCCTGCTCTTCACATCGGTGTAGGAGCGGGCAACCACTGCGGCATAGAACACAGGCTTGTGGCCGGTTCCTTTAAGAACCATCTTGTAGAATTCGCTTATTACGTTGCCCATGTAGGCACCGCCCCGGAGAGGAACATAGATCACATCTGGAACAAACCCGTCTTCCTTGTACATCTTATATGCCAGCTTGAGGGCATTGTTTCTTACAACATCGTAGGGCAGAAATTCCTTCATGTGATTCTCCTTTCAATCGGGAAGCTTGGTAAGTATCTCGGCATATCCGTCGTGGACAGCCACTGTATGCTCAAAATGGCAGGCCAGGGAATTGTCGGCTGTGACAACAGTCCAGTCATCATCCAGCACATCAATCTCATCGCTACCTATCATTATCATAGGCTCAATGGCAATAACCATCCCCTCTCTCAGCCGGGGGCTTATTCCCCGGGATATAAAGTTTGGAACAGCAGGCTCCTCGTGCATGCTGAAACCCACACCATGACCGCAGTATTCCCGGACCACGCCGTAGTTATATTTCTTGGCATGTACGAAAACTGCCCGGGATATATCAATCACACGGTTTCCGGCAACAGCCTTGTCTATTCCCTTATAAAGGCACTCCTCGGTCACCTTCATAAGCTGCCGGGCCTCCGGCGATATCTTGCCTATGCCCACAGTTATGGTGCTGTCAGAAATGTAGCCTTTAAGATCCACACAGAAATCCATGCTCACGATATCCCCATCCTTAAGAACTCTCTTTCCGGGGATTCCGTGGATGACTTCCTCGTTCACAGACACACATATGCTGGCAGGATAGCCCATATATCCAAGCTCTGCAGGCTTTGCACCCCGGGCCAGGACAAACTCCCGGGCTATGTCATCTATATCCTTGGTAGTCATATCTGCTGCGATATGTTTCTTTATCTCTTCGAAAGTAGCGGCAAGAATTGCCCCGGAATCCCGGATGCCGGCAATGTCCTGCTTTGATTTAATTCTTATCATTTTCTTTATAGACTGCATCAAGGACGCCGTTCACAAACTTATAGGAGTCGTCGCCTCCGAACTCCTGAGCCAGCTTCACAGCCTCGTTGATGATTATTTTGCCGTCAGTGCCCTTCTGAAACAGAAGCCCGTAGACACTGAGGCGCAGAATTGCCAGATCGATGCGGGAGATACGGTCAAAATTCCAATTCTTGATATGATCTTTGATAGTCTGATCCACGGTCTGGATATTCTCCAGAGTGCCGCAGACAGTAAGTTTGACATAAGCCTCGGAGGAAGCGTCAAACTCATCAGGGGACAACTCTTTGGCAGAACTGAACAAGAGTTCTGGATCAGATTTTTTTGAAAAATCCCAGCTGTAGATTATCTGAAACGCAAGAACCCTTGCCCGGTGCATTGTACCCATATTATAAGAAATATTTTATAGTCGCTTTTTTCTTCAGGTCATCTGTCACTTCGCGGACACATTCCTTGAATACTGTATCCTGCTTTCTGGCGGTCAGATACTGGACAATTGTATCCTTGACAGTGATATTCTGCTCGTCTGACACTTTCTCGTTCAATGTCAGAAGCCGTGGCTCTTCCACATTTACAACCCGCACAATATGGTATCCTACATTGGATTTGATGACAGAGCTGATAGATCCCTTGCTCAGATTGAAAACTGTATCAAAGAAATCATCACCCAAAAACTTCCTTCTGTTGGAATCATCAATCCGCAGAGTACCGAACCGGCCGTGGTTATACTTGGAGGCAGAGTCGTCGGAAAGCTCAACCACCTTATCGAACTCAGCAGAGCTCTTGCCTATCTGCTTGCTGTAGCTGTTTATGCGTTCCTGGGCCTTCTGCTGCTCAACAGAGTTAAGTCCCCGGGTATCCACATAGATATGGTCCAGTGTGACACGTTTAGGCATGAAGAACTGCTTTGTGTTCTCGTCGTAGAACCGCTTGACCTCGTCATCGGAAGGAGCCGGAATATTTGCCAGCTTGCTTCCCTTCACCTTTCTGATATACCTCTGGACAGCCAATGTGGTCTTGCTCCGGTCTGAATATACAGTCCAGCTGACATTCATCCGCTGCTCAACAAAGTCCTTGAGCTGCTCATCAGAAACATTGGCACCGGCACCCACCTCTTTCCTTATTGCAGAAAGAATCTCGGCTTCGGACACCTGGATGCCCTCTTTCTCAGCAGCCTGCCGCAGAAGAACATCCTCCACCATCACCTCAAGCACTTCCTGCTCGCTCTTGTTGACACCGGCGTGCTGAAGCACCTTGATGGTCTGGTCCAGCTGCTTCCTGGAGATAATCTCTGATTTAGACAGGTTAACTATTGCAACTCTCTGATCCATACTTTCCTGAGAATAAACTGCTGAAGAAAGCACTAAAATCAAGAAAATAGACAGAAGTATTCTTTTCATCACTCTTTATCCTGGCTTGGCTGATTCCACCACTCTGCAGATTCAGCTTCTGTGTTGTTCTTTACCGATCCCAGCAGGTCATCCTTTTCAGTGGATCTGTTGACCCAAGCCAATCCTAAGGAAAGGATAAGGAAGAATGCGGCAAGGATTGAGGTAAACCGTGTAAGCACGTTTCCCGACCGTGAGCCGAACGGTGTGTTGCTGGCTCCGCCGAAGATTCCGCCCAGTCCTTCGCCCTGCTCATCCTGTACAAGCACAAGAAGAATAAGAAGAAGCGAAGCGATGACAAATAAAACAAGCAAGATAATACTTAAAATTCCCATTCAAAAAACCCCTTTATTCAGCGCATTTCAGTATAGCAACAAAGCTGTCGGATTTCAAGGCTGCACCGCCGATAAGTCCGCCGTCAATGTTAGGCATAGCCAGAAGGCCTGCTGCGTTCTCCGGTTTCATGGAGCCGCCATACTGAATTATCATCTTCTCTGCAGCATCTGCAGAATAAATCTCAGCCAGCTTTTCCCTTATCACCTTGTGGATAGCATCTGCATCGGCAGCGGTGGCTGTCTTTCCAGTCCCGATAGCCCATACAGGCTCATACGCTATGACAATGTGAGAGAGCATTCCCTCGCTGATATCTTTTAAACCATTTACAACCTGAGAGGTTACAACTGCCTCAGCTTTTCCAGCCTCCCGCTCAGCCAAAGTCTCCCCTACGCAGAGGATCACATCCAGCCCTTTCTCAAGAGCCAGCTTGACCTTGCCGTTGATGAAGCTGTCGGTCTCGCCATAGTAGCTGCGCCGCTCAGAATGTCCCAGGATGACCACAGAGACACCCACATCCTTGAGCATATCGGGAGAAATCTCGCCGGTGAATGCTCCAGATACTTTATCGGACATATTCTGGGCTCCCAAAAGGACATTTGTCCCCTGGACAACTTTATTCACCTCTGAAAGTACAGTGAAGACCGGGCAGATGGCAATCTTGCACTTAAGCCCTTTTGCCTTCTCCACTATCTCTTTTGCAAGAGCCACAGCCTCGGCTGTAGTCTTGTTCATCTTCCAGTTTCCAGCAATATATTTGATTCTTGCCATATCCACCTCTATTTCTGCAGAGCCACAATACCTGGGAGGGGCAGCCCCTGGAGGAATTCCAGAGAAGCACCGCCGCCGGTTGATACATGGCTAAGCTTGTCGGCAAGGCCGAACTTGTTTACAGCAGCAACAGAATCGCCACCGCCCACTACAGTAGTGCCCTTGCAGCCGGCAACTGCCTTTGCTATCTCAAGGGTTCCCTTGGCAAAGCTGTCGAACTCGAACACGCCCAGCGGTCCGTTCCATACAACAGATTTTGCCTTGCTCACCGCATCCTTTATAAGAGCGATAGTCTTAGGTCCCACATCCATTCCCATAAGGTTGTCAGGGATATCAATTCCGTCCACTGCAACTGGGGCAGCGTTCTCATCAAAGGCTTCTGCAGCAATATGATCTACAGGGAGTATTACATTGACTTTTTTCTCTGCAGCTGCCTTGAGGAAATCCCGTGCAGTGTCCAGATAGTCGGACTCAACCAAGGATTTTCCAACCTTATGTCCCTGGACAGTAAGGAATGTGTATGCCATTCCGCCGCCGATAACCATGGTGTCGCATGTCCTGAGCAGGCTCTGGAGCACGCCGATCTTGGAGGAAACCTTTGCTCCGCCGATTATGGCAACAAACGGATGCTCAGGGTTCTCCAGAAGCGGAGCCATGAACTTTACCTCCTTTTCGATAAGGAAGCCTGCGTAGGATGGCAGGAAATGCGCCACCCCCTCGGTGGAGGCATGTGCCCTGTGAGCTGTGCCGAAGGCATCGTTCACATATACATCACCATAGGAGGCAAGAGCCTTTGCATATTCCGGGCTGTTGGCCTCTTCGTCGGGATAGAACCGGACATTCTCCAAAAGCAGCACTTCGCCAGCCTTGAGAGCCTTGACCTCAGCCTCCACCTCGGGACCGATAACATCCGGAGCAACCTTCACAGGCTTTCCCAGAAGCTCGGCAAACCGTTTTCCTATAGGAGCCATGGAGAACTCAGGATTCTTCTTTCCCTTGGGCCGTCCGAAGTGGCTCATCACAACCAGGGATGCACCCTTCTGGGAAAGGATATACTCAATTGTAGGCAGTGCGGCACGGATTCTTGTGTCATCCTTCACCACACCCTCTTTCAACGGAACATTGAAATCAACCCTGATAAGAACTCTCTTTCCTGTCAGGTCTGCATCGCGGATTGTATTTAAAACCATATCAGCCGTTAACCTTCTTCATGTTTGCGATAAGATCGAGAACCTTGTTGGAGTAGCCGATCTCGTTGTCGTACCAGGATACAACTTTCACGAATGTGTCTGTAAGTGCAATTCCTGCCTTTGCATCGAAGATAGATGTCCGTGTGTCGCCCAGGAAGTCTGATGATACAACCTGATCCTCGGTGTAGCCCAGAATACCCTTGAGCTCTCCTTCGGAAGCTTTCTTCATAGCTTTGCAGATAGCATCATATGTAGCTGGCTTTGCAAGTCTTACAGTAAGGTCAACAACAGATACATCAAGAGTAGGAACTCTCATGGACATACCTATAAGTTTTCCGTTGAGGGAAGGGATAACTTTTCCGACAGCCTTTGCAGCACCGGTGGATGATGGGATGATGTTTCCGCATGCAGCCCGTCCGCCTCTCCAGTCCTTGAGGCTTGGTCCGTCCACTGTCTTCTGTGTTGCTGTAACAGAGTGGACTGTTGTCATAAGACCTTCGATGATTCCCCACTTGTCGTTGAGAACCTTTGCGATAGGTGCAAGGCAGTTTGTGGTGCAGGAAGCGTTGGATACAAACTTGGTTCCCTTCTTGTATGTCTTCTCGTTTACGCCGCATACGAACATAGGTGTGTCGTCCTTGGAAGGAGCTGTCATAACTACATATTTTGCACCTGCTTTAAGGTGTGCCTCTGCCTTCTCCTTTGTAAGGTTGAGACCTGTAGCCTCTACGATGTACTCTGCGCCTACCTTGTCCCATGCCAGCTCGGCAGCATCCTTGCAAGCAGTAACTCTGATCTTCTTGCCGTTCACGATAAGAAGTGATTTCTCTACATCTGCCTTGATAGTGCCTTCGAATGCGCCGTGCATTGTGTCGTACTTGAGCATATATGCAAGATAATCTACAGGACAGAGGTCGTTGATTCCCACAACTGTAATGTCTGGGCGTGACATTGCAGCTCTGAAAACAAAGCGGCCGATTCTTCCAAATCCATTGATTCCGATTTTAATAGTCTTTGCCATAATAAAACTCCCTTAACTTTATATTATTATATTAAATATAAGATAATCGAGTAGTTATGTCAATTTATCGAGTATGGTTTTATCAAGGTCGGGGTGGATTCCCAGCCGGGTAAGGGAGAAGTCATAGCGCACCGGGTCAGACGGGTCATACTGGGCAAAAGCGGCGGTTATCTCCTGGGCGGTCTTGATATCACCGGCCCTGCGGCAGGTGAAGCCAAGACGGGTGGCTATATCGTGCATATGGGTATCCACAGGCACCAGCAGATCCCGCCTGGAGACCCTGTTCCAGCCTCCTGGATCCACACAGTCCTGCCGCACCATCCAGCGGAGGAACAGGTTGAAACGCTTGCAGGCGCTCCCCTTTTCCGGCGGGGTTATAAGTATGCCGCAGCACCCCTTGGAATGCTCCTGGATAAAGGAGAGGAAGCTGCTTATGGCCGGCAGCATATGCCCCTTCCTGTAGTGCTCCATGAACAGCCCCTCCAGACTGCCATACTGCCGCAGGGCCTCCCCTATGGCATATAGGAAGGAAGCTATCTCCCGGCATTTGAAGAAACGGTATACAAAGCCCTTGTACTGGTTTTGGAGATCTTTAAGGGATAATGATTTAAGGGACTCAGACGGATCGGGTCCCAGGGGGGAAAGCACCTGGTCTACAGCCTTAAGTATCAGATCCACCCTCCCTACCGCCAGGGAAGATGCTATAAGACCTGCGACCTCCCGGTTCCGTACATCCGGGTAAATGCGCACAGGAGCCAGGGGGTCCGGATATATGTATTCCGGCTTGTGATATGCGGCATAGACTGTGTCTAATATTTCCTTGACTGTCATAGAACCAAAAATAAAAAAATCTCCTGCACAGGCAGGAGATTTGGGCCCACATGGACTTGAACCAGGGACCACTCGATTATGAGTCGAGGGCTCTAACCAACTGAGCTATAGGCCCGTTATATAAAAAATATAAAAAAAGGGGCTCCTGTTGTCAAGAGCCCCACTTATTCCTAAAAAGGAATTATCACTTCTTAGCTTCGGCAGCTGCCACATCTCCCTCGAACTTGACTTTCTGGATCTTAGCCATCCAGATGTAGAGCAGGGACGGTGCGATGAAGAAGGATGAATATGTACCTACACAGATACCGATTATCAGGTTGAATGCGAAGTTCTTGATGGCACCCAGACCGAACACATAGATGGCAACTACTGCGATGAGTGTTGTCAAGGATGTGATGATACCTCTGGAGAGTGACTGGGAGATACTGGTGTTCAGGATCTGCTTGAGAGGATTTCCCTTGAGCAGGATGATGTTCTCCTTGACTCTGTCGAAGATAACGATTGTAGCGTTCAGAGAGTAACCGATGATTGTAAGTACAGCAGCGATTGTGGTCACATCCACCTCAAGCTGGAGTGCTCCGATAACACCTACCATGACCAGTGCGTCATGAGTCAGTGCCATGATGGAGGAAAGACCATATGCCAGCCGGAACCGGAACCAGATGTAGACAAGCATGAGGGCCAGCGAGAGGATGATCAGCCATGCAGACTGCAAACTCAAGGCCTGGGAGAACCGTGGACCTGAGAATTCGGATGACAGGATAGTCACATTTGCCGCAGTGAACTTGCCCTCAAGAAGGCTCTTCACCTTATCTGAAACAGCCACGCCGGTCTGCTCGCCGGTCTCTCTTACTCTGATGCTGAAGATCTGGTCTGCAGCATCACCTACGACCTGGATCTGTGTTGCCCCTGCAGGTGCAAGGACAGTTCTCATGTCAGAGATATCGGCCTTTACAGAAGAATTGATCTGAACCCGCATGTTAAGACCGGAGAGGAAGTCGATTCCAAGGTTGAATCCACCCCGTGCACCTGTGATGATGAACAGAAGAATAATGACAATCAGGGATGCGATAGGAGCGATATATCTAAGCTTTGTAAATTCGTAAACTTTTTTCATCTCTTACTTCTCCCAGCTTATGCTTAATTTCTTCATGTGGCCCACATCCAGACAGAAGTCGAAGATAAGTCTGGATACGAAAATTGCGGTGAACATAGAGGTTACAATACCAACTGCCAGTGTATAAGCGAAGCCCTGGATAGGACCTGTTCCCAGCTGAGACATGAACACAGCTACGATGAATGTGGTTATGTTGGAGTCCATGATAGCCCAGAAGGATTTCTCGAAGCCTGCCTTTACAGCAGCGGCCGCAGATTTACCGATCCGGTACTCCTCTTTGATTCTCTCGAATATAACGACATTGGCATCCACTGACATACCGATGTTCAGGATAAGACCTGCGATACTGGTCAGTGTAAGGGTCAGGTTGAATGCTGACAGGATACCTACCATGAGGTAGAGGTTAAGCAGCAGCATAAGGTCTGCGATAAGACCAGCCCCCTTGTAGTAGATGATCATGAAGATGATTACAAGGAGAAGGCCAAGGCCCATAGCCCGGACACCCTGACGGATGGAGTCTTCACCAAGGGATGCACCGACTGCCTGCTGGTTGCTTACTTCCAGGGAAACTGGAAGAGCTGCAGTCCTGAGAACCAGTGCGATATCCTGTGCTTCCTGCTTGTCGAGACCGGACATCCGGACCTGACCGCCAGAGATAGCCTCCTGGATTGTAGCACCAGCCTTCACATTGTCATCAAGTACGATGGAAAGGGTCTTCTTTACATTTGCAGAGGTAAGCTTGAAGAAGATATCTGCTCCTTCCTTATCCAGTGCAAAGTTGATTACAGGACGTCCTGTAACCGGGTCGTTGCCCACCTGTGCATCCACAATGTGGGAACCGTCAAGTCCGATCTCCTCGCGGATAGCAACATGGTTCACTGTATAGTCGATTCCGTAGTTGTCTTTCTGGACAAAGCGTCTGCATACAACACCGGCAGGAAGGATTGACTTGTCAACCGGCTGCTCGTTCTCATCCAGGGCACGGCCAGGATTCTGGTCAATATAATCTCTTAAAGCCTTAGTAGCATCATCATCAACAATGTGGAAATTGAGCTTTCCTTTTCCCATGAGGAATGCGTTTACACGCTCCGGGTCTGCAGCACCAGGGATTTCAATGGTGATTCCAGTATCTCCCTGTCTTCTGATCTGGGGCTCTGTGATTCCGAACCGGTCGATTCTGTTGTTCAGAATCTCGATGGCACGGTCAATAGCACCCTTCTTATCCTCTGCAGTAGGAGTTCTGCCCAGCTTCTCTCCAAGGCTGTCCATATCTGCCTCAAGCAGTACTGTCATACCGCCGGAAAGGTCAAGACCAAGCTGGAGAATACTCTTGCTCTTCTCCTTGAGGCTCATGATATCGTCGCGATAATAAGCCTCTATAGCATTGAAAAGCTGCTTCTTGCTCTTGAAGCTGCTTAAAACCTGCTGAACGCTCCAAGTCTTAGGAGCATCCTTTTTCATCAGCTTATAGTTGGCAGCTGCCTTGTCCTTAAGGAAGCTGTACTCAGCCGGAATTGCCTGATCCGGGTTCTCCTTGACCATAGCCTCAAGCTTTTCCAAGTCTTCGGCCGCCTTGGTCTGAGAGAAGTTCCTGATCTGCTCTCTGGAACCAGTAGCAATTGCCTTGGCATCCTTGCTCACACCGAAATACCATTTTCCGGTAGGATAGAGGAAGACTGTAGCAATAGCCACAACCAGAAGCACTAGAATAAATCTAGTTCTCTTACTCATAAATTCTCCCCAGTTGTTTATTTATCTTCTTTTTTGTCTTCAATTTTTGCTTCTGTCTCTGCTGAAACCTTGGCCTCGTGGCTCTCAATCACAGCGGCAACAGCTGGTTTGACAAACTCAATCTTTGTGTTGTCATCAACCTTGATAACTACAGTCTGCTCTTTCACAGCCAGGATAACACCCCTGACTCCTCCGATAGTCTGAACCTTGTCAAACTTCTTGAGGTTAGAGAGCATTTTCTGTGTCTCTTTCTGCTTCTTGTTCTGCGGACGGATGATGAAAAAGTAGAAAATTGCGATAACACCGGCAAAGGTGATGAATGTTGTCATTGCAGAACCAGCGGCCTGAAGAACAGGCATTCCCATAAGAATACTACTCATTTTGTTTCCTTTAATAAAAAATCAATTATCTTATTATAATTATCACTTATAAGGCTGATAGTCAATAAACTAAGCAGTCACGCCGAAAATCTTTTTAAGTTCGTCAAAGCTTTCCACCGGTTGGCCGGACAGGGCATTATATCTGTCCAGAACCAGCTGCTCCTCCCCCTTATCCTTGGAAAAGATTGCAGAACAGACTGCAGCTTTGACCAGTCCCTTGTCAAACAGTTCGGCTGTGCCAAGCTTTCCATACGCCTGGGCCGACTTTTTGTCCACCACAGCGTTGTCGCCGTCATAGCCTATGGTAAAAATAAATTCTTCCCGTGTCATATCTTTTCTATTATAGTGATTTTTACCGTGGAAAGGCAAGGGAAAATTTAAGGGACTCGGGTTTCTGCCCCATAGCCTTGATTGAGCCGGTAAAACGGCGCCACAGACTTCCCCGGACAGTCCCTTCCTCGGCAACCAGCGGATAAATAGCCAGAGGGCTGCCGTCCAGCGATACTGTGCAGCTTCCTACTGGAGTTCCGGCCGCTATTGCCCCTTTAAGCCCCTTGGTGAAGGTGATATCCCAGCTAAGCTTATAAAGCTGGCTGTAAGGAAGGCAGAGATGCTCGGAGCCCTGGATGGCGACAGGCACAGTATCGGCTGTGCATCCGAAGACCGGAGCACTCACAGGTGCCGGCAGCACAGGCAGGAAGCTTTTGAAGGTGTGAAAGCCGTAGGAAAGGAGGCTTGCCCCCTCCTCCATGCGGAACAGCTTGGCATTCATTATATCCTTCGCCTTTATTCCCATGATCACGGCCACCAGACGCATCCCGTCCCTCTCGGCTGTCAGGGATATATTGTAGCCCGATTCATCTATATAGCCGGTCTTAAGGCCGTCCACTCCTGGGTAACGTCCCAGAAGATCGTTGCTGTTGTTGATTACCCGGCTCCCCATCCTGAAGTCCACAGCTCCTGTAAGAACGTCCAAGTAATCGATGAAATTCTGAATATAGATACGGCAGAACTGACAGAATTCCAGGGCATTCACCTGGTTAGAGGCCTCGTACCCTGCCGGGTCGGTGAATACAAAGGATTCAAAGCCCAGCTGCCTTGCCTTCTGGTTCATCATCTCCACACATGCATCCCGGCTGCCGCCCACCAGTATAGCCACTGCCATAGCAGCATCGTTGCCTGATGTGACCATAAGGCCGGTCAGCAGGTCCCGCACTTTTATCCGCTGTCCTGCCCTGATGTACATAAGGGAAGAGCGGTAAGGGGCCCTCTCGAAGTCGGCCTCGGGGGGAACCACAACCTCCTGGTCCATATCCAGCTCCCCGGATCTGATCTTCTCCATAAGCAGATATGTGGTCATAAGCTTGGTCATGGAGGCCGGCGGAATTATCTCATCAGGGTTCTTGGTATAGAGGACTGCACCTGTGTCGTAATCCATCAGGACAGCGGCCTTGCACAGCAGTACAGGCTCCGGCACGGTGGTGAAGCCGTCATAGATATCTGAATAGGTTATTTCCGGCGTATTCTCTTTGGACGGTGCGACACAAGCCCTTATGCCGGCAACAATCCCGAAAAGTATGGCTGCCAGGATGAGGATCTTGATTATTCTTCTTACAGTGCGCTTTGTCATGCGATTACAGAGGCAATTATATCCATTGCTTTCTCGTACGAGGAATCAGCAATCGCCATTACTGCAGAAATCGGGGAACCGCCATAGTTCAGGTTGTCGATATCTATGCCGGCTTCGGACAGAGCAGCCAGAATCTTGAACAGAGGCTTGAAGGAGCTGGCAAGCCCTTCCCCTATTACGCCCACAATGGCAATGCCCGATGCATAGCTCACCTTTTCGATGCCCAGGTTAGCCTTGAGCCTTGCTGTAAGGTCATCCCAGTCTATCATATTCTCGTCCTTCACATAGAAGTTGAGGGTATCGATTCCCTTGAGCTCGAAGGATATGATAAGACCCAGAGCACCCAGCTCCTTCTTAAGCTGCAGATGCAGGTCGTGCATATCCTCCAGCTTGTACTTCTCTATTGTTATCCGGCGGAACCGCCGCTTTCCGGCGATGCCCACCACTGGATCCTTGGAGGAATCCCGCTGGGAATTTATGAATGTTCCCGATTCTTCAGGAGCGTTTGTATTCTTTATGTTTATGGTGATATTGGCCTGCCGTGCCGGGGCAATAGCCTCCTCGTGGAACACATTGGCACCCATATATGCCATTTCCCGCATCTCTTTGTAGGTGATTTCAGGTACCGGCCGTGCATTGGAAGTTATGCGGGGATCGCAGGTGTAAGTGCCGGATACATCGGTCCAGTTCTCGTAGATATCGGCGTTCAGGGCCTTGGCATAGATAGAGCCTGTGATATCGGAACCTCCCCGGGAGAAAGTCTTTATATTGCCGTCAGGACCAAGTCCATAGAAGCCTGGAACCACATATTTCTTAGAAGTATCCACATTGGCCTTTATAAGTTCGTAGGTCTCGGGCAGAATCTCACCGTGCTCCCCTATGCGGATGACCTTGGCGCTGTCTAAGAACTCAAAGCCGAAGTAAAGAGAGATAAGCTTGGCATTCAGATATTCACCGCGGCTTGCGGCATAGTCCGGGCTGCACTTGTCCATCAGGCGGGACTTGATGGTAATCAGCTCCTCCTTAAGGTCAGAGGTTATATCAAGGACAGCGGCAATCTGGAGATACCGGTTCCTGATCTTGTCCCATACTGCAGTTATATCTTTATCGTTGCTTGCAAGATTATGGCATTTATAGAGGAGGTCTGTTATCTTGTCATCCTCTTTATCCCTTTTTCCAGGGGCAGAGACAACTACAATCCGTCTGTCTGGATTGGCCTTAACAATAGCCTGAGTCTTGGAGATCTGCACCGCATCGGCCACAGAGCTTCCA
The DNA here is from genome assembly GCA_017535435.1 of Spirochaetia bacterium. GTDB lineage: Bacteria > Spirochaetota > Spirochaetia > CADAEX01 > CADAEX01 > CADAEX01. The sequence continues at coordinate 18,528 of JAFXTY010000054.1, read as the reverse complement.
CCGAATTTGCAAACAATCATCTTTTTCTCCTTTTAAGGAATTCTGAAAAACATTAAACACAATTAAAAACAAAGTTTCAAGACTTTTCTATACCTTGACTACCTAAATATTATAATATATCTTTATATACCATGAAGATTTGGATTAAATACCTCATCGGGGCCATAGCTGGAGTTGTCCTGGGCAATATCTTCACCAGTTTCTTCGCAGATCCTGCGGTGAGCGAGACTGGCACCAGAATCATCCTTAGCATTGGAAAGTATACATTCTTCCCACTGATTCTGTTTGCCGTGGCATTCTCTGTCTCAAAGCTGATGACCGAGCATCTTCTGTTCAAGGTATTTTTCAAGGTTGTGCTGTTCACGGCAGGATCTTCCTTAGTCCTGACTTTAGTCGGCGGCGGAGCTGCCCTTTTAGTGTTCCAGGGACGTATCCCTATTATCTCCGAAGGGGCTGTGAACTTAAGCCTCCCCACCCTGGCTCAGCATATTGCCATGATTTTCCCGGATAACTTCTTTGCCATATTCACTGCCACAGGCAACTATCTTATGCCGATGCTGGTGCTGGCTATCCTGGTGGGAATAAACATGAATCCTTCCAATCTCCACACCCGCCCTGTGATTCTGATTTTCGACTCTGTGGCCAGAATCTTCTTTGATATAAACAGTCTGATAATAGAATTCATGGCTCTGGGAATCGTGTTCCTTTCTGCCACCATGACCGCTTCTCTGATTGCGAACCAGCAGCTTGCACTGTACAAATATCTGCTTATAACAGTGGGATGCGCAACACTGTTTGTTATATTCATCCTTATTCCGGCCGTGATGATACTCTGCTGCAGGAAGGGAAAGCCTTTCCAGTCGCTGTACGGGCTTCTTGCCCCTGCCATGGCCGCATTCTTCTCGGGGGATGTATATTTCGGCGCCACCACCCTTATCAAGAGCTCCTTTGAGAACATCGGTGCCAAGCGCAAAGTGGGGGCTCCCGTAATCGCATTCCTCACTATATTCAGCAGAGGCGGCACTGCAATGGTTTCGGCCGCATCAATCATAATAATCATCAAATCCTATACTGGAATCGAGATAACCTGGCAGGACTTCTTCCTCATCATGCTCCATACATTCCTCCTCTCGTTCATCTTAGGGGCTGTCCCTGGAATGGGCACAGCAATATCTATAACCATGCTCTGCAACGGGTATGGACATGGCATAGAGAACGGCTATCTTGTGGTACAGCCGGTGGCCGGGCTTCTTATAAGCTTCAGCGTTCTGGTGGATATAACAGTCATGGGCTTCATAAGCACAGTCATTGCCCAGCAGACCGACCTGCGTAAGGAAATAAGCATAGTCAAGTTCACATAATTATGGAAAAAGAGAACACTTCATTCTTAGACAAAGTCGCATTCATAGATACCAAGCTGGATGAGGTGCTTAAGAGCGCCTTCAAGACAGAGAAAAAATACAAGGCACGGCTTAAGGACATAGAGCCCGAGTACAGGGCCAGCGCAATAAACCTTATGGACTACCTGGCATTCCGCAGCTTTGACATAGACAAGCTACAGAAGAAAATGCAGAAGCTGGGTTTCTCCGACCTTTCCGATATAAGCTCCCATGTGCGGCAGACATTGATCTCAGTCAAAGGAATTGCAGACATGGTGCTGGGAAAAAGTCCTAAATACGAGGATGAGGAGTATATAACAGCAAGGAAGAGCCATAAGCTTCTGGAATCCAACTGCGATGCCCTCTTTGGCACAAAGCCCGAGAAGAGGGGAACCAGGGTCATGGTGACTATGCCTGCCCAGGCAGCCGATGACATCAAGCTTATAGAATCCATGCTGGATGCAGGAATGGACTGTGCCCGGATAAACTGCGCCCATGACACTCCTGAAATCTGGGAGGCAATGATTGAGAATATCCATACTGCCTCAAAGTCCATGGAAAAGGAATGCTCCATAGTCATGGACATTGCCGGCCCCAAGATCCGCACAGGAAGCCTTGCCGGCGACCCTATTACGGTAAAAGAGGGAGACACCCTGGTGCTGACCCGGAAGATGATTCCCGGCGAAGGGAGAAAAGAGGATAGATTTGCCCATATCGGCTGCACCCTGGGGAATGTGTTCCAGTGTGCCAAACCTGGAAACCGGATTTACTACGACGACGGCAAGGTGGAGGGCAACATAGAGAAAGTGAGTCCCGACGAGATTGAGGTGCGCATAACCAGTGCCAAGTCATCGGGCAGCAAGATAAAGGGAGACAAGGGTCTCAACTTCCCCGACACAAAGCTCAACTGCCAGGGCTTTACACCTAAGGACAAGGAGCATCTGGCCATAATTGCAAAGAACCAGAAGAAATGGAAGATCCAGGCCCTTAACCTCTCATTCGTAAACAATCCGGCAGAGCTGGATATGATGATAAACGATATAAAGAAGCTGGGGCTCAAGACCGGAATAATCATAAAAATAGAGACAGAGCAGGCCTTCGAGCACCTGCCGGGCATCATACTTTCGGCCATGAAGATCTACCCTGCCGGCATTATGCTGGCCCGGGGCGACCTGGCTATAGAGACAGGGTGGAAGAACTTCGCCACAATCCAGGAAGAGATTATACGGATCACTGCAGCAGCCCATCTGCCCCTTGTCTGGGCAACCCAGGTGCTGGAGACCCTGGCCAAGGATGGAGTGCCCACCCGGGCCGAGATCACCGATGCGGCGCTGTCAGAGCGCTCTTCCTGCGTCATGCTGAACAAGGGCAAGTATATTGTCATGGCTATCCGCATGCTGGATAAGATAGTGCGCCGCATGGAGAAGTTCCGCACCAAGAGCGAAAACGTGCTGCCTAAACTGGACGGAGCCGAGAAACTTATGCTTTCTCATCGGAAATATGATATCTGAAAAAGCAGTCAGAGTCCTTAAAAGCTTAGTCCTGCCCCTCCTACTATATCTGATTCTATTCAATCCTTTTTTCAGCGAGCAGGACCAGCACATAAAAATAACCATGAGCTCTGCCTTTTTATCGCTGGGCATAGCCCTGAGCCAGCTGGCGTTATTCATTTTCATGATGGCAAAGGTGAACAGGCTGCCCCTGGCAGACACAGGGCTTTTCTCCTTCTCTTATAAGACAATGCTCAAACTTATTCCAAGCATGCTGATAATATGGGGCATCTACTTCGCCGGAATACTTATGCTGCTTCTTACAACCGGCTCTGCGGAGGATCCTGCCATAATAACTCTGGAGCTGAAGGCCCCGCTGTGGATGCTGGCCCTGATGATGCTTGGGGTGGGTTACTGCGAGGAATTCTTCTTCAGAGTCTACCTTGTCGACACACTGAAAACTGTGCTTGGGAAGAAAGCTGCCATAATCATAAGTGCGGTATTCTTCGCGCTGGGACATATGTATCAGGGATACTTGGCTGTGATCATAATCTTCTTCATAGCGCTGGGCTTCCAGTGGATTTACTGCCGGTATAAGAGCATCCATGTGAATGCTGTGACCCATGCGATGTTCGATGTCATATCTGTGCTTCTGAAGGGGTGTTGAGATGATCCAGTCCTTTACCACCGTATTCCAGCAGATAGTCATACTTTTCATCATGATAGCAGTGGGATATTTCTGCTCCAGACGCGGTATCCTCTCCCCTTTGACAATAAAAGAGCTGTCCCGGTTCATCATCTATGTCGTCACCCCATGCATTGTAGTGGAATCCTTCCACCGCCCCTTTGACAGCTCCATGCTGCAGAAGATGGGAATAGTCTGCGCCGCAGCTGTAGGCGCCCATGTCCTGAATATAATTTTATCAAGAGCCCTGATCCGGGATAAAGAACAGAACCGGAGAGTGGTGTACCAGTTTGCCACTATATTCAGCAACTGCGGATTCATGGGACTTCCCCTGCAGCAGGCAATTTTAGGCAGCGACGGGGTATTCTACGGTGCTGTCTTCATCGCCATATTCAATGTGTTCACCTGGACCTACGGCTTTATCCTTATGGGAAGCCATGGAAAGAAGGTGGAGATAAAGAAGCTTCTGCTCAACCCAGGAATACTTGGTGTCACAGTGGGTTTTATAATCTTCATCACATCATTCCGGATCCCACATGTACTTCTGGTTCCTATAAAAAGCTTTGCAGCTTTGAACACGCCGCTTCCAATGGTGGTTATAGGCTATTATCTTTCCCAGATCACTACTCTTAAGGTGCTTGAAGATAAGAATCTGGTCATCACCACTGTTGTCAAGCTTCTAGCCTCTCCGCTTATAGCCCTGCTGATGCTCTATTCTGCAGGAGTCCGCGGCCTGCTTCTGACATCAGTCATTATTTCGGCCTCTGCTCCATCTGCAGCCAACACAGTTATGTTCTCTGTCCTTTTCAACAGGGATGCAAAATTAGCTGTGACTCTGGTTTCGTTATCAACCCTGCTGTCGCTTTTCACCATGCCGCTGGTGATTTCACTGGCAATGTCTGTCTAGAGGTGCTATGAACTTTATCACTGCTGCAACTGTACAGAAGGATGACAATGGCAAACGGGCCGACAAGATTTTCCGCCTTGTGCTGGGGAAAATGCCCTTAAGCCGAATTTACAAGGAGATCCGAAGCGGTTTCCTGCGCATAAACGGAAAACGGACAAAGGAAGATGCCAAAGTATCAGCGGGTGACACAGTGGATGTGGCTCAGGTACTTATGGAGTTTGTCCAGCCTGCAGAGCCGAAAAAACCTGTCCATACCATAAATCGGGAAACCTTTAAAAAGCGGATTGTATTCGAGGACGACGGAATCCTGGTCATAAACAAGAAGAAGGGAGAACTAGTCCATTCCGACGGTTCTTCGAAAAGGTTCACTCCCCTTGATCAGCTGGTGCGGGAATATCTTGAGGGGAAGACACCAGGTTCCATCTCCTTCTCCCCAGGCCCTCTCCACAGGCTGGACCGGAACACATCAGGCATAATCGCCTTCGGCAAGAGCGCAGAAGGGGCCCGGGAGTTCTCCTCTGCCCTGCAGAACCGGGAAACCCGCAAGTGCTACATAGCCCTCATGGATGGAAAGCTTACAAAACAGGAACAATGGGAAGATTATCTGACCAGGGATGAGAAGACAAACACAACTCATGTGGCAAAAAATGGAGACCTGGCCATAACAATAGCCACTCCATTCCTTATTTCAGATGGCAAGACTCTGGCACAGATGGAGATAAAGACAGGGCGCACCCATCAGATCCGGTGCCAGGCCAGCTATCACCATCATCCTCTTACAGGAGATGCCAAGTACCACGGAAGCCATAACGAGGCAGGCTATTACCTCCACTCCTGCTGCATAACAGCTGGAGAAAGGATCATAACCGGATCGCCTGGAGAGGAGTTCACATCTGCAGTGGCGGCCCTCATGGGATGCCCGGAAGAAGATGTCAAATCGGCGATTGTTCAGATTATCTCTTCCTTTGTGGAGGAAAAATCATTATAATAGAAATATGCAGATACCTTATTGCATCAGAAAACTGTTCGGAATCAAAGTCTATGCCCTGGTGGGACGCAGCGGTACCGGAAAAAGCTACCGGGCCCGGCTTATTGCGGAAAAGCACGGCATAAACCTGATCATAGACGACGGCCTTCTGATCAAAGGAGACAATATCATAGCAGGCAAGTCTGCAAAAAGCGAGAAAGTGTATCTGACAGCCATAAAGACAGCCCTGTTCGACACTGTGGAGCACAGGACTGAAGTGCGGAACAAGCTGAAAGAGGAGCAGTTCACCAAGATTCTTCTTATCGGCACATCAGAGGCTATGGTGCAGAAGATTGCCAACAGGCTTCATCTGCCTAAACCAAGCAAAGTGATCAAGATAGAAGATATTGTCACCGAGGAGGAGATCAACCAGGCTCTTAAAGAGCGGGCCACCGGAAAACATGTCATCCCTATCCCCGAAGTGGAAGTAGAAAAGGACTATGCCGACATTATTTCAGGATATATAAGCAGCACTATCGAGAAAGGAAAAGGTCTTTTCAAGCGGAAGAAAAAGATAGAGAACACTGTGGTGCACCCAACCTTTGCTCCAGGGGAGCATCCCGGACACGTCTCCATATCCAAGGCCGCCCTTATTCAGCTGGTCATCCATTGTGTGGACGAGTTCGACTCAAGCATCAAAATCAAGAAGATAAAGATCCACTCCGATTCCTCGGGCTCTTACAGAATCAAGCTGTTCCTTCTGGCATCATACAAGACACAGCTTTCCGGAAAATTCCACGAGCTGCAGCAGTACATATCACAGCATCTTACACGTTTTACAGGTATTCAGATAAAAGAAGTCAACCTTGAGATTGAGAATCTGAAGGATTGACAGGCTGACTGGAATCAGCTTTTTTCTTAGGTCTCCTCCGCCGCTTCCGCTTAGGCTTGTCGTCCCCCTCCTGGGTCTGTTTATCCACAGTGTTACGCCGATAGCGGAGCTTGAAACCATTCTTTGACATCACACTCCTTATAGCCTCAACCAGTGCTACATTGGGCGGGACAATAGGCCTCAGGAAAGTCTTAAGGCTCTCCATCACCTCGCTTATGGTCTGGTTCGCCACATCATCATAGAAAACCACAGCCTCAAGATAATCAGTTATAAGGGGTTCAAGGAGAGTGCTGGACTTGGAAAGGTCAAGCTTATCATCCTTCTTCGCCCTGTCAAAATTCTCCAAAGTCTCGTAGAAAAGGCTCTTCTTCTGTATCTCATACACACCAGGCAGGATATAGCGCAGTATGTTGAGCCTTGCCATCTTGCGGAACACACCGGTGGTGTTCTCCATCTTCATTATCTTGAAGATCTCCTCGGTAAGACGGGAGCTGGAGACTGTCACTATCCGGTATGCATTGAATATTATGAAGAGTTTCAGGAGCAGCGGAATATCTCCGTTTATCATGACAGAGAACTTGGCGGCCCTTATAAGACGCACCGGGTCCTCCTGGAATATGATGTTGAGTGGAATTATAGGCCGTACAATGCGCCGTTTGAGATCCCTGAAGCCACCCACAAAATCTATGACCTGCTCAGTCTTTGGAGAATAGTAAAGTGCATTGATGGAAAAGTCCCGTCTCCACACATCCTCCTTCATGGTGCCGAAACAGTTGTTGTCCCCGGTGACTGTGTTTGGTGCACGGAATGTGGATATCTCGTATATGGTGCCGCCCATGAGCACATGGACCAGAAGGAACCTCTTGCCTATTATCCTGGCGTTTCGGAAAAGCTTTTTTATCTGCCGGGGGAATGCATCGGTGACAATATCGAAATCCTTGGGCTTGCGTCCTGTCATAAGGTCCCGGACAGCACCGCCCACAATATATGCCTCATATCCTGCGTTCCTTAAAATGTCGCAGATATAGAGGGCGTTATGGTCAATATCCTCTTTGCGTATATGATGTTCGTGCTTCTCGTAGAACTCAGCCAGCTTAACAGCTTTGCCTCTGGTGTTCTTATAATACCTGACTATCATCCGCAAATTATTATTTCACAATATAGCTATTTAGTAAATAAAATATGTGGAAATCTTCTTGTTTTAATCACCAGTATGATATATCTTTTTCTATCGGGAAACAATCATGTCAGTGGATAACATCAGAAATATAGCTATAATTGCCCATGTCGACCACGGCAAGACCACACTGGTGGATGCAATGTTCAGACAGAGCGGCACATTCAAGAATGCCGACAAGATGGGAGACCGGGTCATGGACTCGGGGGATATTGAGCGGGAGCGGGGAATAACAATCTCTGCAAAGAACTGCGAGGTGCAGTGGGATGGCATCAAGATAAACATCCTGGACACCCCGGGACATGCCGATTTCGGCGGCGAGGTGGAGCGTGCCCTCTCCATGGTGGATGGAGTTGTGCTCCTGGTGGATGCGGCCGAAGGGCCCCTGCCCCAGACACGGTTTGTGCTTCAGAAGGCTCTGGTCCAAAACCTTGAGCTTATTATTCTTATCAACAAGATAGACCGGGAGGATGCCCGTCCGGAGGAAGTGTATAACGAAGTTCTGGAACTGCTCCTGGACTTAGGGGCTGATGACCGATATCTGGATGCTCCGGTGCTCTGGTCCAATGGACGAAAAGGAATTGCCAAGTACAACCTGGATGATGATTCAAAAAACATAGCTCCGCTGATGGATACCATAATCAAGCACATCCCGGCCCCTGAATGCGACTTAGACAAGCCTTTCCAGATGCTGGTGGCCGACCTGGACTACTCCGACTACCTGGGCCGCATGGCCATAGGAAAAATAAAGAGCGGCAAGGCCTCCATCAACGACCGGCTGGCAATAATCGGCAAAGACGGAGTGCCAAGGCCCTTCAAGGTGTCTCAGATACAGGTATACAACGGCACATCTCTGGAGACAGTGGAATCGGTGCCAGCCGGGGATATTGCAATTCTTTCCGGCGTAAGCAATGTATTCATAGGCGATACAATCTGCTCTGCCCTTGAGCCGGAGGCCTTGCCCCGCATCGAGGTGGACGAGCCCACCGTCTCCATGCGGTTCCTGGCCAACACCTCCCCTCTTTCCGGCCGTGAAGGCAAATATGTCCAGGGCAGCAAGATATTCGAGCGCCTCAAGAAGGAGACACTGCGCAATGTGGCACTGCAGGTGGTGGAGGCCACCGACGGCGAGGGAGGCTACATAGTCAAGGGCCGGGGCGAGTTCCAGATGGCTATCCTTATCGAGATGCTGCGCCGGGAAGGCTATGAGTTCTGCGTTGGCCGGGCCAAGGTAATCTTCAAGACCGATGCGGACGGAAACAGGACCGAGCCTATGGAGCATGTGGTGATCAGCGTCCACAAGGACTACGCAGGGGTCATCTCCGAGACCCTTATGATGCGGAAAGGTATCCTGTCCAACTACGCCAACTCAACAGGCGACCACATAATAATGGAGTTTGACATACCATCCCGGGCCCTCATCGGCTACAGGGACAAGTTCCTCACCGACACCAAGGGAACAGGCATAATGAACGCATACTTCACCGGCTACGGCGAATACAAGGGGGAGATCCCCACCCGACTCACCGGATCCCTGGTGGCCGACCGGAGCGGCGAGGCTGTGGCATACGGCATCTTCAACCTGGAACCCAGGGGCAAGATGTACATTGTGCCAGGGGACCCGGTTTACGAAGGCATGGTGGTGGGAGAGCACAACCGGGACTTTGACCTCTACCTCAACCCCACCAAGACCAAACAGCTTTCCAACATGCGGGCCTCGGGCAAGGACACAAACGTAATACTTACACCGGTGCTGCCTATGACAATCGAGAGAGCTATAAATACAATCAGGGATGATGAACTGGTTGAGATCACTCCCCAGTCCATAAGACTGAGGAAGAAGATTCTCAACCGTCTAGAAAGAAAAAAAACCGAACGCCTCGAAGAGGCTTAAATCACTTAGTACCAAAGATACGGTCGCCTGCATCACCCAGTCCTGGGCAGATGTAAGCAGCAGAATTCAGCTCCCGGTCCACATGTCCGATGTAAATCTGCACATCAGGATGTGCCTCGTGGAGCACCTTAATACCTTCCGGCGCCGCAATAATACACATGAACTTGATCTTCACACCGCCATGGGCCTTGATCTGGGAAATGGCATCGGCAGCAGAACCGCCGGTGGCCAGCATAGGGTCAAGTACAAATATGGTGCGCTCAGAAATCGGTTTAGGCAGCTTGCAGTAGTACTCCACCGGCTTGTGGGTAACCTCATCCCGGTACAGACCGATATGCCCTACCTTTGCTGTAGGAGTAAGCGCCAGAATTCCTGGCACCATGCCCAGACCTGCACGGAGCACAGGCACTACAGCCAGCTTGCGGCCGGCAATAAATGGGCTCTTGCACTTCTCTATAGGAGTCTCAATCTCCACATCTTCCAGCGGAAGGTCAGACAGAGCCTCGTAGCCCTCAAGCATGGCAATCTCCTCAACCAGCTTGCGGAACTCATTTGTTCCGGTCCGTTTATCCCGGAGCAGAGAAATCTTGTGCTGTATAAGAGGATGTGTGAATACAGTGATGTTCTTCTCGTTGTTGTAGTTCATGTTGCTCTCCATCAAGAAAGGAAGATACCGCGGCTCTTGTCGCCTGCAGCATTCTTTCCGAACTCGTAGTCGTTTCCAGGAAGAATCGCATTAAGCACGATACCTGCAATAGCAGCGATAGCCAGTGCAGTCAGTGTGATGGAGGTGCTTCCCACCTTGAATGTAAGGCCGCTGGAGAATCCAAGGCCGCATACAAAGATAACACCTGCGATGATCAGGTTTCTGGACTTGGTCAGGTCTACCCTGTTCTCAACAATGTTCCGCACACCGATGGCAGAGATCATACCATAGAGCATGAAGGAGATACCGCCGATGATAGCTGTAGGCATAGTGGAGATGATGGCAGAGAACTTAGGGATGAATGAGAGGATGATTGCATAAACTGCAGCCAGCCGTACAACCTTAGGGTCAAATACTCTGGAAAGCTCCAGAACTCCGGTGTTCTCGCCGTATGTAGTGTTGGAAGGACCACCCACCAGACCAGCCAGTGCTGTTGCAAGACCGTCGCCCATAAGAGTGCGGTGCAGGCCAGGATCGGCCAGGAAGTTGGTGCTTGTTGTAGCAGAGATAGCAGACATATCGCCGATATGCTCCATCATTGAAGCGATGGCGATAGGAGCCATTACCAGCACTGCTGTTATGTCGAACTTACAGAACTTGAATGCAGGAATTCCCACCCATGCAGAGTCGCTGATGGCAGCAAAGCTGAAGATTGCTGAGCCGTCCGGGTTTGTCATGCCAGCCATGTGCATAATCAGGGCAATGACATAGGAAACTGCGATACCCATAAGGATAGGGATGATCCGGAAAAGCCCCTTGCCCCATACGTTGAATACAACGATTGTTGCCAGAGCTATGATAGCCAGGAACCAGTTGGTGGAAGCGTTGCCGATGGCAGAGCCTGCCAGTGAGAGTCCGATGCAGATGATGATCGGGCCTGTAACTACAGGAGGCAGGAACCGCATAACCTTCTTCATTCCCACCAGCTTGATGATGAGAGCAAGGATAAAGTATGCAAGACCGGCAACAACTACACCGCCACAGGCATATGCAGCCTTCTCGTTGGCACCCATTCCAGCGTAGATGCCGGCATTAAGGTTTGCAACTGTGTAGAAGCCGCCCAGGAAAGCGAAGGAGGAGCCGAGGAAAGCGGGCACCTTGAACTTTGAGCACACATGGAATACGAGAGTTCCGAAACCGGCACAGAACAGAGTGACTGCAACAGTCATACCCTGGCTGATAGGCTCACCGGTAGCATCCTTGAAAAAACCGCCCACAAGAATAGGCACCAGAACTGTGGCACCAAACATAGCAACCATGTGCTGAAGACCCATGAGCAACATACTTCCAGTGCCCAGGAGCTTAGCGTCCCTGATAGGTTCGCCCTTGAAATCTTTCATTAATTTCCCCTCCGTGATTTTCTTTAATTGTATAACAGTCGGGGCCATTTTTTCAATAGAAAAGAATGAAAATAAAATTACATATAGTTATTAATATGGCAAGATAAATTACTTATAAAGGAAACAGCGGAGGCGGGAAATGGCAGGGCTTCATAACAGTGTCGATGGTGGCAGGATACAGTTCCTCCTCCATCTGGTGGAAGATGGCAGCACAGGCCTTGGCATCCTCCAGGGCATTGTGATGCTTGAATGGGAAGTGAATCCGCTCTGCCAGGGCATCCAGAGAACGGTGAGGCAGCTCGGGATACAGCTGTTTGGAAAGCTTCCAGGTGCAGTAGTAACGCAGCTTGGGCAGCTCTATGCCATACTTGAACAGAGTTCCCTTGAGCACGCCAAGATCAAAGCCTGCGTTGTGGGCCATCACAATGTCATCACCGATAAAAGCAAGGACATCGGGCCAGATATCGGCAAAAGTGGGAGAGTCGGCCACATCCTCAGGGTGGATTCCGTGAATCGAGATATTGAAAGGATCAAAGCGCATCTCAGGGGGAGCAATCAGAGTATAGAACTCATCCAGGATCTCGTTCCCCTCAAAGCGCACCATCCCCAGTGCACAGGGGCTGGCTTTGGAGCAGTTGGCTGTCTCGAAATCTAGTGCGACATAGGGCATATCCCTATCATAGACTTAATTATTTATTTTGACTATATTGAAACTATGAAAAAGTTCGGCCTGCTTTGCCTGACCCTTTCTGCATTACTACTCTCCTCCTGCGTGGCCCTTTCCCGGGTGAACGACTACGAGGAGCATGCCAGAGCCATGGCAGGGGCAGAAGAAATACATATGGCCGACACAGAGAGCATAAACAACGTCAACGGCCAGCTGCCCGACAAAGTATACATAAAAACTGCAACACAGACCTTCAACAAGGATTACCAGTTCTGCCTGGCAGAGGGGAGAATCTTCTACAAGAACCGCACAGGAGCCAAAGGGCCGGCCGAATGGGAACCCCTGGAGACAGGACTCCCCTACAGCAAGATAGGCAAGTTCAAGACACCTAAGCGTGTCATAGCCCTGGCAGGAGATGTGGACAGCCTTCTGGCCATGGACCAGGATGGCAAAGTCTACGAATATTACTTTGAGCGGACCACCATCCGGCGGCACATAACCTGGTACCATGTGATGGGTTTCCCCACCAAAGGGCAGCTGGCCTTGAACCGCACCACCGGCATCTCCCGGGCCTGGACAGCAGGCACCCGACGCTCCGAAGTGCTGTGGTACGAGGATATATTCGGGAACCAGCATCACTACGGCTCAATGGGTATAGAGACCTACTACATGATGAACGAGGCCGGAGACACAATCCGGTTCACCGACTCGGGACTTCCGGCCGACTTGAGCCGCAGCATGCCTCTGCCGGAGCGGGGTGCCTTCATAGCCAAGAACATCAGCGCCAGCGGCTCCACCCTCTTTGTCATCAACGATGCAGGAGAGATGTATACCAGGCTCATCGACTTCGACACCATGGGTGGCGACCCTATGTTCTTCCTATACACTTATAAGAATGAGAAACAGCCCTATGACGGCACTCAATATATCACCAACTTCACCGAATGGGGGCTGCCCAATGAGGAGTGGGCAAAGCAGCCTGGCATACCCCTTTCCGGACAGGCCCGAATAACCAGGCACATAACCATATTCCAGACAGGCCGGGGAAACGATGCCCGGGAGCTGCGGGTGGGAGGCCTCTCCCCGGAGGGAAAAACAGGCTTCTACTATAAAAATCTGAAAGATACAGAATGGCAGTTCAAGGAAATGCCTATGAAATTCGCAGAGGAGAGCTTCCTGGACACCACAATTGATCCTGCAACCCTGCGCCGGCCCAAGCAGGAAATATCATACAATGGAAGCATAAAGCTGCCAGAAGGCAATGAAATGGCCCTCTCCATTCCCGACTTCATGATGAGCGACGGAGACTGCACCCTCAAGTTCACCCTGGGGGGCGAGACAGCAGATATAAAGATGTATCCTGTGGAGATATGGTCCTATATGTACCGGCTGGATCCAGGCATGGACGGAACTCCCAAGCTTTTCTTCGTCACTTTCTCCCTGGAGGACTTGGATAAACAGAATCTGTCGCCGGAGTTCAAAAATATCATCGGGACATTGTTCAAGGAGAAGAATCTTAAGCTTTTCGCCTGCCGTGCCGAAGCTACAAAGGATTTAATCTGCATCACACTGCCGGACACCCCTTATGGCGATGTCAGGCTGCTCCTCTCTGCCACCGGAGAACCTGTAAATCCCGACACCTTCAAGTTCACCTATCTCTACGACAACGAGATACTGGACTACTACAGAGATGAAGGGATGAAGCAGAATCTTGATCGCAACAAAGAGTATCTCAAGCTGGTCAAGAAAGGAAGAAGGCTAAGCACATCATTCCACCGGTCAGCCATCTCTGCCAGCCTCTATTACCAGTCCTTCGACCTTTTCGCGGCAGTGACTCTGCTGAACCATGTGAACTACCCCAAGATAAAGACTGTAACCTCCTTCGGCAATCAGATTGTGAATGCCAACAAGGGGCTGTATACCCAGCTGGAGAAGAATCACAAGATTATCTACACCCATCTTATCCAGCTTCTGGAGGAGCGGATCAGAACTCTGGAATCTGGCGAGACACCACTCAAAGAAACGCTGCAGGACTATCTGGACCAGGCCGGCATCCCCCTCCAGACCTGCAAGGATATCCCTTATTTCCCAGGCTTCCTGATTCATGCAGAAGATGGGAAACCACTTCTGGTGGAGATGAAGAATCCTATAAAAAAGATTGGGGCCTATACTGCCGGTGACAAGAGTAAATTCACCTGTGATGTAGTCTATCACTCAAACGGGTGGAAAGAGATGGATAACAGATCAGGCAAGCTGGTCATCAAGGATGGCAAGCTCACCCTTACTGCAGCAGAAGTCAGACACCCAATATTCTCTCAAGATCTTCCTTGATAGCCTGACACTTGGCAGCTACTGTTTTCTTTGCCTCATTCAGCGGCACACCAGCTTTCTCGCAGCAAGAGATATAGAATTTGATCTTAGGCTCGGTGCCTGATGGCCTTGCAGTGACATAGCTGCCGTCTGCAAGCACAAACTGGAGCACATTGGATGGTGGCAGCTGGATTCCCTTCTTCACCACTCCATCCTTGAAATCGGTGGATGATGCCACAGCAATGCCCCCTATGCTCTTAGGCTGATGGGCCCGCAGGTCCTCCATTATCTTCTTTATCTTCTCGCCGCCGCTGGCTCCTTTGAAGGTAAAGGAGAAAGGAGACTCCTGGAAGTATCCGTATTTTTCGTAGATCTCGTTCATGTAATCCAGCAGGCTCATGCCCCTTGATGCGTTGTACAGCGCCATCTCGCAGGCCATGACTGCTGCGGCAACACCATCCTTGTCCCGCACCTGGGTGCTGAAGAGATAGCCGTAGCTCTCCTCGCCGCCGTATACAAACTTCTCGCCGGTGGTGTCGAAGATCTTCATAAGAGAAGCTATATTCTTGAAGCCGGTGAGCACGTCATAGACACGGACTCCGAAGCTCTCACCGATAAGACGCTGAAGCTCGGTGGTCACCACTGTCTTTATGATGGCGGTGTCAGGGGTAAGCTTTCCCTGCTCCTTGAGTGTGGAGAGAACATAGTAGATGAACATGCAGCCCAGCTGGTTTCCAGTAATAAGGCGGAAACCAGCCCCTTCGGGAACTGCAGTGCCAAGGCGGTCGGAATCGGGGTCGGTCCCCACCACCAGGCTGGCACCCACCTTCTTGCCCAGCTCCAGGGCCATTGCCAGGGCAGAGCCCTCCTCAGGGTTCGGGAACTTGACGGTGGGGAACTCGCCGTCCGGCTCTGCCTGCTCCGGCACAGTGATTACCTCAATGCCAAGGCTGGAAAGAGCCTTCTCCACCCACACCCGGCCTGCGCCATGGAGCGGTGTGTAGACAACCTTAAGGTTTTTGCCCTCCTTCTTGATCAGGCCGGGCCGGAGTGAACAGCCCCTCACCATATCCAGGAAAGCATCGTCAACTTCCTTGTCTATAAGCTGGAACAGCCTTTTCTTGGTAGCCTCCTCAAGGCTCATGTATTTGATGTCAGTGACGCTGTTCACCTCGGTGATAATGCCGTGGTCCTGGGGCGGCACCACCTGGCCGCCGTCGTCCCAGTACACCTTGTAGCCATTGTACTCGGCCGGGTTGTGGCTTGCTGTAACCACCACCCCGGAGATGCAGCCCAGATGCCGCACCGCAAAGGAAAGCTCCGGGGTGGGCCGCAGGGAAGTGAAGAGATATGTCTTTATACCGTTGCCACAGAACACAGCTGCGGCAGTCTCTGCGAAGAGACGGGAACAGCGCCGTGAGTCGTGGGCCAGCACCACAGAGACTGCCTTGCCCCCGGCTGCCTTGCAGATATAAGTTGCCAGACCCTGGGTCACCTTCCGGATAATATACGGATTCATCCGGTTGTAGCCGCCGCCGATAACGCCGCGGATGCCGCCGGTTCCGAAGTCCAGGTTCTTGTAGAAGCAGTCCTCCAGCTCGGTAAAGTTCTCTTCTGCCAGAAGCTTCTTCACCTGGTTCTTGAACCCCTCATCCAGCTCCTTCTCCATATATTCATTGGCAAGTTTCACAATCTCCATCTTTTCCATACAAAAACTCCAATTTTTCGAAGTATACTATTCAAAGTATCGCAATATTTTCTCAGAGGTCTCCACAAACCGGGTTATTCCCTGCTCCTCCAGCTGTTTCCGCGACCGGAAGCCCCAGGTCACAGTTATATCATCAAGACCCGCATTCTGCGCAGTCTCGTGGTCCAGTATAGTGTCTCCAATATATAAAATCTCGGATTTAGGAAGCCCCATCTGGCGTATCACCTCGTTAGCCCCCTCAGGCTCAGGCTTCCGCGGGAAGCCGGCATCGGAGCCCAGCACTCCCTTGAAGCGGGAAAGCCCCATAGTCTTCTCCACCACCTGCAGCGTCACCTGATGCGCCTTGTTTGAGAAAATGCCCAGCACAACGTTGCGGCGGGCAAGTTCATCCAAAAGTTTGATGATTCCGGGGTACGGCGCAGTCTTTATCACAGGGTCGGCGTTGTAGTCAGCAATCAGCTCCCTTGTCATCTTGGAAAGGTATGGATCATTCTCCCGGTCCTCGGGCGGAAGCACCTTGTACAGGGCCACCTTGAGCCCCCAGCCGATGATTGTGTTCATCTTTTCCTGGGGAAAGAGCGGATACCCGTAGCGCGCTAGTATCCGGTTCAGATGAAAGCCGATGTCTTCCAGCGTATCGAGGAGTGTGCCGTCCAGGTCAAAAAGAATTCCCCTGTATTCCATATTCTTACTATACCGCTGATTGACAAAATCCGCAACTATGCTGGTATAATCAGAGTATGGAAGAAAAGACTGTCTATATATGTGACAACTGCGGACACAAAGAGCCCAAATGGACAGGACGCTGCCCTGAATGCGGCACCTGGAACAGCTTCTCCGAGAGCAAGGTGAGCAAGAAGCCGGTAAAGCTCTCCAAGGCGCAGGAGGTCAAGATAGCCCCCGTGAAGCTGACAGAATGCACAGTGGGCGAGAACGACCGCATCTACTCAGGCATCGAGGAGATAGACCGGGTACTTGGCGGCGGCATAATGAGGGGCTCTTCCATAATGATCGGGGGCGAGCCTGGAATAGGAAAATCCACCCTGATGCTTCAGACAGCAGCTTTAATTGCAGAAAACTATAAAGCCCTCTACATTTCAGGAGAGGAGTCAGCGGCCCAGATAAAGCAGCGCTCCGAGAGACTCGGAATAAAGAGCAGGTTGCTGGAGGTGCTGTGCGAGACCAACCTGGACAACGTTCTTTCAGTACTTGAGAAAGGGAAATACGACTTTGTGGTGCTGGACTCAATCCAGACCATGACATCGGCGGAGGTGGGCAACACCCCGGGCACCCCAAATCAGCTTAAATACTGCTGCGGCATGCTCACCGACTGGGCAAAGCGCTGCGGCAAGATTGTGATGATGATAGCCCATGTCACCAAGGACGGCCTTATCGCAGGCCCTAAGACAGTGGAGCATATGGTGGACACAGTCCTCTATTTCGAGAGCTCAGGCACTGACCTGAGGATAGTACGGGCAGCCAAGAACCGTTTCGGCTCCATTGATGAGTTCGGCATCTTCCAGATGAAGCAGGAAGGACTGGTGCAGATAAAGAACCCGGAGAGCGTGTTCCTGAACAAGCGTCCAGATAAAGATGTGCCACCGGGAGTCTCCATAGTCCCGGTATTTGAGGGAACACGGGTCTTCTTGGTGGAGATCCAGGCACTCACAGTCCCGGCAAAATCTGGTATATCCCGCATCTATTCAGACAAGATAGATGTCTCTGTCATCTCACGGGTTGCTGCAATCCTGGAAAAGCACTGCAGGCTCAAGTTCTCAGACCACGACATATATGTGAATGTGGCAGGGGGCATAAGAATCCGTGATGTGGGAACCGAGCTGGCCATAGCTCTGACCCTCTACTCTGCCCGGACAGGAATTCCTGTTCCATCAGACATCATTGCATCCGGGGAGCTATCCCTAACAGGAGAAGTTCTCAAGGTGAAAAATTTAGCAGGACGGGAGAAAAGCGCCAGCGAGTTCGGTTTCAAGACCTTTGTCGGGCCCGGCAGAGTCAAGACTATAACCGAAGGAATAAAAGCTGTGTTCGGGAACGCTACTTCAAGAGCGCCAGAAGATACGGGAACACAATAATAGTGCCGATGGCACTTCCCACGCTGGAGAGAAGCAGCACTATCAGGATATGGGTTATCCGGTTCCGGAAGAAGCCCTTGAATGTCATTATATCGTCAAAGAGATCCTCAAAATCCTTTACCCGGGGCTTCCGCAGCACAGCCTCCACAATACCGGCCAACATTCCCACACCTATGGTGGGATTCAGGGATGTGATGGGGGCTCCCACAAAGGAGACCAGTATAGTAAGGGGATGAGCCAGAGCCAGAAGGGCACCTAAGGCAGCCAGCACACCGTTCACAAGAATCCAAGTAACAAGCATGTCAGAACTCTT
>JAFXTY010000053.1 GCA_017535435.1 Spirochaetia bacterium | reverse complement strand
TCCAAGACTGCACATCTTTGACATCTGCTCCGAAACTGCCAGCCACAACTCTGGCTGATTATTGTTATTTCTCTATGTTCGAAGGATGTACATCTTTGACAAAAGCTCCAATGCTGTCAGCTACAATTTTGGCTGGTGGTTGTTATGAATCTATGTTCCAAGGATGTTCTGCCCTTAAATCAATGAGGGCCTATTTTACATCATGGACAGGTACTGGAAACTGGGTTACCGATGTTGGTGCAGGCGGTATATTCATCTGTCCTGTTACTCTGCCTAAAGAAACTGGAACAAGTAAGATTCCAAGCAGTTGGAAATATGCGGTAATGATCCAAGATTGATGATTTCTAAGGCTGCCTTAGGGCAGCCTTTTTTTTGTTTATAAAAACAGCTTCTTGACTTATAAACTGGCACAAACTATCATTTTCATAAGTATGGTTATCAGGTCAAAAAAAGATATTGAGAATCTAATAGATAAATGGGGATTTCTCCCATTCTTTGTAAACGATATTGAGGGCTTCTCCATCGAGGAGCATGTGGATCCGAAGTGCTGGTTTACTGCAATACCAGGCCCCTGGGAGTGGAAAGGGGAGATTATCAGGGATGGCTATGCCTATGGAAAGATCTTCGGCAAGAAATGCGGCTTTGCAACCCTTGAATGGTACAGACATCTGGCCAACTGGCGGAGAAACGGATACGACTTTGAGTCCCGGAAAGATGCTGGCTTAGTACCATATCAGGACCAGTATGTTTACAATGCACTTGTTGATTATGGTTTTATCCAGTCCAATGGATTGAAATCAGCGGCCGGATTCGACAAAAACGGTGGCAGGAAAGGATTTGACACAATTGTCACCCGCCTGCAGATGCAGTGCTATGTCTGTGTGTCTGACTTCCCATATCGGCTTGATAAGGACGGCAACACCTATGGCTGGGGCATAACTGAGTATTCTACACCTGAGGAACTGTTCAGAGAACGCTTCACAAAAGGGCTTTACAGATGCAAGCCTGAATCATCAAGAAAGAAGATTGAAGACCACCTTCACAAGTTTCTTCCCAAGGCCACAGACTCCCAGATAGCCCATTTCATCGGCACTAATTGACCCTCCACCAAGTGCGTAACAAAACTCAAAAAACAGTTTGAAACAACTTCAAGAGCCAAAACAGGGCTTCCGAAGCATTGCGGCCCGAAGGGAGCGCACTCTGCTGAGCGAAGTCCTGTTATTGGCTCTTATAACTTTTTTCACTTTTTTGAAATTTGTGGAGCAGAAGTCAAATCAAAATTAACTTTTTTTGAGTAATAAAGTGTATGAACATATTATCTCTTATTTTTGACCAGGGCTGTCTGCTGTGCGGGCACGATGACAATTTCTCCGAAAAATATGGACTATGCAGGCACTGTGCTTCCCCACTTCTGTTCCACGAGGAAAAGGGGGAGAGGTGCAGGGTCTGCGGCCGCCCCTTGATTTCCGAGGATAGTATCTGCATGCGCTGCAGAAACGAGAAGTATGGTTTTAATACAAACCACTGCTTCTGGGATTATGAAGGAACAGCCAAAACTGTTATTGGTCTGTATAAGTTCAAAGGGCAGAGACGTATAGGCCGGTTCCTGGCATTAGTTGTGTATCGGTATCTGCGTAAGAACGTCCTTGATGATGTGCTGCTTGTCCCAGCCCCCTGCAGCCCGGCAAGACTGAAGAAAACAGGCTTCAACCACATGGAGGCAGTCTGCCGGGCCCTGAAAGGTATGCATCGCATCCCTTTCGCCGACGTGCTCCGGCGGCGCAGGGGGCGCCAGCTAAAGAAGCTGAACCGCGAGGAGAGGAGACAGGAGCTGGGGGACAAGCTTTATATGAAACCACGTGATGCCTGTGAATTCAGGATACAAGCTCAGGGAAAGCATGTTGTTCTTATTGATGATGTCTTCACCACCGGGAGCACAGCCTCGGCCTGTGCTGGGATTCTGAAACAGAATGGGGCAGAAAGTGTAGACATAATCACATTTGCTATTGATTAATTTTCGATTATTTCTTATTATAAGTTAACTTTTAATATTTTTATGTATTAAAGGAGCCGTAAAAGCGGCTCCTTTTTTTGTAGGTTTTTATGGATTTTGCAGATAAAAATGGAACATTTTACCAGCTGCTTTCTCCAGTAGTGGAGGGGCTTGGCTTCTCAGTCGTAGAGCTTACTGCCGCAAATCGGCAGGATGGCATTCATATCAGCCTGGTCATCTTTTCTCCTGCTGGTGTTTCTGTCAAAGACTGCGAGCGTGTCCACCGCCTTGCCGCCGCAAGGGCAGAGGTTGCTTCTGACACCCGTGATGTCTACTTTGAGGTATCCTCTCCAGGAATCAACAGGAATATTAAGAGTGCAGATGAGTTTGCAGTTTTTGCAGGCCGGGGTGTAAAGGTCCTGTGCGATGGAATGAGTGAATGGCTGCATGGCGTCATTGTGTCGGCCGATGCTCAGAATGTGATTATTGAGACAAGTGAAACAATAGAAAATAAAATTGAAAAGTCCGAGAAGAAGATTCCTTACAGCCAGATAAAAAAGGCTAAGTTGGATTTCTCTTGGGAGGAGGCATAAAAAATGGCATCTGGATTAGCTGAAGCGATCAGAATTTTTGAGGAAGAAAAGGGTATTTCCCATGAGCTTGCCCTTAAGACAATCGAAGATACAATGCTGGCAGCATATAAGAAAAAATTCGGTACTGTGGAAGGTGTCGAAGTTAAGTTCAGCGATGACGAGAATGAAGTATATCTTCAGGTCAAGAAAAGAATTGTTGATGATGTCATTGATGATGCTGTAGAAATTGATATTGATGATGCCAAGGAGAAGTTCGGCATGACCGACTGTGAGATCGGGGACGAGCTTCTTATAGATATTGATCCTCATACCTTCAAGCGTATGGAGGTTCAGAGTGCCCAGCAGCGGATTAACCAGCGGGGCAGAGCAATCAAGGACGACAAGATTTACTCCGAGTTCATAGACAAGGTGGGAGAGATGATCGTAGGTTACTGCCAGCGGGAGCACAACGGCAACATCTTTGTGGACCTGGGCAAGACCGAAGGAATCCTTCCTAAGCGTTATCAGTCTCCTCGCGAGGTATATCACGCCAATGACCGTATCAAGGCTTATGTTTATGAAGTCAAGAAAGATGAGAACGGACTGAGCATAGTCCTTTCCAGAACCCATACAGAATTTGTCAAAAAACTTTTCGAGCTTGAGGTCCCGGAGATTGCAGACAAGACTATCGAGATCTTCAAGATTGTCCGGGAACCTGGCTACCGTGTAAAGATGTCTGTTTACACACACCGTGATGACATTGATCCTGTAGGTGCATGTGTAGGTCTCCGGGGTGCCCGGATCCAGGCTGTGGTGAGGGAGATGGAAGGGGAGAAGATCGATGTACTTAAGTATGATACCGATCCTACTGTATATATCAAAAATGCTCTTTCACCTGCCGAAGTTCAGCAGGTTTATATCCTGGACGAGGCAAAGCGTCAGGCCTTGGCAGTTGTAAGCGACAGCCAGCTTTCCCTTGCTATAGGAAAGCAGGGACTCAATGTTCGGCTTGCAAACCGCCTTGTGGACTGGAATATCGATGTAAAGACCGAATCCCAGTTCCAGGAGATGGATATCTTCGAGACCAAGAAAGCTGTATCTGACCTGTTCGGAGAGAACGGAGACCAGACCGAAGAGATCACAAAACTCTCTGAGCTCCCTGATATTCCTGAGCGCATTGTGAATCTCCTTACAGAGCACGGTATTGTTGAGATTGAAACCTTCATCAGCATGAGCGAGTCCAAGCTTTTGGAGATCCCGGGCTTCACAAAGGAAGACTTCGAGCTTGTCAAATCCATCATTGAAGATAATGTGGAGATTATGGATGATGACATTGAGCCTGTGGAAGAGGAAGTTGAAGAGGCTGAAAGTCCGGAAGAGGCAGAGGAAGAGAAGGAATATTACGAGTGTCCAGAATGCGGCAAGCCTATTACAGAAGATATGGATCACTGTCCGAACTGCGGTGTAGAGCTCAGTTTCGAGGAAGATGACGAGGATGAGGTCGAAGAAGAGACCGAAGAAGAGACTGACGATAGCGAAGATAAATAAAGAGGTTTAAGGAATATATGTCTGAAGAATTGGATAAGAAAGAAAAACCTAGGGCAACTTTGATCAAGCAGCCGAAACGGGAGGTTGTGGTTGAAAAGCCTGCTGAACCTGCTGAAGCTGAGCAGAAAAAGAAAAAAGTTGTTGTCAAAAAGAAAAAGGTTGTAGTTAAGAAGCCTTCTGCTCCTGCAGAAACAGCTGCTCCTTCACCGGAGACTCCTGCACCAGAACCGAAGGCGGCTCCTGCTGCTCCTGTCCAAGAGCCTGTGGCTCCTAAGACAGATATTCCTGCAACACAGAAACCGGAAAAGCCTACCACACCTGCAAAAGGGGAGTGGAAAGGGCAAGGCGGCTTCAAGCCCAGGACCGAGCGGACCGAGGGCCAGGGCGGCTGGAAGGGCCAGCCCGGCGGTTACAAGCCCCGTGGAGAGCGG
>JAFXTY010000052.1 GCA_017535435.1 Spirochaetia bacterium | reverse complement strand
GCGCGAAACAGTGTATGATGTCTTGGTTGGCGAGGAAGAGGATGAGGATGTCATCTTTGTCTCTGGAATTGCTGCCGAAGGGTATTTGACACAGAAAGAACGCAAACTTCTTAAAAAAGCAATGGAGTGCAAGACAGCCGACGAAGTGATAGCCCTTGCAGAAGCCAACGGTATTACAATCACCAAAGAAGAGGCTGAACTGTACATTGCTTAGTTGATAGACAAGGAGGCAAATATGCCAATCGACAAATCAAAGTTAACAAAAGAGATGATTGAGAAAGCAGCACAGTGCGAGACTGCCGAAGAGCTGATTGCACTGGCCAAGACAGAAGGCATTGAGATTACAAAAGCAGAAGCAGAGGCCTACCTTGATGAAATGGATAATATAGAACTTGATCAGCAAGCCCTTGACCAGGTGGCTGGGGGTTCGTACGGGGATAATCATTGCGATAGAGAGGCGAGGTGCTTTGCTTGCGATTCCGAGGTGGCTGTGCCGGGCGGCATAAAACTTATCAAAGACCTGAAGGTGGGCGACAAGGTGATTACCCTGGATGCTTCCGGAAAGGAAATTGTAGGTGAGGTGACCGAAGTTATGAAACCTTCGGAAGAGGAAATTGTGGAGGTCACTTTCTCAGATGGCACATTGTGGCGCACAACCGAAAGCCAGACCTTATATCTGGCTCATAAGCAGAATTGTATGGTAAAGTTTGCGAAAGGAAAGAAAGCACTTCTCCGTAACGGCGGAACTGTAACTGTGCTGGACGTTAAATACACAGGAAAGCACGAGACAGTATATGACGTTCTGGTTGGCGATGAGAAAGACGAGAATGTTTTTTTCGTTTCCGGAATTGCTACCGAAGGGTATTTCACAAAGGGAGAACTCGAATTGCTTCATAAGGCATCGGAATGTAAGACAGCCGATGACGCTGTTGTTCTTGCTAAAGCTTATGGTATTACGCTCACTAAGGACGAGGCCGAAGTGTACATCGCATAGAGGTATTTATGAACAAACTTGATTTAAACTCACTTACAAAAGAACAGAAAGCAATGGCAATGGAATGTAAAACTCCTGAGGAGCTCATGGAACTGGCTAAAAAAGGAGGCATCGAGATTACCAAGGAAGAGGCAGAGGCCTATCTTTCAGAGCTTGAGAATGCCGAGCTTGATATGGCAACCCTTGACAATGTTGCTGGTGGGACAAAAAAAAGCAGAAACACTGGTAAGTATATTTGGGAGGATTAATAGGCAGATTTACCAGAATTTCCCTGCTGTTCCCGTAGATTATTTTGCGGCAGACGCTTTCGCTAATACCTTTCACTTCCGCTATATCCCGTACCACCCTGTGTATCAGAGAGGGGCTGTCATCAGTGCCTCCCAGCCATTTCTCGCTGTCCGGATTGTCGGTCTCGGACAGGATCTGTTCCTTCGGGGTCATCTTCAAAAGTTCCCTGATATGGTCTGAATACTTAACCTGGCATCCGAAAGTAGTGTAATATCCCCTGTCCAACATCTTCCTGAAAATATCAGCTGGACCGTCGTACCAGTGTATTATGGGCTTTGCATCTGGAAAGTTTTTCAGCATCTCCAGCACCCGTGCCTCTGCATCCTTGGTGTGGATCACGCAGTATTTCCTTTTGCGGTGGCAGTGGTCCAGGATATACTCAAACACCTTTTCCTGCACAGACTGGGGCACATCAGCGTGCCAGCATTCATCAAGCCCTATCTCCCCGATTATTGGAGAGTCGTTCAGGTATATATCCAGATCAGACAAAGATACCACAGAGCCGCTGTACTTGGGATGTATGCCAAAGGTGGGAATTATCCAGGGATTATCTTTTGCCATCTCCTTTGTTGCCAGGTAGGATGCTATATCCATAGATGCGGCTACAGAGATGATCTTATGCTCCCGGATCTCCTTTCCTGCCTGACTGTGGTCAGGGTAGGAGTGGAGGTGGGTATGAAAATCGACATAATACGATGGCATTGCTGTCACTTGATCCGGTATTTAACCAGCACAGAGCGGGTCACGGAAAGAAGCCCGGGGGAGGCCACCACACCGCTGTCAGCAGAGGCTTTGGCAAACATCATAGGGCTGTTGATTGATTCTCTGTAGCCTGAGTAGTCAGCTCCATTGTCAGAGATGTAGATTACCTCGCCAAGTTTTACACCCATCCGGTCTGCTATTTTCCCGGCCTCTTCCTTTGCGTTGTCCAAAGCTTTCAGGGTAGCCTCTGACTCAAAGCTGCTGCTGTCGGAATGGCCGAACTCCATTCTGTTCATAGAGGCTATGTCCTGCTTGAAAAGAGCAGCTGTAAACTCCTCAAGTTTCTCCAGAGTGCGGAAAGTTATGTTGGTGGTCTGGGAAGAGGAATAGCCTTCCAGTACCCGTTTTCCTGTGTCGTTCTGCCAGTGGAACACCTGGTTTGTGCTTATGTGGCTGCTTTTAATATCCTGCTCAGATACACCAAAGGTGCGGCAAACCTCCAGAATCCCCATCACTCCTGATTTAGTTTTGGCTACAGAATCGGTTAAAATTGGGGAGGTATGCTCGACTGTTATAGAAAAATTTACCAAATTTGGATCGAACTCGGTAGTTCCGACACCAGTAACAGTTAAAAATTTACCATTTTTAGCACAAGATGAACATAAAAATAGAACAATACATATAAAAATTACTAATTTCTTCTTCATTTAAAGGTTACTCCAAAGGTATCTCTGGGTGCTGCACAGCCAGTGGCTCACCTTCCTTTGAAAGGTAGAACATATTAAGTATGACTGTCTTGGTTCCACGGTTCTCGCCATGATGTATGGTACCTACCATCTCAACTACGGCCTCACCTTCGTGGACTACTTTTTCCTTTCTGTCCAGCCCTATGATTGTCAGCTCTCCCTGCTGCACAATACCGTAGTTCATGACTGGATGATGATGCCAACCCAGTTTCTGTCCTGCAGGGAACTCATAGCGCATAACTACCAGCTCAGGCTCTCCCCCTGGATAGTCTGGCAGCAGTGCTCCGTCCCAGCTCTTGTTGGTCCTGAGAAGTTCAGCAGTCTTGACCTCATGCGGCGCAGTCTTGCATCCAGATAAAATCAATGCTGACAGAATCAGCATAAAAATGATGAAACTTTTCTTCATTGTTTCTTAACCCCCTCGCCGTAGATAGTCTTCCAGTCGTTTTTCATAGAAACAGGAATCCAGCCATATTTGTTACAGAGCTTGTACATCTCCTCTGCTTTTTTCTCATTTCCGTTCTCCCGGACAACATCGTCACAGCAGAGCATGGCTGCAAGGCTCAGGTATTGGTTGCCTGTGATTGTATACATTGCCATTGCGGCATCTCCAGTGGAGTTTCCGAAGGAGAGGACCGGCTGCACTCCAATCTCGCGCACAATCGCAGAAACCTTGTTCATCTTCAGGTTCTTGATGAGGAACTGGCCGCCGAAAATTACCTGGTCCTGGTCTGTGTATGTGTACTTAAGGCCGTCTGTATTGCCCTGGTGTGTTGCGACTGTAAGAACATCTGAACCGATTATCTGTGACGGCGGAATGTCAAAATCCTTGTTCCCATAGAATATTCCCCGGCTTATAAAACGGTCTGTTCCGCTTACTATATATACTGTAAAGTTATTTGCCTGCAGATAGTTTATTATCTGGATCATAGGAAGGTAGAATCCTTCTCCCCGGGTCATTCCCTCGTATCCTGGCATGGGCAGTTTTTTGAATTCCTGTATGTAGGCGATGAACTGGTCAGGGGTCATTCCCTTGAAAGCTGTCGCCACAGCCTTGCCGTGGTCAATATCAAGTCCGCCAACAGGAGATGTAATCTTGCTCTGCTCTATTATCTTGTCTGCGACTTCCTTCTCAAAAGCACTTGCGCTGTTTTTGTAAGATGAGTCTTCTGTCACCCGGTAGGCCAGGAGAGTGTGGTCAAAGTAGTCCCTGTCTGTCTCGCAGAGCAGTGTTCCGTCCATATCGAATACTGCAATCCGGTTTTCTACAGGTATAAAATCTTTTGAATTTTTATCTGTTATTTTTCCCATGTATTCGGTCAGCATCTTCTTAAGCGGCGCCTCATCGGTCCACAGCGAAAGAGCATCGGAAGGCTGATTGCTCATTTCCTGCGGTGCTGTCTTGCAGGATACCGAAATCAGTACTGATAAAATCAGCAGAATAAAGACAATTCTTCTTTTCATATTTTTGTTCCTTGGTTAAGTTTTTTTTCAGTGTTTTTATTATATATCACAAGTGCAAGCAGAATCACAATATAGCCGGCTCCCTTGGCAAGTGTGAGTCCTTCGTGTGCAACTAATACTCCCATGATGCTGGCGGCAAACGGATTGATTACAGTCAGGACTGCGGCAGTCTCGGCCGGCAGATACCGCTGTCCAACCGGCTGGAATGTAAAGCCGAAACAGCTGCATATAAGGACCAGGAACAGGAGCATAGTCCACTGGCGCTGGCTGGATGGCATGGTAAAACTCTCGGTGAGCAGGGCAACTGCCAGGCTTAAGATGCCCATCACTCCAAGCTGTATTATCCCTATTGCAACAGGGTCGCCATCTTTGGACACTTTCTCGGTAGCCAGTATACAGAAGCCATAGGTGAGGGCTGCGCATACTATAAGGAATATTCCCAGGCCGCCACCCGTAAGGCTCATCTGACTTATAGAAAGGAGCCCAACGCCAGTAATGGCCAGGACTGCGCAGAATATGGTCTTTGCCCGGGGCCAGGTTCGGGTCCATAGGGCCACATAGATTGGCACAAACAGTATAGCCATGTTCTCTATAAGGGCGCTGACTCCGGAATCCAGAAGCCTGAGGCCGTACATCTCGAATATCATGCACACAGTATAGAGCACCCCAAGAATAAGGCCGCCTTTAAGGCTTGCCCTGCTGCATTTCCGCAGCTTGCCGCCGAAAAGCAGCGCCAGAATAAGGAATGCCAGGGTAAAGCGCACCGCCAGGACGCTCATAGGAGGCATTGTCCCCATAAGGTTTTTTGAGAAAAGGAACGATGAGCCCCTGGCTATGAATACTGCTGTAAGTAAAAGCTTGGCGCCGGACTTGCTCATAGACTGTCAGTTTTTCTTTCCCATGAATTGTCTTCTTACTGTTTTATAAGCGAAGTTCTCAAATAGCTCATCCACAGCCTCTTTTATGCTGTCCTCGAATGCCTCTTCCTTGAAATTATTTTTGAAAGCAGTCTCGCCGGTCCTCTTGTCCACTATTGAGACATCAAGATTCATCTTTGCGGATGCCAGCGTGCTGACGTCTTTGACATAGACCTTGAACAGCTTGTTTCCGACCAGGGCATCATCCTCGGATGTCACCTTGCAGTCCAGCATCTTTATCTCAAGCAGGGTCTCAAGGCCGTTGTCCTTCATTATCTTGTCAACATCATCGGCAGTGTACTCCTTGAGGGGAGGCATCAGCTCAAGGCTCTTGGCCGCAGTGATCTTATTAGTCTTGAAGTACTTGAGAAACTTGGCCTCAAGCTGCTTGCGGTAGTTCATGTCGTCAAAATTGCAGTAGATTAGGACCTTGTCGTACAGAGGAGTGCTCTTTGCAGGGGCGGCAAAACCGAAGATTGTGCATATCATCAGCAAGACCAGCATAAGAATTATTGTTTTTCTCATATTTTTCTCCGGTTATTTGACAAAATATTTTTTCACAGTCTTGCTTGCCACATCGCTGAAGATGGCGTCCACACAGCCTGCCTCGGTGCTCTCCTCGGTCTCGGATGTGACGGTGCCCCTAAAGATTATCTCCTTGTCCAGCATGTCGGTCACGGTGATGTCAAAAGACATTGTTGCCTTCTCGGTAACCTCGTGGCTTTCCCCGATCTCAAGCTTCATGCTGATAGGAAATTTAGGACCGATCTTCTTGTGGTCCAGCTTGATACTTGATGTGAGCAGTTTTACTTCCATTATGTAGTCAAATTCATCCTCTGACTTGGCTTTTGAAGCTTCCACAGCCTTCCTGCTGTTCTTGGAGAAGTTGTCCACGAACCGGCTCTCAAGGTCTGCCCTGAAAACTGCGTCCTCTATATTGCTCTTTACCAGTATGTTGTCGCACTTGGTCAGGTCTGTCCCAGGCTTTGTTATTGCATCGAACTTGGTTGTGGCACATCCTGCGAGTATGCACAGCGCCAGAATGGCAGAAAGACAGTATTTAAGAATTTTCATTGTATGTCCTTCTACCGTATGAAGTGGGTCGGAGTCCATAGCTCTGTCTCGGGCAGGCCATATTTTTCTTTTCCAAGTGCTATGCTCTTTATAAGGAACACCATGTTACGGGCCAGGATACGCAGGGTCTGCATTCCCTCTTCGTCTTTTACAGCCTCGCCTTTTTTCCTGCCATGGAAGATGTTCCAGTACTGGCTTGAGGCCACTGCCATGCCGCTTTTTGTCAGGTATTTATTCAGCTGGTCGAATGTGGCAGTGGTGCCGCCCCGGCGTGCCACAGCTATGGATGCACCCACCTTCATGGTCATGTCGAACTGTGCGCTGAAGAAAAGGCGGTCAAGGAACGATACCAGAGTACCGTTTGCCGATGCGTAGTAGACAGGGCTTGCGATAACAAGGCCATCGGCTTTCTCTAAAAGGGCTGCTGCCTGGTTGACCTCGTCGTCAAAGGCGCACTTGCCTGCCCTGGTGCATGTTCCGCAGCTTATGCATCCTCTTATAGCTTTGTCGCCTACCTGGAGAATGGTTGTCTCAATGCCCTCGGCATCGAAGATCTTCTTCATCTCGGCAAGGCCGACTGCAGTGTTCCCGTTTGCATGGGGACTTCCGTTAATCATAAGAATATTCATGGATAAATTTTATTATATTAGAGAGATTTTTGCAAACGGAAAGTTCTAAGATATTCTTTCTGCTCAGGGGTAATCCTGAAGCTTTCAACCGCCTTCTGGATAGCTTTGCTGTGGGTCCATGAATCCAGCTTCTTCTGCTCTATGTAGGGGATGATGGCGTCGTACTGCTTGGCAAGGGCGGTGGCAAAGTACCATGCCCTCATCATGTTGATGTAGTACTCATCTGATCTGATGGCTGCCACCAGCTTAGGATAGGCCGTGCTGAAGTCATCATCCAGAAAATGCTGCATAAGCATGCCCACAGCAAAGCGGACAGTATAGATCTTGTCAGACTTGAGCCAGATTTTTATGTGGGTAAGAAGCTCGGGTTTGTGCTTTCTGAACACCTTTGGAGAGAGCTGGTCGCAGGTGGCCCAGTTGTCCACATAGGGAAGAAAGCGTTCTACCAGGGCTATGCACCTGTCGTAGTCCTTGATCTCAGAAAGGATAAAGGCATGGAGCTGGTTCTCATCGAAGTAGGTGTGGGGCAGGGTGCCCAGAAATGCTCCGATGTCATCCTCCTTGGCCAGTTTACGCAGGTCTGGAGTGCGCACCCCGATTATTGTTTCAGGATCCACTGTGGGCAGAAGTTTGCCTTGGAAATCCCGGTATTTTGTGTCCTGCAGGGAGTATAGCTGTTTAAGGATATCTTCATTGATCATAAGCTGTAAAAAGGGCACCTTCTTTTTATGCACTGGCTGTTCTGGGGCGAGAACTCACACTTTATCTCTTCCTTCACCATCTCTATTCCGAAGTGTTCCTTCATAAAGTCGATGGCAGAGAGGATAGAGAGGAAAGAGTCCCGCTTGCAGCACCGAGGCCCACCGATAGTCCCTATTTTTGCAAAGGAACTGGATGTCATCAGGTTGGAAAGCCCCATAGGTTTTTGTGTTAAAGGACCTGAGTCTGTGATGATTGAGATAAA
This sequence comes from Spirochaetia bacterium, assembly GCA_017535435.1. Lineage (GTDB taxonomy): Bacteria > Spirochaetota > Spirochaetia > CADAEX01 > CADAEX01 > CADAEX01. The sequence goes on along the minus strand of JAFXTY010000052.1, from coordinate 11,383 downwards.
GATGCCTGAACTGATACCTGCACCGCAGGCTCCCCAGAGGCCACATGCCATACCTGGAACGTTGCTGCCCCGCTTTATCATCTCAAAGAGGGCAGGTTTAAGATCAATGTCGCCACCTGCGTTCTTGTAAGCAGTAAGGAGTGCGGAACCCACCAGAATATGGTGCTCCGGCCCATGGATATGGCAGAAGGGAAGGGCTGTCAGCTGCCGGAAGATTGCCACCGGGTTTTTGCTTTTTGTTCCCATGCATACAGGGATTATTTCATCAAATGTCATTGTCTTTTAAAGGCATCCAGCTTGTCGTTGATCTCAAAGAGAACCATGATAGGTGGAATGATGAAGAGCTCAAGGGCAAAAGCGACCAGAAGACCACCGCATCCTCCGATGATGAATCCCATGAAGCCCCATCTCTCATAGCCGGTGCCGGCACCGCTCAGCGCAGCGATGATGAGGAATGCCCAGCAGAAGATGTTTGCCACCTGCTTATAATATTTAACCAATTTTTCTGTCAGCATAAATGACTCCTTTTATGTGCTGTTCAATTATAAGTCGGGATGTACTGTTTTCACAAGAGTTTTATTCTATATCCCAGATGTTTATTCTTTTTTTTCTAAGCAAGTAGGCGAAGGCTCCGCCTGAGACAATGCTGTCAAAAGCATTCCCAATACCGAACAGCAGGGCTATTCCTGTAAGCGTTGGAGTCCATATGCCTGTCAGATATAGGACAAAGGCTGTTCCGTAATAAACAATATTTGTCACCAAAGATTCAAAAAGCAGGTAATTTGTCTTTCCAAGGCCGTAAAACTCACTGTCAAAGACATTCTGGACAGCATAAAGTACATAGAAGCCGAGCAGAAGTTTGACAAGATCATACAGCTTATCAACATCTGAAAACTGGAGTACACGGGCCATAAAACCTTTCCAGAGCGGTATTGTCACAATCCAGAAGAGGCAGACGATTAAAGTGAGGGCAATATATCCGACAGTGTTGTTCTTAATAGCCTTCTCATCTGTACCCACTTCCTGCTTGATAAGCTCTCCAAGCTGATTTATAGGGAGCAGGAGCCAACCCCAGATGAAAGTATTTGCCACCCAGTATGTCCCCTGCTCATTTACCATATTGACCATTCTGCTGATCATCAGCATATATGCGGCATTCCTTACCAGGGATTCAGCCCCGGATATACTTCCGATTCTGAAAAAATCTCTGACCCAGGCAAAGGAGAGTTTGTCATTGCTGAAAATTGGATAGCCTTCCTGGGCAATCAGGATTGCAGAGACTATAAACATCATAAGATTTACAATGATGTTGCTGTAGCCGATGCCGTTTACTCCAAGGTTTGCAGAGATAGACAATGAAGAAATAAAGAATGTATCACAAAGAACGCACAGTATAAGTTTGACACCTGTAAGAATGTATACATATTTAGATTTTCCCATTGTCACAAGGGATACAAGAAGGAAACTGCTCAAAAGGACAAAGATGTTTGCTATGCTCTCAATCCGTATGTAGACAGCAGATTCAGCCATTATCTCTTTGCTGGTGGCCATTGCATATAAAAGAGGATACGTGAAGCAGCAGATAAGGATGGAGCAGAGGCCATAGACGCAGAATGAAATTATCAGACCTGTCTTTATCCTGTTTGCATATTCAGTTTTATTTCTGATACTCTTACCCATGAAAAAGTACAAAGGAAGAATAATTGCCTCGTTCAGGATCTCATAAATCAGGTTTATCCATGAAAGCTGTCCTGCTATTGAGAAAGACCAGTCTCCTTGAAGCTGTCCTAAGAAAAACACTCGCAATGTTGTATAGAGGGTAGGGCATAATCCCATAACCAGAAGAGAGGCAAACAGTTTCCAGTTCAGGTTTTTAATGGAGTTCGTTATACTGGGCATAGGCTAGACTCTGATGCTGTAGCACCAGCTTCCCAGCTCCTTTCCCTTATAGCTGAATACCTCATGATGGAATTCTTTGAAGCCGTTTTTCTCGTAGAATTTTCGGTTTATCTCTGAATTTGTAACCAGACAGAGCTCTTGCCCGCCGTTCTCCCTTACATAGGGAATCAGGCATTTCTGCATAAATGCACTTCCCACACCTGCACCTTGATAAGCGACACCTACAGAGAGCGAGCCTAAATACCAGGCATCTTTCTTTATATCGAAACATGGCTGATGGGCTTTTGTGTCCATGTCAATCCATGCTATGGAGTCTTTTATTCCGCCGCGTACAATTGCCTTCAGGCAGCCTTCGGCAAGGTACCTTGCAGTTGACGCTCTTTTTGCTCCTGGCCTGTACAGGGTTGCTACTGCCACAATTGTTCCCTTTTCCATAGCCACGAATGTTGTGGAGAGTTTTCTGTTCACCTTTAAGTCTGCAGATATCATGCAGTTCATGAATATCTTCCTGCGCTTTTCGTCTGCTATGTAATTTACAATGTATTCATAGTCGTAGAAGGCCTCTGCGGAAAGGAGAGCCGCCTCCATAAGCTGTTCATCTGTCATCTGTGAAAAAGTCAGTTCACTCAAATTTATTTCTCCGATTTATGAAACTCGAATATACTGCTTCTACTAATTCTTTAAGATAATCTTTGTTGTCCACCTCTTCTACTAAGAGCATCTTCTTGCCACCGGGATAGGGCACTTCCAGCGGAGCATCGGGCATCATCTTCTTTGCTGCTTCATTGGGTTTCACCAGGAGGCGGTTGTCATAGATACCACCGAAAATTTTTCCTTTGTAGTACAGTATGTATTCGCCCATCATTTTCCGGGTGGTGATGTCAGGCAGGAATGAGAGCTGGTCTAATATGAAGTTGCAGTAGTCTTGTGTGCTTGGCATAGGGTCAGCAAGATTCGTTTTGGAGTTTTTGAATTAAGTCATCTAGTCTCAGTAAAAGCTTTAGTACATTCCCGTTTCCAACTTCATCATAAATAACTCCACCCCAGCGTTCCATTGCAATTATATTGCTAAGACTATACTGTATTTGCAAAACTGACATTTCGGAAATCAGAGGAGGCAATTCCACTTCTTTTTGCGAAGAACCTAAAAATCTTAAGGCTTTCATGACATCTTCTGGGGGAAGCTCTTCGCCCTCTTTCCACATAGACAGTCGGATTTCAGATATGCGGTTTATCAACTGCCATAACTCATCACGATTAATCTTTTTTAGCAGAGAAGTCTCTTCATCAGAAAAATGGCTTTGTTTTTTATCAGTATTTGTTATGCCAAGTTCTCCTTCCATCGCTCTCAAGCATAAACTATATTCAGGGTCTCTAGGTACTGCGAAGATGATATCCAGTTCATAGTCGGAATTTGCTTTGGTCCAGTTTTTTACTGCCCACATTGCAACCTTGCAGGCATCATGTTTAGGATAACCATATATTCCAGAAGAGATAAGTGGAAAAACGATTGAATGACAGTCATATTCTTTTGCTAGATTTAAAGAGGATTTATATGCGTTATAAAGGTCATTTTCCTCGTTATGCTTTCCATCCTGATAGATAGGCCCAACCGCATGGATGATGTATTTTGCATCCAAATTGAATGCTGGAGTGATGACCGCAGAGCCGGTATCACAATGCCCTATTTTATTGCAGACAACGCTCAGTTCTTTTGGGCCTGCTGCATCAAAAATAAAACCGCATACTCCACCGCCGTGTCGCAATGAACTGTTTGCTGCGTTTACTATAGCGTCTGCCTTAATATTGGTTATTCCAGTTTTTTGTATTTGTACCATTGAATATTCTTCTATCTGATTAATTAAATTGTATTATTTCCCATCATATGCTTTTTTAAATAAAACTGATAATTCACTGATATCAGCATTTGCTGGTTTTTTTGCTTTGAACGATGCCTCTTTAAAGATACTATCATATCTTTGGAACTCCCAGTTTTCTGTTTTAAATTTTAAAGCATCTTCTTTTGTTATTTTAAATCTAATATTCCAGTTATAAGAGCTAATCCAGCCAACACAAAAAACGACGCGTGTTCCACTTTTGAATCCTGTATAATATTTGTTCAAATTGTAAGGAAGATTCCAATCTTGTTTCTTACAAAAGTTTTCTATTTGTGTAACAATATTTTTGAATTGTAACATTGATTCTTTACTGTGTTCTTTTTCATAATAGTCCCAAGTCCATTCCTCTTTTGCTTTTGTAGTAACAACTTTTTTATCATCAAATTCAAGTACTTCTACAGAAATAAACTCTTCATCAGATATGCCATACCTACGAACTTTATAAAGTTCTACAGGATAATTAATTTTTTTTGACATCTTCAAAACATTTTGTTTGAAACTTGGAGCAACTAATAGAATTCTTATATCTAAATTATCCCAATCCGGTTTCAAATCTTCAGGTTTATTTTTACATTCTAGCCATAATGATTTTATTGAATCAGGATTGGTTTCAGCCCAAATGGCATACTGAAGAGCTTGAGGTACAATGTCTTCTGTGGCTTCAACATTTTTTAATTCTATAATACAAATTCTATTATCTGTATCAATTCCTATCATGTCAGGAATACCATCTTTTGATCCGCTTCTGATTTGTCTGTGAATTATTGATATATCTCCACCTAAAATATTTTGATTGTCAAAGATGAATTTTTCAAAATCAGCTTCATTTATAAATGGTTTTTCTTCAACATCTTTTATTTGATTTTTATTTTTCCAATATAAGTTTACCATCTTTTCTCCTTTCAACTGATGTTCTATCTTATTATATATTTTTCTTTTCTAAAAATAAAATTTTTGACAAAAAATATAAAAACTCCTCAGTACTTATACAACTGCAGCACGGCTTTCTTGGCCATTGTCGGGGTCACATCAGCATCGTAGATAACCCTGTCAGGTGCGCAGGTATCATAATCGATAGGGAACTTCTCGTAGCAGAGTATTCCGTCATTTCCCCAGGTGTAGAAAGGCTTGCCGTCAGAATGCTGCCCCAGATAGCCGCAGCTGGAGCACAGGGACCAATCGCCGCTTACCCCCACGTAGTTTTCTGCATAAATCTCTGCCTCAGTACTGTTTGCGAATGTTATGTCGGAAGATTTTATGATAATCCATTCGGAACCGTCGTTATCCTTAAGCACATTGAACTTTTTCTTGACATCATATTTTTTGAGTACTTCTTTCCGTGCCTTTGTATCAGAGTTCTCATAGTCTGAGGCGGAGAGCATATTCTGATACTGCTGGAGGGCAGCCATGTCGTAGCTGTCGGTGCTTGAGCTCTGGTCGGAGGATGATGTGGCAGGGAAGTCGTCATCATCAAAGGCTTTCTGGAGTTCGTTCAGGTGTTTTTTCACAACCTTGCAGTCTGCTGGTGCAACTTCTTTCCGGACATCTGCTATGGGGTCGATTCCCATGCTCTGAAGCATCTTGGATGCCTGTGGATCTTCGGCCATGGTTGCCTCGAATTTCTCAACTGCATATCCGAATGCAATTGCCTTGAGCTTTGCAACTGGGTTGCTTCCTGAGATACCATTCTTATTGAGGATGCTGTTCACCTTGGCCTCTGCACTTTTGGCATCGGCAACGCTGTCTGTGTCCTGCACATCTATTCCCAGCTTCTCAAGTTCTGCCTTGATTGAACCATAGTTCTTGCTGAATGATGTGACGTCGCTGTCGGTAAGTCCGGCAGATGGTGCGCTCTGAGCAAATGCTCCGGCAGCAATGACAAGCATTAAACACATGATGATAATCTTTTTCATATTTCCTCCAAATCTATCTATTGACAACCCTCATATCAGGGAATTCAGTTCTCACTTTCTCTTCATCTTTATTTAAATAGAGCAGCTTCACATTGGGACCGGCATCGATGGTGAGGTAGATTGGCAGACCTTCTTTGCGCAGTTTCTGCACCTTGCTGATTATGGCTTCTGTCTCCGGCTCGAAGTAGTTGAGGGGAGGTGTTGCTGCCCTCATGCACTCATGCATTGCCAGGGCGTTGCTCTCTGCAGTTGCGCCCAGGAGTTCAAAATCTTTTGCTTTGATTGCGTCAAGCATTTTTGCCAAGTCGCTTTTGACCTGGTCTGGCCACTTCTTGTAAAGTGGTGATGTTGCTACGGTGCGCTCCATGCCATCCCGGGAGCTGACCCGCTTAGCCTTCGCCGACACAGTAATAAGCCCAATCTTCAGTTCGGGCCATGTGCAGGGGAGGGGCTCTGAGTATGAATCCATGCCGTCGGGATCAGTGCCGGCGTGCCGGTAGACGAAGCCTTTGAATATGCTCCTGGATGCACTGCCGCTCCCCAGGTTTGCCAGCAGGGACAGCTCCCGGCCGGCCAGCCCGAGACTGAAGAACTGGTCCAGAGCCTTGGTGAGGGCTGCAAAGCCGGATGCAGAGGAGGCTACTCCCGCTCCAGTGGGGATATTGTTATTGGTGGTGATGGTGAGGGCTGGTCGGTTTGCTGCAGCCTGGTTCAAAGCATTTCTGAAAAGGTCAACGAAGTTGATAACCTTGACTGCAAATGGATCATCCTGTGCCAGTTTGTTTCCATTTAGTATCACAGTATCCTGTCCATCTGGTGAGTGTTCTATGGTAGTTTCTGTTCCTAAGCTGCCCAGGTCTATGGAGAGGCTGTCGGTGACAGGGAGGTTCAGCCGGCTGTCCCGCTTGCCCCAGTATTTGACCAATGCTATATTGGCCGATGCAAAGGCTGTAGCCTTCTCTTTGATTGAAGGTGTGTGGCCGTTTAATATGCGGGCTGCAAATTCGCTTTTGGTCAGCATGGGCAGGCTCCCCGGTCAGAAATCTTCACAGGTATATTCTGATATCCTTCCAGCTTCTTTGAGGGAATACCCAGGCTGATCACACAGTCTCCAAGGCCGGAGCCCGATATCTTGGCTCCAAGCACATTGCTGTCATTCTGTAGCTTGGTAACCATATCCTTGAGGGTGTCATCGCATACTCCCAGCTGCTCCATAAGCATCTGGTACTTGCCGAAAAGATTTCCGGCCATATCGAAGTTTCCCCGCTCCAGCAGGGTGATGGTGGAACTTGCCACCTGTGTCATATACTGATACAGCTTTGCATACTTATCAGGCTCAGCCTGTGCTTTTTTGTCCACTAGCGCAATTACATCTGGAGTCTTCATCTTGTAGCCGCAGTAGTAAAGGTCTATCTCAGGCAGGGAAGGACAGTCCAGCTTCCGTGGTGTGTAATGGCCATCCCCGCTCTCCATCGCAATGATTCCACCGTAGATGGAGGCGGCCAGGTCGCATCCGCTTCCTGTCTTCTGTACTCCGTGCACCACATTGTAGCACTGGTTGAAAAGTTCCTCCCTCTTTGGAATTATCCCCTTTAGTGTATTCAGTGCCATGCAGGTGCAGACTGTCACTGCTGCTGATGAACCCAGTCCTACAGTGGATGAGAACTCCGACTCTGTCTTTATATCAACGCCGATGTTCAGTCTGACTTGTCTGATTGCCTCTATGACAAATTTGAACTGGCTTTCTGACGGCAGGCTGTCCAAAGTGGTATCAAGGTTGCCCAAGGGCGATTCTATATGCACTTCCCGGTCTGTCCGTTGTGTTAGGGTAAGGTATATCCGTTTATCCACAGCGCAGGCTGCTGCTGGGCTTCCGTGGAGCACTGCGTGTTCCCCTGTTAGCATAAGGCTTCCGGGTGCTGATACTTTTATGCAAGACATGGGAGCCCTCCGATATGGAACTGAACCGGATCCATGGTGTAGCCATAGCTTTGGCACAGCTCTTGGGCTTTAGCCTGATATCCATCTGGGATAAAGAGCAGGCCGATTCCTCCGCCCTCCCCGAAGACTGCCCCGGCGCCGCTTATCTTGAAGCCCATGCCCAGGGATTCAGCCTTCCTGGCAAAGCTTTGTACACGCTCCGGTACCACGCCTATAGCTTCCAGCAGTTTTTCGTTCTCCTGCACATCTACGATAAGTGAAGGCAGGTCACCTGCTTCCAGGTGCTGCTCTATCTTTTCTGCAACCTCAGTGAACTGGCTGATCAGTGCTGGGGTGAAGCGCTTCTTTGCCTCTGCTACAGCCTCTCCTGTGGAGCAAGCTGGTTTGCCAGTGTGCACTATATAAAACTGAAGTGGGATAGATATTGGCCGAGGTGTGATTTTCCCATTGGCTTTCTTGACCATGCCGCCGTATATGACAGCCGCCGGGTCAAGGCCGCTGGAGGTGCCGTGTATTATATTCTCGCACCGTATTACAGATTCAAGCATAGCTTCCGGTGCAATCCTGTTTTCTGTGATCATGCAGAGTCCTGCAAAGGCCGCAGATGCAACTGCGGCAGAGCTTCCCATGCCAGATCCGATGGGGAGGGTGGAGGAGAACTCCATTGTCACCCCTGACGGCAGGTTGAAGTAGCGCTTGAATTCCTCCATAGCCTGATTCAAAAGCTTATATGCCACCGGCGGCTGAGGCTCCTTGTCTAAGAATTCTATCTTGCCAGTATCATTTGCAGTGAGATGGTTTGTGACATAACGGGAGCAGGCTGCCGCAATGGCAGGGCATCCCTGGAGGACAGAGTGCTCTCCTGTGATTATAATCTTTCCCGGAACATTTACTGAGCATTCTTTGAGCATGGCTCATATATCCTGCAGTGGTCTTTGATTCCGCAGTACCGGAATGCCCCTTCTGTCATCTCTGGGGTGGTGCAGTCGCCTGCGTTCTCGCCTATAGGGTCAGCCGCATGGTGGAACTGGAGGTAGGTGTCGAAGTCTATCTCCTTCCGGGCTTTGATAAGCTTTTTATTAGTCTCGGTGCGGATATATTTCTTATAGCCGGGCTGGAAGGTGCCTGTGTAGAATTCTCCTGAGCATCCTGAGCCGTATGCAAAGAGGGCAACCAGCTTGTTCTCAAGCCTCTCAGGTGCGTTGTCCAGAAGCGAGCAGAGTGCAAAGTAGAGTGAAGCGGAATAGCAGTTTCCGATCACCTTGCAGTACTGGATGATAGGTTCCAGCTGGTTCTCAAGCTCTGCGGCGCTCTTCTGGCTTCCTGCTTCCCGTGCCAATTTCAGGTGGGCTTTAAGTCCCATGGTGGAGAAGGGGAGGTGATAGCAGAACCGGTCTATCTGGTCGAAGCTGATTCCTCTGATCTCGGACAGCTCCTTCCAGGCCGCCTTGCAGGTCTTCACATAATTTATCATGGAGAACTTGCCGTCATACAGCGGATAATTGCTGTAGTTGGGCCGCCAGAAGTCCCAGCAGTCTGCGCTGCAGCATCCGCTTTCAGTATGTATCTCCAGTATTCTAGGATTCTCTGTTATAAGCATGGCCACAGCACCGCAGCCCTGGGTTGCCTCTCCGGGGCTCTCCAGCGGGTAGTGTGCCACATCGGCGGTGATCACCAGCACTGTCTTCTTTGGATTTCTTGCAACCAGGGCACAGGCGGCCTGCACTGCGGCAGTGGAAGAATAGCATGCCTGCTTCAGCTCCACAGTACGGCAGGTGGAAGGGAGGTCCAGCAGGCGGTGTACAAACACTGCCGCAGACTTGGACTGGTCCACGCCGCTTTCGGTTGCAAAGAGGAGGGTTCCGATCTTGGTCTTGTCGCACCTCTGCACCACCGGCAGTGCCGCGTTGGCAGCCAGGGTTATGATATCCTCATCTGGGGAAGGGATGCTTATCCGCTCTATGCCGATTCCATCGGTATATTTGCTGTAGTCTGCATTCCTCTTCTCTGCCAGGGTATGCATGTCCAGGTAGAAGCTTGAGGTGTATAATGAAATGTCATCGATTCCAGTACTGATCATCTTTCATCCTTGCAATTTTTATGTCCGGTGAGGAACAGTGCAACCTTGAACTGCTCCCGGTATTCTTCTATCAGTTTCACAACTGCATCCTTGCTCTCAAGAGCTGCCTTGAGGAATGGCAGTGCGGCGCTTCCCATGCTGGCTCCCAGGCTCATGGCCTTGGCCAGGTCTATTCCGCTCCGTATGCCGCCTCCTGCAATCAGGAACAGCTGGTTCCTGAAAGGCTTTGCCTGCTCCAGAGTCTCCACTGTGGTGAGTCCCCAGTCCTGGAAAGCCAGGCCCAGGTTGCTGTCATCCTTGTTGCAGAGGTGCTCTATCCTGCTCCAGGAGGTGCCGCCCCGTCCTGCCACATCAATATAGCGGATTCCGCAGTTTATTAAAAGACGGTAGTCAGCCTCGGAGAGACCGCAGCCTGTCTCCTTTATCATGAGGGGTACTTCCAGTTTTGTCCTGACGCTCTTGATTTTATCAGCCAGGTATTCAAAATTCCTGTCGCCACCTTTCTGGATAACTTCCTGAAGTGGGTTCAGATGGAGGAAGAGGGCGTCGGCATCCAGTACTTTCACTGCCTTCCGGCACTCTTCGATGCCGAAACCGTAGTTGAGCTGCACTGCTCCCAGATTCGCTATAAGGGGCACAGATGGTGCAAACTCTCTCAGCCTGAAGCTTTTCTCCGCCTTCTTGTCCTCGAACATTACACGCTGGCTTCCTACTGCCAGTGCCACCTTGCATTCCTCTGCAGCCTTGGCCAGGTTCTGGTTTATGGTTACAGTCTCCTTGCTGGTGCCCCCGGTCATGGATGAGAGCATGAAGGGGAAGGAGAGCTTCTTTCCCAGGAATGTGATGCTGGTGTCCACCTTGTCGAAATCTATCTCAGGAAGGGCCCGGTGGGCTAATGTGATGCTGTCGAATCCTGATGCAGAGCGGTCTATGGCCGGATCTCTGAGGCACTGTGCTATATGGTCATCTTTCCGCTGGGCAACGCTCATCTCTTACCTCTTTCTATTCTGATGTGAGCCTTCATAAGCTCGCCGGGATTGGTCTCGGCTGCCAGCAGGGAAAGCTCTCCGCAAAGCACTGTGGCGGCGCAGATGGCGGTAAGCCGGTCTCCGTTCTCGCCGGGGTTACGTTCTTCCTTACATCCAAGCTGTGCCAGGTTCTCCTCTGCATAAGGGGCATTCTTTCCGTTGCCCACTGATCCCACGATTATGTTGGGCAGGGTGCAGGAGAGATAGAGGTTGTCGTCTTTTACTTCGGCAAATGTGATGCCCTGGGAGCCTTCCACAATGTTTGCCGCATCCTGTCCGGTGGCCAGATAGAAGGCCAGCAGCATGTTGGCATAGTGGGCGTTGGCGCTCCTTAAGCTTCCTGCAAGGATTGAGCCTAAAAGGTTCTTCTTTGTGTTTATGTCTGCAATCTTCTCCGGTGTTGTGTGAAGATATTCCTCACAGATACCTCGGGGTATGGTGATCTCTGCCACAACGCTGCGGCCCCGGCCCAGTATGCCGTTGACCGCCGACACCTTCTTGTCGCAGCAGTAGTTGCCTGAGATGGAGCAGTAGGAAAGCTCCGGATACTTCTCAAGGATATAGCCGAAGATCTTGTCTGCCGCATTTGTCACCATGTTGTGGCCCGATGCGTCGCCGGTGAAG
>JAFXTY010000051.1 GCA_017535435.1 Spirochaetia bacterium | reverse complement strand
TTTCTGCAGGTTGTACCCTGCGGGGTATCCTTGATCTCGTATCCAAGTTCCTTGATCTTGTCCCTGCACTGGTCTGCTGTGGCAAAATCCTTGGCCTTGCGCGCCTGGTTGCGCTGATCTATCAGAGCCTGCACCTCTGCTGGAATCTCTGCAGGGGCCTCATCCCGGGAAGGGAGCGCAGGAACAGAGTCCAGCTTAAGTCCCAGAACCTGGTCGAAGTCCAGAATCAGAGCAAGCTTCTCGGCATCGGAGAGAGACTCATCCTTAAGGAGAGTCCAGATCCGAGCCAGAGCCCGCGGGCTGTTCAGGTCATCAGATATATCTGCAGTGAATATTTCTATATATTTCTTGGCTGCTTCGGAAAGAGAAGCCTTGTCTGCCGGTTTGGTCTTGTCCATGAGCTCCCGGACAGCCTTGTTCAGGTTTGCCCTTGCCTTCTTTGCCCCGTCCAGGGACTCGAAGCTGAACTGGAGCTGGCTGCGGTAATGGCCGCCCAGACAGAAGTAGCGGTAGTCCAGTGGGTCGTAGCCCTGCTCCACCAGCCGGTCCAGAGTAAGGAAGTTGCCGGCGCTCTTTGACATCTTGGATTTATTGAGCACAAGGAACTCGGCATGGAGCCAGTAGTTGACCCATTTCTCGCCGGTGGCAGCCTCGGACTGGGCTATCTCGTTGGTGTGATGTATAGGGATATGGTCGATTCCGCCGCAGTGGATATCGAAGTGCTTGCCCAGGTACTTCATGCTCATGGCGCTGCACTCCAGGTGCCAGCCAGGGTAGCCTTTTCCCCAGGGGGAGTCCCAGATCATGGCATGGTTCTCGAACTTGGACTTGGTGAACCAGAGTACAAAGTCGTGAGGATTGCGCTTGTTGCCGTCCACCTCTATGCGGGCTCCGGCCTGGAGGCTCTGCCTGTCCAGGAGGGCCAGCTTGCCATAGTCGGGGAACTTGTCTATGGAGAAATAGATGTTGCCGCCGGATTCGTATGTATAGCCCCTCTCCTCCAGGGTCTTGACCAGATCTATCATCTCCTTGATGTGGTCGGTGGCCTTGCAGGCTATTGTAGGGCGGATTATGTTGAGCCGGTCGGTGTCGTTGAAGAATGCCTTGGTGTAGAAGTCGGCAATCTCATAGACGCTCTTGCCAGTGGCCTTGGCACTCTTCTCCATCTTGTCCTCGCCTTCGTCGGCATCGGAGGTCAGATGGCCTACATCGGTGATGTTCATAACATGCTTCACCTTGTAGCCAAGGTATGTGAGGGTGCGCTTGAGGAAGTCCTCGAACACATAGGTGCGCAGGTTTCCGATATGAGCATAGTTGTAGACTGTGGGGCCGCAGCCGTAGAAGCCTACCTTGCCCGGCCGTATAGGGACAAAGTCCTGAATCTGGCGTCCCATGGTGTTGAAAAGTCGTAATCCCATAATGCACTCCCTTATTTATATAGAATAAAAAAAATCAGCAAAAAAGTAAACCCTACACCCAGGCAATAAGGCATACCTGCTCGTTTCACATGAGGAGCTGGGCCAGCTGGGCCAGCTGGGCTGGAAGCAGGGTTTCGGCACGGGTGCTGGCGTCGATGCCAAGGGTCTGGCAGGCAGACTGCACCTTCTCTATGCCGTAGGGACGAAGATTGTTCAAGAGGGTCTTCCGGCGGGAAGCGAACATATCCCGGATTGCCTTGAGCACCTGGGGAGTGGCGCAATCACGGAAGCCTGGCTTCGGAATAAAGGTGACAATACCTGACACCACATCAGGCACCGGATAGAAGGAGCCGCTCTTAAGGTCCCCCTGATAGACCACATCGCAGGCAAGCTGACAGAACACCGAGAAGGATGAATAATCGGCAGAGCCTGGCTTTGCAGTTATGCGGAGTCCCATCTCCTTCTGGACAGTGAACACCATGCGAGGTGCAAGGCAATCACCCTCAATAAGCTGGGTGATCATTGCAGACGCACTGTTATATGGAAGGTTTCCGAAAATCACATCAGGCTTGCCCTTCTCATCAGCCACCCCCTTCCAGGTCTTGACCATATCCCCGGCCACAATCTTGAAACCAGGATGAGAACCGAACTGCTCTGTAAGGAAATCAATGTAGCCCCGGTCTATCTCAAACACAGTCAGGTGACCGCTCTGCCCCACCTTTTCCAAAGCCATGGAAGTCATGGAACCAAGGCCTCCCCCTATCTCCCAGACGGAATCTCCTTCCTTGATATTCACATAGGAAAGCACCTTCTCCCGGGCAGCCCTGGATATCATGAAGTTCTGCCCGAACTTCTTGGTGGGGCGGAGTCCCCGCTCTGTGAGTACGTTGATTATCTCTTTCTGGGAATCGTAGTTCATCGTTTTCCTTTCATTTAATAATAAACTTTTTTATTATTGGTAATCAAGGCACCGGGATAGTTATACCAGGTAAAAAGGCGGCCCAATGCACTATGGTTTGAAACAGGAGATAAAAGAGTGCAAATAAATTCTGCTGGAGCAATCCTATGGCCATGAGCAGCGGAGATGGCACCAGCACACAGGCAAGACCAAGGCACATGTAAAGGGTCACCACCGGAGATATCACCATGGAAGTGATGATTCCGGCAGGATACACCACTCCGAAGTTATAGAAAGTGACAGGGGATGTCATGATGACTGCGGCAATCGAGCAGGCAATACCGGCGGCAAGGAATCCGGGCATGACTCTCTCGAGGGAGGTAGCGACAGGTATGGTGAACAGGATGATCCCGGCTAAAGCCAGGAATGAGAGCTGGAAGGAGATGGAGAAGAAGTATTCCGGGAAAACCATGAGGGAGAGGGAGAATGCGAAGACCAGCACCCGCATAAGGCTGACCTTGGCTCCCATAAGCCTGCCCAGAGAGACCAGGGCGAACATGATCACTGCACGCAGCAGTGACGGAGAGATGCCTGCAATAATGAGATAGAGTATATTGACAAGGTTGACAGTCAGAATGGAGAGCCTGGGACCTGCGAAACGGCTCACTATGAAGAAAACAAAGAGAGCTATTATCCCCAGATGCATACCAGATAATGCCAGCACATGGGATACCCCTGCCCTCCTGAACTGCTCCTTGAGCATCGGATCCAAGTTGTCACGGCTGCCTGTCAGAAGCGCCTCTGCCAGGAAGCTTTTCTGCCCATAGACCAGCTGGATCTTGGCAGTAAAGGCCTGCACCATGCTTCTGCGAAGGGCAAGCAGTCTGCAGCAGTTTCCAAGATGCACCATCTTCCTGGCAGAAAAGCTTTGCCCATCCTTGCCCAGCTTGACCTTCTCGAACCTGACAGAGTCGCCCCAGAAGCCTTTCCCTCCGTCTGCAAACACAGTCACAGTCCGCCCCATGGTCTGCTCTATGTTATGCATCTCCACCTTCTCAAGCCTAAGCTGGTAGATATAACTGCCCCGGGCAGTGCGGCGGGCATCGGATGTCAGCACCCCCTCCAGGGCGGTGACCCTGGAAAGGCTCTGGGGCGGCAGCCCGGGGTCGGGCACCCAGCGCAATGCAATGACACCTGCGGCCAGCGCACCCCAGAGCAGGAACACCGGCAGCTGGTGTATGCGCAGAAAACGGCGGTTGAGGCAGAACAGAGCTGCGGTGAGGGCTGCCAGTGCGGGCAGGGTTATGGCCTTTGGGAAGAAGTACAGCGGTATTATATCCGCCAGGATCACCACAACTGGAAGAGCATGCTTAAATTTATAAATCCATACCTTTTGATATACTGTCATACCCCTATATACGCAAAAATTTTTAATTTTGCTTGGGGATTTTAGAAAAAAAGTAAAAAATTAATCTACGTAATCCAACAGCAGATTAAAGGCTACATCCATCTGGTGCATGGAAACAAGCCGGGCCAAGTCCTTGTTGTCTCCCATTGCCATAGGAATCAGCTTTAGGATTACATTCGTCAGACAGCCCTAAGCTGTCTGATAGTCTGCCATCTCGAAGAGGCCTGTGCAGGAATTTCGGAGCGCTGTATCATCATAAGGAATATGATTCCTAACAAGGATTTCCTTGACATCATCATATATTCCATCTTCATGGGTGAACCATTTGGCAGCTGTCATTATCGCATCATTTTTAAATTTATCTGCAATTTCTTCCATCAGGACGCTGTTACCCAATACAAGCTCTATAGCATAAGAAAGATAAGGCTGAACAGTAGTTATTTAAGGTAATCCCACAGCATGATCAGGGCCATATCGGGCATATGGAGATAAACCATCCGGCTTAAGTCTTTGTTGCCTGCTACAGCCGAAGGAATCAATTCTAAGATTGTATTGAACAGACATCCGTCACCATTGCTGAAATCAACCATCTCATAAAGTGCAGTGCAGGCCCTCTTGAGTTCAGAATCATCATAAGCGATATGATATTTATCCATTATTTCTTTCATATCTTTATATATTCCATCGCTTTCCAAGAACCACCTCGCTGGAGTTAGAATCGGTTCTTTCTTAAACTTATCTCCTACATCTTCCATAATTTCTGGATAACCTAAAAAATACTGGATGAAATAAGAAAAATAAGGCTGGATGGTAGTTGCAAACTTTTCCCTGGTCTTGAAGCTGTAACCCTTATAAGGATCTGCTATCCCGCCATCTGTCAGGATCAGGTTCAAAAGCCATTCTATTGCAGATTTTTCACACGTTCCATACGGTATTTTACTTTCACCGGGAGTTTCTCCTTTCCTATAGTTGAAAGTTTCCAGTTTGAACTTAGGAATATCCTTTTTATTATCTTTTGCCAGCTTATCTACTCTCGACTCATACCATACTGTTTCGTTTATATTCTTCTTTTTTTCCTCTTTTGTACTCCTTCTGGTGTAATCTGAGTTTTGGGGATCGTATATATTGATATCCTTTCCGCACCGGTACATTCCGTATATCTCAGGAGCAATATATGTAACAACATCAGCAGAATTATAGATGTTGAATACATTGGGGAATGCTATTGCATGTTCTGCACAAAGCCCCCTGGGGGTGCCGAATGTATAGGCTGCCACCTGCTTCAGGGGTATATTCAGCTTCTTGACCGGGTCAGCCAGCACAAGGTATGAAAGCACATCGGTCACCGCCGCCCCCCGGGAATACCCGGTCATAAGCAGAAGGATCTTTCCGCTGTCATATGAACTCTTGTATTTTGAGTTTATATAAGAGGTGAGTCCATCATAAACCTGGGTGGCTGCCTCGGTGAATCCCTGGTGGTCTCCGCTTGTGCCTATCTTGAAATTGCTGGCCCATTCAACATCATAATCAATGCCTCTGACAGCCACCGCAATTAAATCATATCCCTCAACACTATAATGGCCCATGCAGAAAGAGATGGAATCGGCAGTGCCTTTATCATAATTAGCACTGCATACTATATTGTCAAGTTCCATCTCAGAGAAAAATTTTCTGATTTTCTTCTCTGAACCAGTCTTAGATGCCATTACAAGGCTTATCAGAGCAAGGTCATTGTCAAAGATTGTAGAATCGACAAAAGAATTATTGTCGGCGGCGTTAGCAACAGTATTTATCCTGACAGGAATACGTATTTCCTCGCCTTTGACTTTAGTAGAGATATATGTTTGCACAGTATCGCTGTGACCGCTTTCAAAAATGCTGCAGGCTATAAGACATATCAGCAAGAATGAGGCAACAATGCCTACGATAATATTTCTTTTCATAGTTCCCCCAAAAAATATATTTTTTTATAAGCCTATTTTCCACTTTATGCAAGTATTATTTAACAGCCTTGTTGCAGCCTTGGGATTGTAGTATTATCAGACTATGGGCGAATTCAAAGCAGTTGCCCCCTACCAGCCTGCCGGCGACCAGATAAAGGCCATCGAAGAGCTGTCCCAGGGGATAAAGAAAGGATATAGGAAACAGATTCTCAAGGGTGTCACCGGATCGGGCAAGACTTTCACCATGGCCAAGATCATCGAGAAGGTGGGCAAGCCTACCCTGGTCCTCTCCCACAACAAGACCCTGGCGGCACAGCTGTACCGGGAGTTCAAGGACTTTTTCCCCGACAACGCAGTTGAATACTTTATCTCCTATTATGACTATTACCAGCCTGAGGCATACGTCCCTTCCAAAGACTTATATATAGAGAAAGATGCAAGCATAAACGACGAGATCGAGCGGCTCCGGCTGGCCGCCACTTCCGCCCTTCTGGAGCGTTCCGATGTAATCATTGTCTCCACCGTCTCCTGCATCTACGGTCTGGGGGACCCCACCACCTACAGCGAGATGCGTCTTGTGCTGAAAGTGGGTGAGCAGCGCAGCATATCCCTTATGGCAAGGCAGCTGGTGGATATGCAGTACGAGCGGAACGATGCTGTGGGGGAACGGGGAAACTTCCGTATCCACGGGGACTCCATAGAGATTTTCCCGGCCTACTCCAAGATGGCCTACCGGATAGAGTTCGAATGGGATGAGATCTCGAAGATAACAGAGTTCGACCCCATAACCAGGGCTGACACAGGGGACTATGAGTTCATAACTGTCTACCCTGCCAAGCACTTTGTGGTGCCGCCTGATGAGCTCAAGAGCGCCATGGACAGCATAAGGGAAGAGATGGAGGAGCGTTATGCTGAGCTTATGACAGCCAACAAGGTGCTGGAGGCCCAGCGTATCAAGAGCCGCACCGAATACGATATAGAGATGATGGAGGAGATGGGCTATTGCAGCGGCATAGAGAACTACTCCCGCCATCTTACCGGACGGAAAGAGGGAGAGCGGCCATTCTGCCTCATAGACTACTTCCCCAAGAATGACTTCCTTCTGTTTGTGGATGAGTCCCATGTGACTCTCTCCCAGGTGCGGGCAATGTACGAGGGAGACCACTCCCGGAAACAGACCCTGTACGACCATGGGTTCCGGCTCAAGTCGGCCATGGACAACCGACCTCTCAAATACAACGAGTTTGAGTCGCTGCAGGACAAGGTCATCTATGTATCGGCAACACCGGGCCCCGAGGAGTACCAGAAGGCAGAGAATGTGGTGGAGCAGATAATCCGCCCTACCGGTCTTCTGGATCCTGAGATTGTGGTGCGTCCAACAAAGAACCAGATAGAAGACCTCTATAAGGAGATAAAAGAGAGGATCAAGGCCGGGGACCGGGTGCTCATAACCACTCTTACCAAGAAGATGGCAGAGGATCTTACCGACTACTTAAGCTCCCTTGACCTGAAGGTGCGCTACATGCACTCCGAGATCGAGACTTTCGAGCGTGTCGAGATAATCAAGGAGCTGCGCACCGGCAAGTGCGACGTGCTGGTGGGAATCAACCTGCTGCGGGAGGGCCTTGATATCCCGGAGGTCTCCCTTATAGCCATAATGGATGCTGACAAGATAGGATTCCTCCGCTCTGCCACCTCATTGATTCAGACCATAGGACGGGCTGCCCGGAATGTGAACGGCAAAGTCATCATGTACGCAGACAAGACCACCGACGCCATGGCAGAGGCCATAGCCGAGACCCAGCGCCGCCGGGCCATCCAGCAGGCATACAACACAGAGCACGGCATAACTCCCACCACTATAAAGAAGAGCGTCCAGGACATCCTGGTGCGGGTGCAGGAGGAGAAGAAGAAAGCCGAGGAAGTGAATGTCCAGGTTATGCGGGACAGCTTCAACATTGTGGAGCCCAAGGAGCGGAAGAAGCTTATCAAGGCCCTGGAGAAGGAGATGCTGGAGCATGCCAAGAACCTGGAGTTCGAGGAGGCCGCAGTGCTCAGGGACGAGATAGAGCGGCTTAAGGAGATGGGCTGATGGATGCTGTTATCCTGGCCTCCCAGTCCAAGGGCAGGCGCGAGCTTCTGGAGAATGAAGGTTTCTCCTTATTCCCCCTCCCTGCTGATATAGATGAGAATATTCCCTGGGAGAACCCTGAGAAGGAAATACAGACTCTTGCCGAGAAGAAGGCTATGGCCTGCCACGCCCAGCACCCTGAGAGGCCTGAGAAGTGGATAATAGCGGCCGACACCCTGGTGGTGTTCCAGAGCAAACCCATAGGCAAACCGGCCGACAGAGCCGAAGCCAAAGCTTTCCTGGAGGCCCTCTCCGGCAAAGAGCACTATGTCATATCAGGGGTGGCATTCCTGGACCGCACCACCGGCTGCCTCTACTCTGACAGCGATGTGTCGAAGGTCCACTTCAAGACCCTTACAGATAAGGATATAGAAGATTACCTGGCCACCGGTGAATGGCAGGGAGCTGCAGGTGCCTACCGGATACAGCACAAGGGTGGCGGCCTGGTTGAGAGGATCGAGGGTTCTTTCAGCAATATTATAGGGTTGCCATTATCTAAATTATTTAATATAATGCACGTTGCAGGGTATCCTGCAAATTAATCTTCCGGCTGTCATAGACAGTACGAGAAAAAGAGATGGAGCGGTAAAAGTACCGCAATTTAGGAGGAAAAATGGCAGTAGTAACAATGAAAAATCTGCTGGAATCTGGTGTACATTTCGGACATCAGACAAAACGTTGGGACCCTCGGATGAAGAAGTTCATCTTCGCAGAGCGCAACGGAATTCACATCATCGATCTTCAGAAGACCATCACAGCCATCAAGGATGCGTATGAGTTCATCAGATCAACAGTAAAAGACGGCAAGTCTGTCCTTTTCATCGGAACCAAGAAACAGGCACAGATGGCAGTCGAGAAAGAAGCCACAAGATGTAATATGTATTACGTCAACAACCGCTGGCTCGGTGGTATGCTCACCAACTTCGCAACAATCAAGAAATCAATCAACAGGCTCAAGAAAATTGAGAAGATGGAGATTGACGGCACATTCGAGAGCCTGACCAAGAAAGAGGTTGCTCTTCTTCAGAAGGAGAAGGCAAAGCTGGACAAGAACCTGGCAGGTATCAAGGAGATGAAGGATCTCCCAGGAGTAATCTTCATCATCGACACAAAGAAAGAGGCTATCGCAGTAGCAGAAGCACGGAAGTGCCACATTCCTATCGTAGCTATCGTAGATACAAACTGCAACCCTGAGGGAATCGACTTCCCTATCCCAGGCAACGATGATGCAATCAGAGCTATCACACTGTTCACATCTATCATTGCAAACGCAGTAGTAGAGGCAGACAACGAGATCGGTCTCCAGGTAATCGAGAACATCGAGGGCGAAGAGGCACCTGTGGCTGAGGGCGCTGCAGAGAAGGAAGAGGAAGAGCCTACCATGGAAGAAGTGATGGGCGAGAAGAAGAGCGGCAAGTTCACCGACGAAGATTACTCCAACTATGTTCCAGAAGAGAAGGCAGAGGACAAGCCGGAAGAGGAAGAGAACAAGTTCGGAATCGACGAGGACAAGTTCGAGGACAAATAAGGAGTACATTTATGGAAATTAAACCTATTGATGTTAAGAATCTGAGAGAGAAGACAGGCGCCGGAATGGGCGACTGCAAGAAAGCTCTCATCGAGGCAGAAGGCAATATCGAACAGGCTATCAAAATCCTTAAGGAGAAAGGCCTGGCAGCAGCTGCAAAGCGCAGCGCAAGAGCTACCAAGGAAGGAAAGATCTTCACAAAGATCAAGGGAAACAAGGCTGTCATCCTGGAGCTCAACTGCGAGACAGACTTTGTGTCCAGAAACGAGAAGTTCATCGCTCTCGGCGACAAGCTGACAGACGAGATCATCGCAACAGGAGCAAAAGAGGTTACACCTGGCCTTACCACACTGGTTACCGAGGCTATCGGAGTGATCAAGGAGAACATGACTCTCCCGCGCTTCAAGGTTCTTGAGATCGCAGACAACGAATATGCTGCACAGTATGTTCACGGTGTAGGAAACATCGGTGTCATCGTTAAGTTCAAGGCTGACAACAAGGCTCTGTTCGACAACGAGGCTGTAAAGGCATTCGCATTCGACTGCGCTCTCCACGTTGCAGCATTCGCACCAGTTGCACTTTCACCGGACAAGATTTCTGAGGCTTATATCAAGGAACAGACCGAGATTTTCCAGGCTCAGATGGATCAGGATCCAAAGGTAGCAGCAAAACCGGACCAGGTGAAAGCTGGTATCCTCAAGGGCAAGCTGAACAAGCACTTTGCAGAGATCTGCTTCCTGGACCAGGCATTCGTAAAGGATGACAAGAAGAAGGTTTCCCAGGTTCTGGCAGAGACAGCTAAGGCAGCAGGCGGAAAGCTTGAGATTGCTGAATATGTTTATTACAAACTTGGCGATAATGCCTGAAGTAAGAGTACGCTATGGAAACAGTAAAAGCTAAAACAGAAGATAAGATGAAAAAGTCTGTTGCAGCCTTAGGCGAAGAGCTGGGTGCAATCAGGACAGGACGTGCTTCTGCTTCCCTTTTCGACAAGATAAGCGTCAGCTACTTCGGCAAGCCTACCCCGCTGAACCAGGTGGCAACAATCTCTATCCCCGAGGCACGGCTTGTTGTTATCCAGCCTTGGGACAAGAGCATCATGAAGGATATCGAGAAGGCAATTCTCCAGTCTGACCTTTCCCTCAACCCGAACAATGACGGCAAGGTTATAAGACTGAATATCCCGCCACTGACAGAGCAGCGGAGAAAAGAGCTTGCCAAGCAGGCAAAGTCCATCGCAGAGAACAGCCGTGTGGCAATCCGGAACATACGCCGGGAGGCCAATGACGAGCTTAAGAAAAAGCAGAAGGCCGGCGACATCAGCGAGGATCAGGAAAAATCTGGTGCAGATGCAGTCCAGAAGATGACCGACAAGTATATCGGCGAGATCAACAAGATTGCAGAAGCAAAAGAAAAAGAGATAATGGAAATCTGATGCATATTGGAATTATCATGGACGGCAACGGCCGTTGGGCAAAGGAGCGGGGTAAGCCCCGCACCTTTGGTCATCAGGAGGGACTGCAGGCAGCCAAGCGCATAGTAAAGGCAGCCAGCGAAATGGGAGTCGACTACCTATCCCTCTACACCTTCTCCACCGAGAACTGGAAACGGTCCGAGACCGAAGTGAATTTCCTTATGCAGCTGCTGATCAAGCACCTCCGGGAGCAGCTTTCCTTCTTAAGGGAAAACAGCATAAAGCTTGTGCACACAGGCTTCCTGGGAAGGCTGCCGAAGGCAGTTCAGAAAGAGATTGTGGACATGGAGGAACTGACCAAGGATCTTCCTGGCATGACCGCAAACCTCGTTATCAACTACGGAGGCAGGGACGAGATAGTCAGGGCTGTGAAACGGCTCCAGGAAAAGGGAGAGAGCGAGATAACAGAAGAGACGCTCTCCGCCGCCATGGACCACCCCGACATCCCGGATCCTGACCTTATAATAAGAACCGGAGGAGAGCTTAGATTGAGCAACTTCCTGCTCTGGGAAAGTGCCTACAGCGAGCTGTACTTCAGCAGAAAGTACTGGCCCGACTGGCAGGCCGAAGACCTTAAGGAAGCCATCGATGCCTTTACCTCCAGGAACCGGCGCTACGGAGGGGTGACAGAGACAAAATGAACAATCTTACAAAAAGAGTACTTCTTATCTTCACTGTTATCCCTGTCCTGTTTGCAAGTCTGTTCCTGCTTACATTCGCCCACCACATTGTGGCCCACATAATCAGCACTGCCCTCATGATTGTAGGCTCCAAGGAGATGTGGCACATTCTTACAGCAGATCAGGATATAGACGAGAATATCATGGTGCTGCTCATTCCTCTGATTATTTCAATAGTAAACTATCTGGAATGTGCCCAGATCGCGGCAGGCGGAACTCTTTCCATAGCTTCGGGAATTCTCATCTTCATAATCTTCGCACATCAGATTCTTGCCCGGGAGAATCAGTTTGAGCATATAAATAGAAATATACAGGCCCTGATGATCCTGGTATTTTACCCAGGCTTCTTCTTCGCCTATGCCACCAAGCTTACCACCCTGCCCCATCCGACATGGACACTGGTGGGTTTCCTGGTCATGGTGTTCTGCAATGATATTTTTGCCTATGTGTTCGGCATGCTGTTCGGGAAATCAACCAGGAATATTTTTCCTGTAAGCCCCAAGAAGAGCCTTGCCGGCTTTATCGGCGGCTTCATATTCTCTATAGTGGGTGCAGTGGTGATCTATTATATGGGAGCCCCTATATTCGGCGG
The DNA here is from genome assembly GCA_017535435.1 of Spirochaetia bacterium. Lineage (GTDB taxonomy): Bacteria > Spirochaetota > Spirochaetia > CADAEX01 > CADAEX01 > CADAEX01. Next base: position 23,151 of record JAFXTY010000051.1, on the reverse strand, counting down.
CTCATTATTCAAAGCCATAATCATAAGCTGTATCATCGGCATAGTGGCACCGGCCGGCGACCTGATAGAATCGGCCATGAAACGATCATCCCATATCAAAGATTCAGGCAACTACATCCCTGGTCGCGGAGGAATCATGGATAATATCGATTCCCTTATTTTCTCTGCGCCGATTTATTATTATCTTATTATATACCTATGTTTAGCATAATAATTGGAATTTTCGGCCTCAGCCTTGTGGTGTTCTTCCACGAGTCCGGGCATTTCATGGCTGCCAAGCTGCTGGGAGTAAAGGTTCTGGCTTTCTCCATCGGCTGGGGCAAAAAAATATTCTCATTCACGAAAGGGGACACCGAATACTGCATCTCCCTGCTGCCTATGGGCGGCTACTGCAAGATGAAGGGAGAGGAGATCCTCGACGACGACACTGTATACGAGGACAACTCCGACTCATTGGGTGCAGCCCCTGCATGGAAGAAGGCTATAATCTACTTTGCAGGCCCTTTCATGAACCTGGTGTTCGCCATTGTCTGCTTCTCCATAGTATGGATGGGGGGAATCACAACAACTTGCCCGCCCAACCGGATTGTTCTGGCTTCGGAATATGCAGCGGAGGCAGGCCCCTTTGCCGCAGACCAGGCCGGCCTTAAGACTGGAGACTATATCGTTGCCGCAGACGGAAAGAATATAGAGCATTTCCAAGACCTGCGGGAAGCTATTGCAACCAAAGCCCAGGAACCGCTGGAGCTGACTGTGGACCGGGAGGGCCAGACCCTGAAGCTGACCATCACTCCTAAGCTGGATAAATCCACTGGTGCAGGACAGGTGGGAATCTACCCCTGGATCGACCCTGTGGTGGGAAATGTCAAAGAAGGCTCCTCGGCCTTCATCGCAGGGCTTAAAAGCGGAGACACCATACTTAGCGCCAACGGCGACAAAGTAGTGCAGTACATGGACTTTGTGAAAGTGCTGTGGAGCAAGCCTGGCAAGCTGGTGCTCACTGTCCTGAGGGACGGGAAGGAACAGAGGCTTAACATGGTGCTGGATTACAACGATGCGGGACTGGTGGATCCAGGCCTGTCATTCCAGATGCACACCTATAAGAGCAAGCCTCTCAATATGTTCCAGGCTGTCCATAAGGGAGTCACAGAATCCTTCAAGACACTGAGCCTTACTGTGAGGAGCCTTAAGCTGCTCTTTGCAGGAGTTAATCTCAACCAGGCAGTATCGGGTCCTATCAGGATAACTTATATGCTGGGAGAGATCACAAAACAGGGCTTTGCCGAGGGAATAAGCGAAGGGCTTGCCACCTTCCTCAACTTTGTTGCTCTTATCAACATTGCGCTGTTCTTCATGAACCTGCTCCCTATCCCGGCCCTGGACGGCGGACAGATATTCTTCTGTTTCATAGAGATGATACGGGGAAAGAAATTCCAGCCCAAGATTGCGGTGCGCTACCAGGTTATAGGCTTTGCATTCCTGATAACGCTTATGATATTCACACTGTTCAACGATGTTATCTTCCTGATAAAGAAGTGAGGAAATATGAAGGTAAAAGTTCCCTGCACCTGCTATGCGCCGGTGGATTTTGAATATGACGAGGTTGTGGACTTATCACAGGACCCTGAGGCTGCCAACCAGATAATGGCCGGAAGCTTCATGGAGGTAAAGTGCCCCAAGTGCGGCAAGGTTCTGCACCCCGAGTTCCCCTTTGCTGTAAAGCACGAGGGAAAGAAGATAGATATCCAGTTTTTGCCTGAGCGGATGCGGGACGACTTCCTGCGGGGCACCTCCAAGTACTGCTTCAAGAAGGATGGCCGCATTGTCATCGGGTTCCCCGAGCTGGCCGAGAAACTCAAGATTATAAATGAAGGCTTTGACGACAGGGTCATCGAGGTCATCAAGTATTATATGGTCTCCAAGATAGAGGCAGACCAGAAGCCTGAGAACGAGATACGGGCCTTTTTTGAGTGCACCGACAAAGAGGGCAACCTGGTGTATCAAGTGCTGGGACTCAAGGAGAACGAGGCTGCAAAGCTTACCATTCCAAAGAGCTTCTACGAGGTGTGCAAGGTAAAGACCCTGGCATACAAGAACTCGGAGCCCTTCTGCCTGTTCCTCTCCCCTCCTTACATTTCCCTGCTGCGTATTTCCAGAGTTTATGAGGAAATTACAGAACCGGAGAAAAAGTGAAGCGCCTTGTCATGTGCAACCAGGCTGCAGACCTGGACTCCATTGCATGCTGCATCGTATACGGTGTATCATGCGATGCTACACCATTTGTTCCTATACCAAGAGAAGAACTGCATCTGCGGCGGGAAGCCCAGTGGCTCCTTGAAGAATGCGACATATCGCTGGACTCCATAGCTTTTTCAGGGGAGATGGACCCGGCAGAGGCTGACCAGATTGTGCTGGTGGACCATAATGTGATGAGCCCTGAGTCTGCAGACCTTGCAACGAAAGTGACAGAGATAATAGACCACCACAAGGATGAGTTCCCTCTGCCGGTGCATAAGACCATTGCGGCAACCGGAAGCTGCGCCAGCCTGGTGGGGAAGCTGCTTCTGGAGCGTGGTACCAGCCTGCCGCCTCCCCTGGCCAAGCTGCTGCTGGGTGCCATACTTATAGACACACGGTGTCTGGCCTCAAGGCACCCCACCACACCACTGGACCGGGAGGTGGCAGGACAGCTGGCGGCGGTGGCCGGATGCGACCTCCAGGCCTTGTACAACAAGCTGTGGCACCTCAAGAGCGATCTCAGCGTATTCACTCCACAGGAGCTTTTGCGGAAGGACTACAAGAAAGTTGCCGTCCAAGGGGTCAAGTGCGGCTTCTGCGCAATCTACGGAGCTCTGGAGAGCATTTCCGGCCACCTTATGGAAGAAGCCCAGGTGTTCCTCCGGAGCCGCCAGCTGGCTCACTTGGCGATCATGTCGGCCTACTACGAGGGCGATACCCTGCACAAGGAGCTGGCGCTGCTGCCAGACTGCGACTGGAACATCACCACCCTCGCCTACCTCAACAGCAAGGGGGCACAGCTTGAGCCCAAGACTGTCATGGATGGCATCCAGGTCTACAACCAGAAGAACACCGACTGGTCCCGGAAGCAGGTCCTGCCCCTCATTAAAGAGATGATTTAATCCACCAGCATCTGCCTGAGGATATCCTTAACAGCTGCAATTTCTTTATTTGAAATTTTTCCAAGATTCTTCACAAGCCTTGCCTTGTCCACAGTCCGTATCTGATCCACTACAATCCAGCCTGACTTCTTATCGAAACGGACAGGAATGCGGGTTGGATATGCATGGGACTTAGTAGTCATAGGCGCAATGATTACTGTGCGGATATTATTGTTCATCTCATCCGGAGAGATAACCAGGCAAGGCCGGGTCTTCTGTATCTCATGCCCTATTGCAGGATCCAGGTTTATCAAGTAAACCTCATATTGCCGAATCACCATTCCCATTCGAAATCCTCCCCATCTGTTGAAACATCTTCCAATATGTCCTCATTGCTCTCATGCATTCTGCAGAAAGCTTCTGCCCAGCCCTGCCGGGGGATTTCAGCCACAGGAGAAAGAAGAATACCCTTATCTGTGACCTCCATGTCAACTTTATCTTTTATGCCTAATCGTTCCAGAACAACTTTGGGGAAACGGATTCCCTTTGAATTTCCAATACGAATGACAGATACCAGCATCTTTCCTCCTGTAATTACATTGTAATTATAATTAAAATCAGTAAAGATTGCAAGCTTTTTATTTACTACAGATACTTCCATGACTTCCTCCCATCTCAACTAACCTGAGACCAGTGGCGATATCTTATGACCCGTTCCAGCTTCTCTTATGTACTCCCAGCTGGCCATCAGCTCCTTCCTGTGCAGTGCCGCCCAGTCAATGACAAGCCCCACAATTTTCGGCGGAAGATTGCCCTGTGAATAGTTCAGTTTAGAAATGGAAAAAAGCCCATGCCGCCCGTTATACAGGGCTTGGAAATTAGGCTGATCCTGGCTTTCAAAATTCATAAAAATGGTGATCCCTAAAAATTCGCTTATCTCAGACATACAGTTCCTCCTCCAAATCTGTTTACTTTCTATAACTGCGAAAAAGTTCATTTTGATTGATGTTTTGAGGAAAAAGTTTAAAAACTTTATAATTGCTTATAAACACCAGCAGCACATTAATCAGAAATTTAACAATCAACTGATAGATATTTATTCCTTTTACTGATATTCTGTAGCCGATGGAACATACTACAGAGACACTTTTTTCAGACTACCCTCTTTCCGAGGCAGTTCTGAAGGCAATAGAGAAAAAAGGATTCCTCCACCCCTCACCGGTTCAGGAGATGATTCTGCCCAGGCTTCTGGCAGAGGATACAAACATTGCGGTGAAGGCACGGACAGGAACAGGCAAGACAGCAGCATTCGGCCTGCCATTGGTGAACAAGCTCACCGAGCCCGCTGACAAGCCCCAGGCCCTTATACTGGCCCCCACGCGGGAGCTGGCCCTACAGATATCAAACGAGATAAGGTCACTGACCACAAACCGCTATCCACGCATCACAGCAGTCTACGGCGGCGCCTCTATCGGACTTCAGCTCCGCAATTTAGAGAAAGGAACCGAGATTGTAGTTGGAACACCTGGAAGAGTACAGGACCATATAGACCGTGGCAGCCTTGACCTTTCCGAGATCAAGTATCTGATTCTTGATGAGGCTGACGAGATGCTGGATATGGGTTTCATCGATGATGTGAAGAAGATAATCGACGCCGCAAACCCCGATAAGAAGGTGGCTCTCTTCTCTGCCACACTCCCCGCCCCCATCATGAAGATTGTGGACGAGCAGCTGGGAAAGACCGAGATAATTGCAGAGGATGTGCCGGAGCAGGAAGAGATTCTTGTGAACCAGGAGGCTATTCTTCTTAAGGCTGATGACCGGCTTGAGGCACTTAAGCGCATTGTGGACTCCACCGAGAATTTCCACGGCCTTGTATTCTGCCCTACAAAGATAGAGGCAGACGAGGTGGCACGGCGCCTTATGGAGGACGGCTACCCTGCGGAGGCACTCCACGGAAACCTGTCCCAGGAGGCCCGGGAGCGGACACTGCGCCGGTTCAAGAACAAGCTTACAACCATACTTATAGCCACAGATGTTGCAGCCCGGGGTATAGATGTGGAGCGTCTTACCCATGTAATCAACTGGGAACTGCCCCACAACTTTGACAGCTACATACACCGAATAGGACGGACAGGCCGGGCCGGGGAGAAGGGAACAGCCATCAGCTTCATACGCCCCACCATCCGCTATAAAATAAGGGAGTATAACCGCAAGTCCGAGAATGTGCTGGGAAGCTCCATAAAAGTGGTGAAGGTGCCCGAGATAATGTCTATCCTGGCTGTGCGGTGCCAACGTCTTGAGAAGACTCTGGAGACCAAGGACCAGGAGTACAGAGCACCGGGCGGAAACCAGAAGGAGAAAGATATAATCGCAGCCTTTGCAGACAAACTTATTGCCACCATGGGTGCAGGAAACACTGTAAAAGCACTGCTGGCCAGCGCCTATGGCGATATATTCGACACAGAACGCTACCGGGATATAGAGCAGATTGAGGAGCCCAAGCGCAAGCGGGACCGGGACAATCCCTGGGACAGAAAGCGGAAAGGCAAGGACTTCGAGCAGGATGACTGGCAGCCAAAAGGCAGGAACCGGAAAGCAGAAGGATTCAAGCCTGAGGTCAAGCCTGGAACCGTGCGTCTCCACATAGGCTGGGGAAAGGACGACAACATAGGCCCGCGGGAGCTGGTTAAGTTCCTGGCACAGCTTCTGAAGATCAAGGGAAGCCTGATTGATGATGTATCTATAAAAGGCAACTTCTCCTTTGCCACAGTGCCTGAGAAGGCAGGCCTTGATGCAGTCGAGAAATCGCGGAAGAACCCGGAGCTGCCAACTATAACTCTGGCACATCAGGACAAGCCCACAGGCCCGCGCAAGGGACGGGATAAGAAGTTCGACCGGAGCAAGAAGCAGGACTGGGGTAAGAAGCCAGAGCGGAAAAGCCGGAAGAAAAAATAAGAATCAGAAGCCGGTGGTAGTCTCGTCGCCCCGGATCATAAGGACCTTTCCGGTGCGGACACTCTCTCTTATTCCATAGGGAGCAAAGGTAGTCTTCACCGCCTCCATACGCTCGCTGGGGCCTGACACCTCGAAGGTGATGGTCTCGGCTCCGATATCCACAATCTTTCCCTTGAACACCTCCACCAGAGGGAAGATATCAGCACGCTTTTCCGGGACACAGTCTATCTTGAGGATTGAGAGTTCCCTCTCTATTGTGTCTACATCTGTGTAATCCTTGGCCGATATCACATCCACCAGTTTGTTGAGCTGCTCTATGATAAGATCCAGTATCGCCTTGTCTCCTGTGGCTGTGATTGTCATACGGGAGAAGCGGGGGTCTGTCTCTTCCGATACAACCAGGCTGTCGATGTTGTAACCCCGCCGGGCGAACACCAGGGAGACCCTGATAAGCACACCAGGCTTGTTGCTTACTAAAAGGCTTATCACATGTTTTCTATTGTTACTTTTCATTTCGCTTCTCCTGCTCAAGGATCATTCCGCTGAGGGGCTTGCCTGCCGGAACCATCGGATAGACATTGGCCTCCTTGTCCACCTCCACATTCACCACAACCGGCCCCTTGTAAGCCATTGCCGATTTCATGATGCGCTTGACATCGGCAGAACGGCGGATGGAATAGCCCTTGATTCCGTAGCTCTTGGCCAGCTGGACAAAGTTGGGGTTCCCCACCATCTCCACGCAGGAGAGGCGGTTACCGTAGAATATGTTCTGCCACTGCCGCACCATACCCAGGAAGTGGTTGTTCATGATGAATATCTTCACCGGCAGCTTGTTAACTGCAATTACAGCCAGCTCCTCCATGGTCATCTGGAAACCGCCGTCCCCTACAATAGCAGCAACCACCCGGTCGGGACAACCGATCTGCGCCCCGATGGCAGCCGGGAAGCCGAAGCCCATAGTGCCGGCACCCCCGGAGGAGAGCCACTGGTTCGGGTAATCGGTCTTGTAGTACTGGGCGGCCCACATCTGGTGCTGGCCTACATCGGTGGCCACAATGGCCTTGCCCTTGGTGAGCTTGAAGAGCTCTTCCACCACATGGGGCACCTTTACTTTGGTACCCTTGCGGTATTTAAGCGGATAGTCCTTCTTAAGCTTCTTTATGCGCTTGCACCAGGCTTCGGTATCACCCTTGGCACAGAGGCCGCAAAGAATCTCCATAACCCGCTTGGCCTCCCCTACAATCCCTACATCCACCTTGATAGTCTTGTTTATCTCGGAAGGGTCAACATCGATATGGATCTTGACTGCACTGGAGCAGAAGGTGGCGGGGGTGCCGGCGATACGGTCGTCCCACCGGGATCCGACAGACATAACCAGGTCGCACTCCTCCAGAGCCTTGTTGGCATAGGCGGTGCCATGCATGCCTGCCATGCCCAGAGACAGCGGATGCGTCTCTGGGAACACACCTTTGCCCAGGAGTGTGCTCACCACCGGAATCTGCATCTTCTCGGCAAAGGTGCGCACCGCCTCACAGGCGCCCGATATAAGGGCGCCGTGGCCTACCAGCAGCACCGGCCGCTTTGCATCCACCAGGTAGTCGGCGGCAGCCATGACCTTGCCCAGGTTGGGCTCCCCGTCCAGCTTGTAGCCAGGCAGGTCGCAGTCGTCCGGGGTGTTCACAGGAATGGGGAACTCGGCCACATTCTTGGGTATGTCGATAAGGACTGGTCCCGGACGGCCGGTGCGGGCGATTATGAAGGCCTCCTTCACAATCCGGGGGATGTCGGTCGCCTTCTTTATAAGATATGAATGCTTTACAATCGGGAAGGTGATACCTGATACATCAACCTCCTGGAAGGCATCGGTACCCAGGTTGGCCACCGACTGCTGGCCGCAGATCACCACCATGGGCACAGAGTCCATCTTGGCAGTGAATATGCCGGAGACAGTGTTTGTGGCACCCGGGCCGGATGTGACCAGCACTACGCCGGGCTTCCCGGTGGCACGGGCATAGCCGTCTGCCATATGAACAGCCCCCTGCTCGTGCCGGGCCAGCAGGAACTTTATCGGCGATTCCAGGAGTGCGTCGAAGATATCGATGGCACTTGCCCCCGGATAACCGAAAATGTATTCAACTCCCTCTTTGTGAAGTTTATTTATGAGAATTTCTGCACCTTTTTTGTAGCCAGCTTCCATATAATCCTCTTGAAAAGTTGAAAATTTACTAAAATTTAGCTAATTATACGCTTTTTAGAGGATACATGTCAATAAAATTTACCATTTTTTGATTCAGATAAGGGTTTTCTCTTTCAAATTCTCAAGAATTTTCCGTTTTTTCAGAGCATCAGCATAGACGGCATTGGCCTCCGCTTTCTCTTTTTTTAGATTTTCAAGATTTTTTTCAAGATCCAGGGCCTCTTCCTTGAGTGCTGTCAGCTGTGCCTGCAACGGTGCCAGGCTTCCCGGGGTCTGGATAGAGTCCACAAAAGAGGCATAAAGCTGTGTCTGTTTTTTCCTTATCTGGTCAAGCTCGTCCTGAACACGGTTCAGCCTGGCATCGATATCAGAAAGCTTTGCGGCGGCGAAGCGCTCATCCATGATGCGGATCTCAAGGAGTTTCTCCAGCCGGAACTCTTTTCTCATCGTACCCCTGCTATCGACATGGCCTTATCCATGCTCTCCTGGAAGGTGGCCTTCTCCTTCAGATCCTGGATAAGGAACTGGTCTATGGCATCGTGCTTGTCTATCGCTGTGTCTATAGCCCTGTTGGTTCCCCTGTTGTAGGCACCCACATTTATAAGGTCCTCTGCATCCCGGTATACAGCCATCTGGTTCCGTATAACCTCGGCAGCTTTCAGAAGAGGGGCCGGAGCAACACGCACAGCGCTTCTGGATACAGACTGGAGCACATCCACTGCCGGATAATGTCCTGCCTCCGAAAGCTTGCGGGAAAGAATGATATGACCGTCCAGGAAGCCCTCGGCACTGTCCGATATAGGCTCATCCCTGTCATCCCCCTCCACCAGCACGGTGAAGAAGCCTGTAAGGGTTCCCTTCTGTGAATTGGCGCACCGCTCAAGGAGCTTAGGCATCTCGGTGAACACCGATGGCGGATATCCCCTTGTGGCAGGAACCTCGCCTATGGAGAGACCGATCTCGCTCTGGGCCCTGGCAAAACGGGAAAGGGAGTCGAAGAAAAGCATGACATTCTTCCCCTGGTCCCGGAAATGCTCTGCAACTGTCACCGCAGTATATGCACCCCGAACACGGCATACAGGGGATATGTCAGAGGTTGAGACAACAACTACAGATTTTGCAAGTTTCTCCTCGCCTAAATCATTTCTTATGAACTCGCCCACTTCCCGGCCCCGCTCGCCTACCAGCGCAATTACATTTATATCTGCCTGGGTGTTCCGTGCAATCATACCCAACAGTGTGGTCTTTCCTGTTCCTGCGGGAGAGAAAATCCCAAGCCGCTGACCAAGGCCAACAGTCAGAAGTGAGTCTATGGAGCGGACTCCGGTCTCCACCGGCTCCTGCACCATCTGTCTGTTCAAAATATCAGGAGGTATACCGAATACGGAACGCTTCTTTCCGAAGCCTATAGGCCCCTTGCCGTCCAATGGATTCCCCATGCTGTCTATGACACGCCCCAGAAGGGAATTGGTCATAGGTATTCCCAGGCTCCGTCCTGTGGCCACCACCTGGCACCCCATCTGGATTCCCACAGCGCTGCCATAGGTTATAAGCCGTACTTTGGAGCCGTCTATGGCAACAACCTCGGCCTGCACCGGCTCCTCTTTCTTGGGCAGAAATATCTGGCACAGCTCCCCTACCATGGCCTGGGGTCCCACGCTCTCGATCATAAAGCCTGTTACCTTGGTCACCATGCCTGTGTAGCGGCAGGGCTGGGCACTCTCTATTATCTTTTTAAAACGCTCAAGGTCACTCTTCATGCAGGCTGCTCCTGATAGAGGAAAGCTGGGTCGGGATATTGGCGTCCACACCGCAGGTGTCGCTCTCCACGATACAGCCACCCTGCTCCACGGCAGGATCCTCGGCAATCTTTATAGATTCCACCTTGTCAAACATATTAAGAAGCATGGAGCGGTATTCCCGGGCTATATCCATATCAGCCAGGTTCACCCGGATCACCACGGGGCTCTTCTCCTTGAGAAGCCCCAGGGCATACTCTGCATTCCGCAATGCAATGTCACGCTGCTTTGCGCATGTGGTCTTCACCACCTTCTCGGCTATCCCCACCGCCAGGTCCACAATATCGTGCTTGGCATTCTCAAGTATATTGCGCCTGCATTCATCTACATCACGGGTTATCATCTCCAGCTGGCTTATGAGCTTGTCAACCTGATCAAGCCCCTTCTCGAAGCCTTCCTTCTCCCCTTTTGTAAAGCCCTCTTTCCTTGCCTCTTCATAGGCCTGTGCTCTGATCTTCTCGGCCTCGGACTTTGCCTCCTGGCGGATTTTTGCGGCATCGGTGCTGGCCTTCTCCAGCTGTGCCATAAGGTTGCGGCTCTCTGCCTGGATATCTATGCGGGAAGCTTTTTCCAGCTCTTCCACATCTATGGCTTTGAATACATCTGTCATTTAGGGCCTCCTGCTTTTCTTATGGCAGCCAGTATCTGGCTCTGGGATTCCTCTATCTCCTTAAGCCTGATGGGCTTGGAATCGGGCTGGGAAAGGAGCTTGGAGAGTTCCGGAGAAAGGTTTGCCAATATTTTTTCCCGGGCCTCGAAGCTTGCTGTCCTCAATGCTTTTGCTATGTCATCCGATGAGACACCTGCAAGGACAGCGCACAGGACCTCATCATCTATCTTGACTACATCATCAAACACAAGAAGCTGGGAGGTGAGCTCCTCTGAAAGCTTTGTATTGCTCCGGCGGATTTCGGAGAGGATGTCTGCTCCGGTCTTCTTGTCCATCCGGTTGAGGATATTCATCATGCTCTCTATGCCGCCAGCCTCCTTGTAGCCTGACAGGTCAAAGAGGGCCAGCTTCTTCTCCAGCACCTTCTCCACATTATGCAGCATCTCGGGAGATGTCCGGTCCATGACTGCAATTCGCCGTGCCACATCCGACTGTATGCTCCTGGGCAGGGCCGAAAGGATGCGGGATGCTGTCCCGGGCTCAAGATATGCAAGAACCAGGGCAATAGTCTGGGGCTGCTCAAATTTGAGGAAGGATACAAGACGGTCACTCTGGACACGCTTGACAAACTCAAAGGGCTTCTTATGGAGGAATATGGATATCTTCTGGATGATCTCATCGGCCCTTTTCTCGCCGAAGGCCTTGGAGAGCAGCTTCTTGGCATACTCCACGCCGCCGGTGGCAATATAGTTGCGGGCTGTGGCCAGTTCCCTGAACTCATAGAGCACCTGGGAGAGAGTATTCGAATCCACCTTCTCTGTGGAGGCTATCTGGTAAGAGAGTATCTCCACATCCTGGGAATTAAGGTGATTGAACACAATAGCCGAGCTGTCGCACCCGAGGGCCATGAGGAAAATTGCGGCTTTTTCTTTACCTGAAAGCTTTTTTATAACTGCAGCTTTCTTCAGTCGAGCCATATCAGTCCTCCGACAACCAGGTCTTCACAAGGCGGGCAACCTCTTCCGGGTTCTGGGATGCCATGTTCCGGGCATCCTCAAGTATAGCCTCTTTCTTCTTCTTTCCAAAAATCAGGATGCATACAACTGCGAAAAGCAGCACTGCCAGGGAGACTGCAGCTGCGTATGCTATGTTGCGGCTTACAGGAAGCCTGTCGAAAATATCCTGCTGAGCCGGAGCCTGTGTCATAGGCTTAACCGCGGGAGTGACTGGGGAGGATGCCATTCCTGCGAAGTCGGAGAGCACGTTTCCAGCTGTGTCGCTGATTGTGATGTTCTTGTCCTCAAGTCCTTCCACTGCGAACTTCACCAGCTTTATGATTCCCTGGATTTTCTTCGGATTTGATACAATGTCAGAACCTGGATGAGGTGTGATGATGATGGAGGCAGACACCTCTTTCTGATCCTCGGTGAAAAGGGATTTCTCGGGCATGACAAGAGTGATCCTGGCCCTGTCCACATCTGCCAGGGATTCGATATGCTGCTCAAGGCTTACACTGATTGCCCGCCGCAGGTTCACGTTCCGCTCAAAGTCGGTGGTGGTCCACCGGTCCATCTTGAACACATCCCAGGGGGAAGCATTCTTCGGAACCAGGTCCTCACGCATAAGAAGAGCAATCATCCTCTGGGCATCGCCCTTCCCCTGGAGATAGATCATGCCGTCGGAAATTTTGTGGGAAACTCCCTCCTGATCCAGCCGGAGTGATATGGTGTTGAGCAGTGCTGTGTCTGATATCCGCGCTGTGAACAGCGGAGTCATGAAAGATGTGGAGCCAGCCGAGCTGACAAAGACAATAAGGGCAAAGGCAATTGCCAATATTAGAATAATTGAGACCTTCTGCGCCTGCCTTAGCTTTTTCCAGAATTGTCCTATGCTGCTTAAAAACTCCTTTATCTGTCCTTTCATAACCCCTCCCTGATTTAAAAGAACTTATATCTCTACAAGATATATCTTGCCAGATCCTGATCCCCTAATACGCCGTGGAGCCTTTCGTCCACATATTGGGGCGTAACTGTTATTGTCTGCCCTTTCAGTTCCGGTGCCGCAAAGGAGACCTCCTCCAGAAGCAGCTCCATGATTGTATGCAGCCGTCTTGCCCCGATGTTCTCGCTTCCTGCATTAAGCTCCTGGGCTATATATGCAATCCTCTTAACAGCATCATCTGTGAACTCAAGCTTCACATCCTCTGTCTCCATAAGGGCCTTATACTGCTTGATAAGGGCGTTCTGAGGCTGGGTCAGAATCTTCTCGAACTCTGCGGCCTGAAGCGGCTCAAGCTCCACCCTCAGCGGGAACCGTCCCTGGAGCTCAGGGATAAGGTCCGAAGGCTTGCTCATATGGAATGCCCCTGCCGCTATGAACAGGATATGGGTTGTGTCCACCATTCCATATTTGGTGTTCACCTTGCACCCTTCCACTATAGGCAGGATATCCCGCTGAACACCCTCCCGGGACACATCTGCGCCGCTGGTGTTCTGCCTTCCTGCCACCTTGTCGATCTCGTCTATGAAAACTATGCCCATCTCCTGGGTCCGTGTCTTTGCAATCTCTGCCACCTTGTCGCTGTCGATAAGCTTGTCGATCTCTTCCTCAAGGAGAATCTCCCGGGCATGCTTTACAGTGGTGCGGCGTTTTTTCTTCTTGCCACCCATGACACCGGTTATGCTGCCGAAGTTGATGCCCATATCCTCAAGGCCTGTGCCTGCGAAAATCTCCATAGGCTGGAAGCCCGGCCTGGTCACATCTATCTCCACCTGGTGCTCCTCAAGCTCCCCGTTTCTAAGCTTGTTCCTGAACTTTTCCCTTATGGGCTCCTCCGGCGGAAGCAGCTTCACATCTTCCCCTTCCTGCTTAGGCTGGTTCTGATGAACTGTGTGGGGCAGCAGCAGGTCGAGAAGCTGTTCCTCGACTCTTACCTTCGCATCCTCCATGACAGTGCTCCGCATCTCGGTCTTAACCATGTTCACAGCCACAGACATAAGGTCCCGGATAATGGATTCCACATCCCTGCCCACATAGCCTACCTCGGTATATTTTGTCGCCTCAACCTTTACAAATGGGGCACCTGAAAGCTTGGAGAGGCGGCGGGCGATTTCTGTTTTTCCCACCCCGGTGGAACCGATCATGATTATGTTCTTAGGAATGACCTCTTCACGCAGGGACTCAGGCAGCATCTTCCGCCGCACCCGGTTCCGCAGTGCCATGGCCACAGTCCGCTTGGCCTTGTCCTGGCCGATTATATACTTATCCAGCTCTTCCACAATCTGCTTCGGAGTAAGTTTATCGAAATCAAGCATCAGAGTTCCTCCACAATAATATTGCTGTTGGTGTAGATGCAGATCTGGGATGCAATCTTAAGCGATTCCTCTGCGATCTGGGCCGCGGTCATGCCGGAGGCGGACCGCATGAAGGCCAGGGCTGCCGCATAGGCGTAGTTGCCGCCGCTTCCGATGGCAAGGGCTTCCTCGTCGGGCTCCACCACGTCCCCTGTGCCGGAGATAAGGAGAATCTTGGTCGCATCGGCAGCCAGAAGCATAGCTTCCAGACGGCGCAGCGCCCTGTCGGTTCTCCATTCCTTGGCCAGCTCCACTGCGGCCCGGGTCATGTCTCCGCCGAACTCCTTAAGCTTGCCCTCGAACTTCTCAAACAGTGTGAAGGCATCGGCGGTGGCACCTGCAAAGCCCACCAGGATCTTGCCGTCATATATTTTCCGCACCTTCCGTGCGTGTCCCTTCATTACAGTCTTATCCAGTGTAACCTGGCCGTCGCCGGCCATTGCAACCTTGCCGTCTTTTTTCACTGCAAGGATAGTTGTCCCTCTAAACTCCATTCTCTGCTCCTTTCTGCTCCAGCCTTCCATGAGGATGGGTTGTCCTGTGGATATCCTTGAGACGCCCTATTCCCACATGGGTGTAGATCTGGGTCGTGGAAAGCCCTGCATGGCCTAAAAGCTCCTGCACGGCCCGGATGTCGGCACCCCCCTCCAAAACATGGGTGGCAAAGGTGTGCCTGAATGTATGCAATGTCACATTCTTGTCGATATGTGCATTCATCTTGTACTGTTTTAAAATCCAGGTGGCTCCCCGGGCTGTAAGGGCATTTCCCTTGTAGTCTATGAAAAGGGACTCTGTATCTGTCCCCTCCTTTGTCACCACCTGCTGCCGTAACGGCAGATATGCCTGAAGGATTTCCGCAACAGGTTTTCCGAAGAACACAAACCGCTGCTTGTTTCCTTTTCCAGTTATGAGCACCTGGCCCGAAGTGAAATCCAGGTCTCTCACCTTTATGGAGAGAGCCTCGGAAATACGGCATCCCGATGCATACAGGAAGCTGAACAGAGCCTCGTCCCTGGCTCCAAGCATAGGATTGGAAGACTCCTTCTCCTTGGCCATATTGTCAACCTGCTCAAGCTCGCCAGTTGTCATATAGAGAGGGAGCTTCCTGTCCACCCGCTGGGATTTCACAAAATCGAATGGATTGAAGTCTGTCTCCTTCTCCCTTATCTTATAGTCATAGAATTTGCGTAGGGCCGAAATCTTCCGGTTTATGCTCCTTGCATCAAACCCTTTCTTGGAAAGATGGGCCACATATCTCCTGCCGCTGTTTCTGTCAGGGCTTCCCACAGAACAGCCCGACTCCTCCATGAAGGAAATGAACTCCGCTATGTCGCCTTTATAGGCCTTCACAGTAGCAGGAGAGAGATGCCGGATGTTCTCAAGGTAGGAGATATACTTTTCCAATTACTCTTCCTTCACATAATTCTTGCATTCAGTGTTGCTGCAGGAGTAGAAACTGCCCCTGGACTTCTCGTACCGCTCCACCATGAAGTATCCGCAGTCCGGGCAGATCTTCTTGGTAGGCTTATATGCACTTATGAAATCGCACTTCGGATAGTTGGTGCAGCCATAGAATTCCCTTCCCTTGCCGCCATGCTTTTTCCTTGCCACAATCTGGCCGTCGCAGCCTGGGCGCGGACATTTGCAGAACGGGATGGACTGGGTGTTCTTGCACTCCGGGAAACCTGAACATGCCAGGAAGTGGCCGAAACGGCCCAGCTTCTTGACCATAGGTCTGCCGCACTTGTCGCATTTATATTCAGTAAGCTCGTCCATGCTTCCACGCTTGGACTCAAGGGTTGCCATGACATGGTCCACCTGTGCCTTGAAAGGCTTGTAGAACTCCCCTATCATCTGGCTCCAGTTGTCCTTGGATTCCTCCACATCATCCAGCTTCTGCTCCATCTCGGCAGTGAAGTTCACATCAAGGATCTCGGGGAACTTCTCCAGAAGGATTTCATTTATCATTCTGCCCAGCTGTGTGGGGATAAGCTGCTTGTTCTTCCGTGCCACATAGTAGCGCTCTATAAGGAGTGTGATTATAGGTGCATAGGTGGAAGGACGGCCGATACCCTTCTCCTCCATCACCTTTACGATGCTGGCATCGGTATATCTGGACGGGCCCTGGGTAAAGTGCTGCTCTGTCTCATACTTGGAGTATTCAAGCACGTCCCCGGCAGCAAGGGCTGGCAGATGAACTGACTTCTCCTTGATTGCCAGCAGCTTAAGCACTGCCTGGAACCCCTTCTCCTTGACAACAGATGCAATGGTCCTGAAAGGCTTTCCGCCACAGCTTATATCCACTGTGGTCACTTCCAGGACGCTGTCCTTCATCTGCGAGGATACGAACCGCTCCCAGATGATGCTGTAAAGCTTATGCTGATCCGATGTAAGATACTGCTTGACAGAATCCGGAGTATATTTGACGTATGTAGGACGGATTGCCTCGTGAGCATCCTGTGCCCGCTTTCCCATGCTGTAGTTGTTGAAATGCTCAGGCAGTGCCTGGGGGAAGTTCTTGCCTATGTAATCCCGCACATCTGCCAGAGCCTGGTTGGAGATACGGGTGGAGTCGGTTCTCATGTAGGTGATGAGGCCGACACGGTTTGTCCCCAGGGATATACCTTCGTACAGCTGCTGGGCAAGCTGCATTGTCTTCTTTGATGTGAATCCCAGCCTTATAGCCGCATCCTGCTGAAGCTTTGATGTGGTGTAAGGTGCCCGTGGGTTGAGGATTTTATCCACTGTCTTCACATCAGACACAATATATTTTTTCCCGGCAAGGGCTGCCATAAAGGCATCAACCTCGGCCTTGGTATGGAATGTGATCTTCTCTTCCGACTGAGGAACCAGCTGGGCCAGGAAGCCTCCTTTCCCTTTCTTCAGCTCCACATCCAGGCTCCAGTACTCCTCGGCCTTGAATGCCTCCACTTCGGCCTCGCGGTCGCAGATAAGCCGGAGTGCAACCGACTGGACACGCCCTGCGGAAAGACCGTTCTTAACCTTCTTCCACAGTATAGGTGAAAGGTTGTAGCCTACAATGCGGTCCAGCACCCGGCGGGCTTTCTGGGCGTTGACCTTGCCCATGTCTATGTCCCGGGGAGCATTGACAGCCGCCTTTATAGCACCCGGAGTGATCTCGTTGAAGATTATTCTTTCGATTTTTGCAGGAATCTTCTTGGCCTCAAGAGCAGTCTTCAGATGGTAGGAGATGGCCTCTCCCTCCCGGTCATTATCAGAAGCCAGCAGCACTTCGTCTGCCTTTGCAGCTTTTTTCTCAAGCTCCTTGAGAATGGAGGCCTTGCCCCGGACTGTAATATATTCCGGCTCGAAGTTATTATCCACATCTATTGCTATCCTGGATTTAGGTAGGTCTATAAGATGTCCCACCGATGCTTCCACAGAATATCCTTTACCTAAATAATGCTCGATTGTTTTTGCCTTTGCAGGAGACTCTACTATAAGCAGTGTTGATTTCTTTGTCATATTCCGCTCCTTCTACCTTTTGAAATAATATATACCGCTGTTGTTCACAGCCTTGTCATCCAACTCCCAGGAGAGAAGCTGATGCTGCTCCGCCTCCTTAAGGCTGTCTGTCTTGTACACAGGAAACTCCACGTCCCATCCCAGGTCCATCATGACATCCACAGGACCCGATACACTCTTGGCCCCCTGCTCCACCAGAGCAAGACCTCCTGCACCCTGAGGGAAGGGCAGACCTGCGTCATGCACATACAGCTCCCTTCCCTGCTCGGCAGCGAAGTCGGCAGTTATAAGGGCGCCTGAACGCTTAGGAGCCTGAACCACCACCACTGCAGCTGAAAGGCCGCTTATTATCCTGTTCCGCTGGGGGAATGTGAATTTTGCCGGTTTCACTCCTGGGCCTAACTCGCTGAAAATAACTCCGCCGTCAGAGAGCATCTGGTATGCCAGCTTCCGGTTGGCATATGGATAGATCTCGTCAATGCCGTTGCCCAGCACCGCTATGGCAGGCATTTCGGCGGCCATGTTCCCGATGTGGGCATGGCGGTCTATGCCCAGCGCCAGACCAGAGACCACCCGCACGCCGTTGACACCGAAACCGAAGCCAATGTCAAAGGCGGCCGAAAGGGCAGCGACGCTGGGGTATCTGGTCCCCACGACGCCTACAGTCCTTTCATAGTTTTCTGGAAGAATACCCCTGTAGAAGAGAATAAACGGAGGATCATAAATCTCTTTCAGCAGGGGCGGATAAAGGGGACTGAATATGGAGATGAAATTTACGCTGCTTTTCTCCACCGCCTTTATCTCCCGGTCGGCCGCCTTGAATGCGGCATCAAGAGCCTTGAGATTTCTGGCAAATAGTCCCGAAATACATTTCCTGACTCCAGATATGGATATCTCTTTGCCTACTCTCGCTTCCAAAAGAGCAAGCAAGGAAATCTTTTCCTTCATATCGAGACCTTTCAAATGTTTGAAAACAAATGCAAGATAATCTTTATTATCCATATCTTTCCTTTCTTACCTCAGACTGCCGGATGACTCCTGTCATAAATCCGCCGCAGGTCGCTGCGGTCCAGGTGGGTATAAATCTGGGTTGTGGAAATATCGGCATGCCCCAGCATCTCCTGGACAGAACGGAGGTCTGCCCCGTTCCTGAGCATATGGGTTGCAAAGGAGTGGCGCAGTGTGTGCACCTTTCCCTCGATATCTGCATTCTTGGATATCTCCTTGAACTTCTTCCAGATTCCCTTGCGGCCTATCTTGTGGCCGAAACAATTGATGAACAGATATTCTGACTGCTTTTCCTTAAGAAGGCTCTTCCTTCCCTCCTCCATATATTTCTTTATCCAGTAGAGTGAGACCTCTCCCAGAGGAACTATGCGCTCCTTGCTTCCCTTTCCGAACACCCGTACCACACCCTCCTCGGGGTAGATGTCGGAGCACTTGAGATCCGATACCTCGGAGATACGCAGTCCGCAGGAATAGATGACCTCGAACAGGGCTCTGTCCCTTATTCCCGCAGGCTTGCCCAGGGCAATGCTGTCGAAGAAGGAATCCACCTCGGCATTGCTGAAAACCTTGGGCAGCACATGGCTGCTTTTGGGCATATCCAGCACTGCAACCGGATTGTCCTTCCGCACATCCTCCAGCTGAAGGAACTTGAAGAAGGAACGGAGGCTGCTCATTATGCGGGATACTGTACGGGATGTGAGATGCCCTTCCCTGGTACGGCTTGCGATGTAATCCTCTATGTCAGATGTGGATATCGAAGATGGAGCAATCTTCTGGTCCCCCAGGTAGGAGATGAACATGCTTATCTCTCTGCCGTAAATCAGAACTGTGGCCTGGGAAAGGTTGAGTTCACTGATAATATAGTCTACATAGCTGTCGGAAAGCCGCTTTAAATCCATCACTTTTCTGTCCTTATTCCAGGCACCCTGCCCCGGAGCCGGTAGATTGCCGGCTGCTCAATATTGCCCCAGTCTCCATTGCCTTCGCTCTGCACCCTGGTTTCCGGTCTTGGAGCTGCATTTCCGCTCATCCCACCTTTCTGCATGGCATCCCATTCTCTCGGACTCACCACATTCGGATTATTCACCTTAGGCTTTGAGTACTGGGTTCCCATGGTTTTCTGGTTCGACGGGAAACCTGTGGCGATTATGGTCACAGAGACTCTCTCCTTCATGGACTCATCAACCCGCTGGCCGTAGATAAGGTTTACATTCTCATCCGCATTGGATCGGACAAGGGTAAGTATCTTCTCCAGGTCTGTCATGGAGAAGTCAGGGCCGCTGGTTATATTTATGATGATGCCTGTGGCACCGGTGATATCGGTGTTATCCTGGATCTTGTTGCACAGGGCATTGGTTATGGCATCCTCTGCCATGGTCTCTCCCTTGCCCTCGCCTATTCCTATGAAGGCCTCGCCCTTGCCCCTCATGATTGTGTTTATGTCGGCAAAGTCAAGGTTTATCTCCCCAGGTATTGTTATAAGGTTTGCAATGCCCAGGATCGCATCCCGCAGCACGCCGTCGGCAATCCTGAAGCCCTCCAGCATGGAGACTGTCTTCTCAACATGGGCGAACTCCAGAAGCTTCTGGTTCGGAACCACAATAAGGGCATCCACGTTCTCCTTAAGCTTCTCGATTCCCATAAGGGCATTCTCCATACGCCGGGGTCCCTCGCCGTCGAAGGGAGTGGTCACCACAGCGATTGTAAGCTTGCCCATGTCCTTGGCAATCTTGGCAATTACAGGAGCACCTCCGGTTCCGGTTCCACCGCCCATTCCGGCAGTGATGAACACCATGTCGGATCCTTCTATGAACTGCTTGATATCTTCCTTCTGCTCGTTGGCAGCATCCTCGCCTACCTTTGGATTGCCGCCGGCACCCAGACCATGGGTGGTCTCCCGGCCCAGGGGCAGGTGAGTCTCGGCCTGGCTCCGCTTGAGAGCCTGCAGGTCGGTGTTGGCAGCGATGAATATGACATCCTGCCGGTTATAGTCTTCGATAATGCGGTTCACTGCATTGCAGCCTGCGCCGCCGACGCCGATAACCTTGATTACCGCGCTTTCTACCGGACCTCTTTTTTCCTTGTCATCAATAATTGTTAATTCCATTCTCCCCTCCCCCTATATCCTAAAAATCCTTCACAAAGTTCTTGGTTTTATTCCAGGCCCATTTCCCCATTTTCTTGAATAAACCATCGCCCACATCAGCAGGCATGTCATCGGGGGAACTCATTCCCATATCGGGCCTCTTCTTGGCCATCTGGCCCCTTATCTTCATATCAAGACCCAGCTGAGCCAGGCCGATGGCGCCGGCGAATCTTGGATTTGCAAAAATCTCGCCGTCAATTTTCTTTCCATCTTTCTCTATATCCACGGTAAAGCCCACAGGATTTCCAATGCGCACCGGAATCTTGAACACTTCCTCGGCCACCTCGCTGGCACCTGGAAGAAGGGCTCCGCCGCCGGTAAGGACAATGCCGCTGTTCACATACTGCATAGCCTTGGCATCCTCCACAGCCCTCTTGACCTTGGAGAAGATCTCCCACATCCTGGCCTTCGCAATCTCGCATACTGTAAGGCGCGATATGTTCCGATCCCCGAATGATCCGGAGGTTACAGGCATCTCTATGGTCTCCTTGGCATCCACCAGGGATTCATGGCAGGCGCCCCGGTTAACCTTGATTTTCTCTGCAATATCCATTGAAAGCTTGAGCACAGCCGCAATATCGCCGGTGACATATTTTCCACCGATAGGAACAACGCCGGTGAAATAGGTGGCACCGTTCATCTGCACTCCCACCTCGGTGGTACCGCCGCCGATATCTATGATCATCACTCCTGCTTTCTCCTCTTCCGGAATCAGTACGGATTTGCAGTCTGCAAGGGTTATAGGAATCATGTTCTGTATTCCGTATTCAGAGCGGTCAATACAGTTCTTGAGATTTCTCATGGCCGATGTGGATGCTGTTATAATGTGGGCCTGAACCTCAAGCCGGTTGCCATACATATGGATCGGATTCTTTATTCCGCCCTGATTGTTGACTTTATATTCGATAGGCATGACAAAGAATGTCTCCCGGTCAGGAACCTCGGGGATAGCGCCGGCAGACCTCATGGCCTCCTGCTTGCTCTGCTCGGTGATCTCAGGCTTCTCGCCCCTTCTGCGGCTGTCTACCCTGACTACTCCGATGGAATTCATTCCCTTGACATGCTCGCCGCTAATGCCGCACACAACCTCTTCCACATCCCGGCTGGACATGTTCACAGCATCCTCCACAGCCTGGACAATGCAGCCGCTTGCAGCCTCCTTGTTTATAATGATGCCGTTACGGATTCCTTCGGATGGGACATCTCCATAGCCCACCACCTTGAGCACAGGCTCTCCACCGCGGTCAGTGTCATATTCCCCTATGACTGCTGTCACATTTGCTGTACCGATATCAAGCCCTACTACGATATCATTAGAATCCATCATCAGCCCTCCTTGACCTTATAAACAATCTTGCCACCTCTGAAATCAAGCTCATCGGTCTGCTTATCAATTCCATTCTCTTCCATCACATCCAGGACAGTGAACATCTGCTGAAGCAGGCTGTCGTCAATATCAGAACTGGTCCGTATGCGTATACTGCTGTTCGCAGGATAGATAACAACATCAAAGGAGCCCTCTGTCTTTTCCACGAATTTTATCTCTGATATCTGCTCGAAGAGTGTGTCAGAAGACTGCTTGACCGCAGAAAGCCTGGAAAGGTATGGGATGAACATGCCCGGAAGCTTTGTCCCCAGCTTAAGGTTCTGGAATGTAAGGCCTGAAATGACAGGAAGATCATAATCGGTGACCCCCTCTCCCATCTCGAAGATAACCCCTTCCCTGTCCAGTGTCACAGGAACAGTGAAGCCATCCACATCTATGAATGCAATTGCAAACGGCTCCCGTCCCTC
This sequence comes from Spirochaetia bacterium, assembly GCA_017535435.1. Classification (GTDB taxonomy): domain Bacteria; phylum Spirochaetota; class Spirochaetia; order CADAEX01; family CADAEX01; genus CADAEX01. The sequence goes on along the minus strand of JAFXTY010000051.1, from coordinate 681 downwards.
CACAACTATTTTTATTTCCGACGGAAAATGCTTTTCCACAGTCACGCCCTGAATAAGATTGTTCTCTAAAAGCCGTCTCTCCACCTCGGCGGCATCTACGGCAAAATAGCTTTCACCGCCGGTTATCCCGGCCAGCTCGATGATCTCCATAGAAGAAAGCGCCACGGAAGCAGGGGATTCCACCTGGACCTTGTCAATCTTGAGGTTCGGTGAGATCAGAAGCATGAAGATTGCTTCCATGGACGCAAGACCAAGGATGAAGAGAAAAACAAAAAGGAGGAATTTTTTGTTTACTGTTCTGCTTCTATGTCTATCCTGGAAGGAATAACCAGGATAAATATCAATACTGCTCATAGTAATCTCCTCTATCGGCACCCCTCGACACATTCAGTAGGAAACCGCACATTATCATGGTCACCAGCATGGAGGTTCCACCCTGGGAGAAGAAAGGCATTGTGATTCCTGTAGTGGGGATAAGCTCTGCAACAACAGCAGTGTTCACCAGCATCTGGAAGAAGATACTGGTGGTGAGTCCAAATGCCACATAAGACTTGTATTTGTCGGTGGCATTCCAAGCGATGTAATAACCTTTGAAAGCAAGGAAAGCAAAAAGAATTATGATGATGAAAACACCTATAAACCCCAGCTCCTCGCCTACAATTGCAAAGATGAAGTCTGACT
>JAFXTY010000050.1 GCA_017535435.1 Spirochaetia bacterium | reverse complement strand
GTTGTCAAAGATCTCCAAACCGTTCCAGCATCCAGCGCCCCTTCTCGAAGGAGAAGACGTTGAGGCTTGTGTTTCCCACCTTGAAGCAGCGGCGGGCATTCACAGAGATTCCCAGCACCAGACGCATGAAGAAGTCCACCCAGCCCCGGTGGGTCACCACCAGAATATTCTCGCCAGGATGCTTTTCTGTGACAAAAGTCATGAACTCCTGGATCATCTGGATGTAATCCTGCTTGCTCTGTCCGCCAGGGATCCGGTATTCCATATCATCGCTTACTGCTTTTTTAAAATCGTCGGGATAGTGCTCCTTGACATAAGCCCAGTCGTGGGTGGCAAAGATTCCCATGTCCCGCTCCCTCAGCCGCTTGTCCGGCACAATCTCCAGATTGAGTTTCTCGTTGATATATTTTGCAGTGTCCCAGGCCCGTCCCAGGTCGCTGGTGTAGATGCTTGAGAACTTCATGCCAGAAAGCTTTTCCCCAAGCTCTTTGGCCAGTGCTATTCCTTTAGGTGTAAGAGGGCTGTCCAGTATGCCCTGCATCTTGTCTTCCAGGTTCCACTCTGTCTCGCCGTGGCGCACTATTGAAACCCTAGTGATATTGTCCATCAATCCCCTCCCAAGGTTGATTTAATCTATAAACCGCGTGCTTTTTTTATCGCTTCATAAGCCTTCTGTATCTGGTCGAATTTCTCGGTGGCAAACTTCATGAATTCCTCCGGGAGCCCCTTGGATGCAATCACATCCGGGTGATACTCCTTTATGAGTTTCTTATATTTTGCCTTGATATCCTCGTCGCTGTCCGATGATGAGCACCCCAGTATTGAATATGCCGCAGCCAGGGAACCAGCGTCAGACCGAGCCGATGCGCCCGAGCTGTAACCACTCTGCTGGCTTCTCTGCTGATAACCGTACTTAGTCTTCAGGTACTCCACATTCCCGGCAGGATACCGCATACACATGGCAGCCTTTGCTATGAACTGGTTCTCCTTATCGGAAAGAACGCCGTCAGCCATAGCAACCCTCACCAGGATATCCATCATCATCTCTATCATCTGAGGATCGCCGTAGAAACTCTGGTAGAATTGCTCGGCAAACTTTTCGAAGGATTCGCCTGAAACTGCTGCTGTATCAAATATACGCATGGCAAAATCCTGATCCTGTACAGAAAGACGCAGATCCTGTGACATAAAGAACTGGACCGTCCTGCGCTCGGTATCTGAAATATTGCCGTCTGCATTAGCCATCTTGCCCAGCATGGAGAAAGTGGCAACAAAGAATGTCATCTGGGCCTGCCCCAGGCCAAAGGAGTGCCCCTGCTGACCTGCGGACTGCATGTATTGGTACTCACGGTCTTCCTGCTTGTTCTTGTCATGGTCAAAAGTGTGACCGATAGCAACTCCAAGGACAGCCCCGAAAGGTCCGCCCAGCATAGATCCCAGGATTCCGCCGATTACTTTACCCTTTACGCTCATACTTCTCCATTGTACCCTATATATACAGTATATTTTAAAAATAGAGTTATTTCAAGGACAAATAACTAATTGACATTATCCTTTATGTATAAAATAATTAAGGTAGTGAAATTTCTCAAGCTGTCTTGGACATTTTTAGTATCTGTCTCATTAGTTGTTTTATTGTGCGCCGGGTGTAAACTTGACTACAAGGATGCAGACCTGGTGGAGGAGATGAACGAGCAGGTGCCTAACAGCGTGCTGGATAATTTCTCCCAGGTGGTGGTCCGGGATGGAAAAGTTTCTTATACATTCTCCGCAGACCATGCCGAACTTTTTGACAGCTCCAAGCTCACCTACTTCGACAACATCGGATTCACGGAATACAAAGCAGATGGCTCCACCGGCACCGAGGGAGCTGCAGTCAGGGCAATCCACGATTCAAAGACAGATAACATAATATTCGACGGAAAGATCATACTCAACGCCACAGCCCAGGACTTTGTGGTGAAATCTGACTACCTGGAATGGAACAACGAGGCAAAGATACTCAAGAGCATGGATGACACAGAGGTCTCCATTGAGCAGGGGGACGGCTCCATGGTCAAAGGACGCGGCTTCATTGCCGATGCCCAGGGAAAATCCTTCGTATTCCTGGAAGAGGCATCAGGGAGGTACTATGAAGATGAAGAAACTGATTGACCTTCTTGCCCTCATCCTTCTCTGCAGCACACTCTACGCCGCAGATGATTTCTCCTTCTTCGGAGACTCCCTCTCCTCCAGCCGGGGCAAGGGAAAAGAGCACACATCCCTTAAGGGAAACGCAGGAATAATATCATCATCCACCAGAATAAAAGCTGATAATATAGAGATTTATGGCAGCGACAACGACTTTGCAGAATGCACAGGCACTGTAGAGGTCATCGACAACGAGAAAGGAATCTCTCTCAAGGCCGAACGCCTTTTCTTCAACCGGAGGGACGACATAATCCGGGTGGAGGGGGCCGCTGTCATGGAAGATATGAAGAACGAGGTCATTGTAAAAGGCAACTTCCTGGAATACATGGGAAGCGATGAGACCTGCCTTATCCAGATCGGAGTGCGCATCCTCAAGGATGATATGGTGTGCCGCTCCGAGTTTGCCCGCTACAACCGGAATGATGATATACTTGAGCTGACCGGTATGCCTGTGGTGTTCTGGAAGAACGATGAATACCGGGCTCTGCGGATTATCGTGGACCTGGACAAGGACGAGATAACACTGGAAGGAAAGGTCACCGGCTCCATCTTCTCCGAGAAGGAAGATAAAGGCGATGAAAAGCCAGAGGAAGAGACCCCGGCAGGGGATTCCGAAGAAGAGCCTGCAGAAGAGGAAAAGACAGAATGAGCAAAGAGCAGAAGGAAGAGAGCCTGAAGGAAGAAAAGCTGGCAGTATACGGCCTCAAGAAGATGTTCGGCAGAAAGACTGCAGTGGCAGGCATCGATTTCTCCATGAGCAAGGGAGAGATTGTGGGATTCCTGGGCCAGAACGGCGCCGGAAAGACCACTGCCTTCTATATGATAGCAGGTTTCATAAAGCCTACCGATGGAAAGATAATGCTTGGTGACAAAGAGCTTTCCAAGCTTCCTATGTACAAAAGGGCCCAGATGGGTATCTCATACCTTCCTCAGGAAGCCTCTATATTCCGCAAGCTCACTGTAGAGGAGAATATAGCTGCCATCATCGAGACACGGAGCGACTTGAACCGAAAGGAGAAAAAGCAGCTTCTGGAGAGCCTTATCGAGGAGTTCGGCATAGGACATATCCGAAAGCAGAAAGCCTTCACCCTCTCCGGTGGAGAGCGGCGCCGTACCGAGATTGCCCGGGCCCTTTCCATGAAGCCCAAATTCCTGCTTCTGGACGAGCCTTTCTCCGGCATCGACCCTATCGCAGTGGCAGAAATCAAAGGAATAATCAAAAGCTTTGCCTCCAAGAACATAGGAGTGCTCATCACAGACCACAATGTGCGGGACACTCTGGAGATAACCGACAGAGCCTATATAATAAGCCATGGACAGATCATGGTGGCAGGAAGCAGGGCAGAGATCCTTGCCAACGAACTGGCCCGGAAGACATATCTGGGAGAAGGTTTCTCGATGTAAGGGTTTTACCGGTGATCGGACTCGGACCGATACAGTATTGCTACCGGCAGATTTTGAGTCTGCTGCGTCTACCAATTTCGCCACACCGGCATAGGTTTTTTTAAACTACATTGACTTTTCTTTTTTGTCAATTACAATAAAAATATGGATTATAAAAGATGTACACTTTGTCCACGGGCCTGCGGCGTTGACCGGACTGCCGGGAAGCTGGGGTTCTGCAAGGAATCCAGCGCCATGCGGATAGCCTGCGCCACACTGCACCATGGAGAAGAACCCCCTATCACAGGAAAGGGGGGAAGCGGCACCATCTTTTTCACAGGCTGCACACTGCAGTGCCGGTTCTGCCAGAACCACCAGATAAGCCGGGGCGGAATCGGAAGGGAAGTTTCCATAGAAGAGTTTTCAGATATCTGCCTTAAGCTGCAGGAAGCGGGAGCCGAGAACATCAACTTGGTCACAGGAACCATGTTCATCCCTTCCATTGCCCAAGGAATAGAGCTGGCAAAGACCAAAGGACTGAACATCCCTATCCTGTGGAACTCCTCCGGGTTCGAAAGTTTAGAGGCTGTTGATATACTCAACTCCTTTATTGATGTCTATTTACCAGATATAAAAACACTGAACCATACCTTTGCATCCACCTTCTTTAATGCTATACATTATCCCGAGGCAGCCAAGGCGGCGGTGACCAGGATGGCTGAATCAAAGAAAATTGCATTTAAAGATGGAAAGATTATAAGCGGAACCATAGTGCGGCACCTGGTCATCCCCGGCTATGTGGAGATGACAGAGCGTTTTTTGAAGTGGTTCAACGAGAACCTGAAGGGGAAGGCCCTGATTTCTGTAATGTTCCAGTATTCACCAAAGGCTGCCGAGGGGGAGGGGTTCCCGGAGAGAACTTTGGACAAGACAGAGATGGATATGGTATACTCCTACCTGGATGAGCTGGGCATTGAAGACGGCTTTATCCAGGAGGAAGAGGTGACCGACGAGTGGAACCCCGACTTTAACAAAGCTTCACCTTTCCCGGGAAGTATAGGAAAAACAGTATGGCATTGGAAAAGCTGAGACACAGGCTCTTTACCCCACTTCTTCTCCTACTCCTGCTCCTGGCATTCCCTGCCATGGGCGAGCCTATAACTGACATACAGATCCAGGGGCTCAGGCGGACAAAGCCCGAAGTGCTTCTGGAAAAGCTTGAGAAATTCAAAGGGATGGATGCCTCCACCTTTGACAAGAAGAAGCTGGAGGCGGAGCTGGAGAAGACCCAGCTGTTCAGCCTTGCCGATGCCTCGGTATCTGGATCTACACTGCATATTACTGTGGATGAGAAATTCTCCCTTCTGCCCATTCCTTTTGCCTACCTCTCCTCTGACAGCTGGGGCGGCGGCCTGGTGGTGCTGGACAACAATGCCTTCGGCATAATGGACCAGGCTGCGGCAGGCGGTTTTATTTCCTCCAGCGGCTGGCGTGTGCTGGCAGGCTACAGCCATATACAGAAGGAGCACGCTCCTTTCGGCTGGAGCGTTTCGGCCAACGGGGGCAAGTCGCGAAACAGGGTTCGGGAAGACGACGAAGACCTGCTCCTTACCTACGACAGCAAGGTGTTCGGGGTCAGTGCCGGCATCAACAAGCGGCTTGCCCCCTGGCTCAAGGCCTCGGTCAGCTCCGGCGTGAATCTGTGCGACGTGGAGGACAGCGCTCCGGCCTCGGAGCTGGTGATACCGCTGACTGTCAGCCTCACTGCCAGCACTGCCAGCTGGGACGGCACCTTCCTTAACACCATATATCTCACCACCAGCGCCACCTATAATTATTCCCATTGGCACGACAACTACTGCACCCTTGCGGCAAAGGCAGGGTGGGAGCAGCACTTGGTGCAGCGGCTCCGGCTCATTGCCCAAGCAGGTGTCTACCACTCCCCGGATGTGCCGGTAGTGTTCGCCCCGAACCAGAGTGCAGTCCAGGTGTGCATCTTGAACAACGCCTGCCGTGCCTCTACCATGGCTGGTGCTGGAGCCGGCTTTGAGTGGGGCATTGTCCAGACCCGGCTTGGCGTGCCGTCCCTCTATGCCCAGTATCAGGTGATATGGGCCGACACCCTCCTTTCCGACGAGGCCTGGGGACATGGCCCGGTGGCCGGTTTTAAGTTCTATTTAAAGAAGATTGCATTCCCTGCTGTGGATATTTTCGCTTCCTATAATGTAAAAACCGGCCTCTTCCGCACATCGGCGGGGGCCGGTTTCAGCTACTGATTCCACAGTAATTAAAGAGCTTTCTCGGTAAGCCTGTTGAGCCTCTTGATAAAGCCTGCAGTGTCTGCCAGAGGTGCACCCTCGGCAAGCCGCGCCTGCTCCAGAAGAACAAAGCTGATATCCTCGATCACTTCCTTATCCTCAATTGTTGCAAGCTTCTGCACAATCGGATGCTTCGGGTTGATCTCAAGCACCGGTGCATACTCAGTGTCACCCTGTCCTATAGACTTAAGAAGAGCCTGCATCTGCATTGTCGGGTCGTTCTCGTCAGCCACAATGCAGGAGGGAGAATCGCTTAAGCGGCTTGAGGCAATTACGCTCTTGACCTTGTCGCCCAGCACTCCCTTGATCTTCTCAAGAAGAGGCTTGATCTCCTCGGCCTTCTTCTCATCTTCCTTATCCTTAAGCTCATCTGCGGCACCCTTGCGGTTCACAGACTTAAGCTCAAAGTCCTTGTATTTGCCCAGGCTCGGGATTACGATCTCGTCGATGTTGTCGTCCATGATCAGGACCTCGAAGCCTTTGGCCTTGTATGCTTCGATAAGCGGTGAGCTCTTGAGTGCAGACTCCTTGCCTCCGGTGATGAAGTATATAGCCTTCTGATCCGGCTTCATCCGCTCGGTATACTCCTTGAAGCTGGTGTAGCCATCAACAGCAGTGGACTTGAACCTGATAAGGTCGGTCAGTGTCTCCCTGTTTGCCCAGTCGGAATAGAGTCCTTCCTTAAGCAGCTTGTTATACTGCTCGATGAACTGTGTGTACTTCTCCTTGTTGCTCTCGGACAACGCCTTCAGCTCGGAAAGCACCTTCTTTACAGATGCACTCCGGATGGAGGACATTATCTTGTTCTGCTGCAGGATCTCACGGCTAACGTTAAGCGGCAGGTCCTCGGAATCGATGATACCCCGGAGGAACCTGAGGTAATCCGGCATCAGATCCTTGTCGTCATCTGTGATGAACACCCGTGAGACATACAACTTCACGCCCGGCTTGTAGTCGGCATGGAGCATGTCGAATGGAGCATGCTGAGGAATGTAGAACAGTGTGGTGTACTCAAGGGTTCCCTCTGCCTTTGTATGGATGTAGTAGAGAGGATCCTCTGTATCATGGGATATAGTCTTGTAGAACTCGTTGTAGTCCTTGTCGGTAAGCTCGGATTTAGGCCGTTTCCAAAGGGCAGAGCCGGAGTTGATCTTGTCAATCTTGTGCTCCTTCACTTCCTTTCTATTGTCGCCTTCTCCCTCAAATTTGACAGAGTCATATTCCAGGTAGATCGGGAATGAGATGTGGTCTGAATACTTCTTGATCAGGAGCTCAATCTGCCAGCGGCTGGCATACTCCTTCCCCTCGTCGTTCAGGTAAAGCTTGACCTCAGTACCATACTTTTCCTTCTTTCCCTCGGAAATATCGAACTCCCCCTTGCCGTCGCTGGACCAGATCCAAGCCTTCTGTTCTCCAGGTTTTTTAGAGAGCACCTCGATTTTGTCTGCAACCATGAAGGCAGAATAGAAACCTACACCGAACTGGCCGATAAGGTTTGAATCCTTCTTTGCATCGCCGGAGAGGCCGGCCAAAAAGTTCTTTGTACCAGATTTTGCGATGGTTCCCAGGTTCTGAGCCAGATCCTTGTTGTTCATACCGATACCGGTGTCGGCAATGGTCAGTGTATGGGCATCCTCATCAAACTTAACGTCGATGCGGAACTCCTGGTCCAGGTTTTTATACTTGTCATCGGTGAGGGAAAGATACTTAAGTTTGTCCAGTGCATCGGATGCGTTGGAGATAAGCTCCCTCAGGAAGATCTCCTTGTTTGAGTACAGGGAATGAATAATTAAATGAAGAAGCTGTGACACTTCTGTCTGAAACTGATGTGTAGCCATGTTTTTGCTCCTATACTAAAAATATACAAAAATATAGTACCCCGGGCAAGAGCAATGACAAGCCCAGGCAATAAGACACCCCTGCTCGGTGGTCCTGCTCTCTGCGGGCCAGGGATACCGCCAGGGGTGCCTTTTGCCTGGGTTACAATTTGGGTTGGAAATTCACTAATTATTTACATCCTCTCCAGCAACTCTGGCAAATCCTCTTTCAGCGTTGTATACACTATCTCCAGGTCAACATTCCCATAGTCGTGGACAATTCTGTTCCGTAGACCATACAAGGCAGTCCAGGGAATATCTTGCCGTTTGCCTTTGAACTCATAGCTTATCCTTTTTGCATTTTCTGATATCTGAATCAGCCGGAACAGCATGGAATCCTGCAGAACCTCATTCTGCCGCAATCCCTCAGAATCCACATTCTCCATATGTTTAAAAATAAAAGCGAGATCTTCTTTTATCTTGGTAATGAAGTATGAATCATCCTTGATATTATCCATAAATTCTTATCCCAAACTTCAGAACTTCATCCAGCAGAGACGGGTTGTTAAGCAGCTGCCGAGTATCCAGCAAATCAACCTTTTTATTCAATAATTCTCTTAGACGCTCGGCCATCTCAAAAAACTTGATTCCTTTGGTCTTTGTTGAGATAAGAAGATCGACATCGCTTGTCTCTTTAGCTGTCCACTTCGAATATGAACCGAAAAGATAGCAATAATTGATATCATAATCTTTGAAAACCTTTTCGCAGGCCTCTATTATCTTCTTTTGGCTTAGGATGCCATGGGTTTCATCAATCACATTGTACTTGGCCAGCTCGTGCACAAAAAATTTATATTTCAGAGTGTCTTCCAAGGCTGGATTATTCTCGTATGAGACATAAGAGCGTAGCGATACGCCCAGCAGTTTCGCCGCCTTTTTTTGAGTCAGCTCTTTATGGATTCTTTCTTCCTTCAAATTCATTTTTGCATATCACCAATATAATAATATGCAAATTTTGCATATCTTGTCAACATTAATATGCAAACTTTACAACTACCCCGGGCAAGAGCAATAAAAAAGGCAAGGGGTGAACCTTGCCTTTTAAAGCATTAAGCAATTCCTAGCTGGATAAAGTATATTTAATAGTTATTCCAGATTCGGATATTGTAAAGACTCCACCCTTCACAGTAAAGCTTTTTGCCTCTGGATCTGATTCCCAATGGCCAGGAGCCGGGTCGTCTTCCCACTCATGAGTTCTTGATATATTCAAAGTACCATCGGAATAGGATCCTGTCTTTGTGAATGTACCTTTTGCTTCTTTTTCTTTTTCGGTCAGTGCTTCGTTGACTGCTCCTGTACTCTTGTTGACATAAATTTTTGTTGATGTGGAAACAAAGGTTGAATCGTCAAACATATAGACAGAGTTCAATTCCTTTGTGACATATGTGACACCAGAAACTTCCTCTTCCTCTATATCCAGATCCGACTTATAGAGTGCAGCTATAGTCAAGCCGGCAAATTCATCCGGCAGGAACGGGTCAACAGCTATGGCTGGAAATGGATCAACTGGAACGTTGTCATCATCACTGCCGCCGCCACCTGAATCACAAGCTGCCAAGAGGAACACCATGCAAAGTGCCAGGAAAAAGCAGTTGAACTTTTTCATTTTCTCCATCATTTTTTTTAACTCCTTTATATAATGATCTTATTGATCAAAATATCTTTTATTAATACAGAATCAAAGCCTGCTGAAATCCAAGGTTGCAAAGTAGTCATCCACAGTCTCGGCCCGGCGGATCTGCTCCACACTTCCGTCTTGCTTAAGGAGGAGCTCTGCAGACCGCAGCTTGCCGTTGTAATTGAACCCCATCGCATAGCCGTGGGCACCGCTGTCGTGGATAACGATGATATCCCCCACCTTGATCTCCGGCAGCTGCCTGTCGATTGCGAACTTGTCATTGTTCTCGCACAGGGAACCGGTCACGTCATAGGTGAAAGTACGCTTGCCCTCCAGGTTGTCCATGTCTGTGATATGATGATAAGCCCCATACAGCGCCGGCCGCATCAGGTTGGCCATGCAGGCGTCAAGCCCGATGTAGTGCTTGTAGGTGTCCTTTGTATGAATAGCAGTTGTAACCAGGTAGCCGTAAGGACCTGTGATCATGCGGCCGCACTCCATAACCACCTTAAGTGGCGGAAGCCCTGCCTTCTCGATTGTATCCTTATATGCCTGATGGATGTGCTCGCCCACATATTCCAGATCCACGGCAGTCTGCTCTGGCTTGTACGGAATACCGATTCCGCCGCCTAAGTTCACAAACTCAAAGGTGATGCCCACCTCTTTGGAAATCTCCACCACCAGGTCGAAGAGAAGCTTTGCAGTCTCCACGAAGTAGTCGGGATTCAGCTCGTTGGAGGCCACCATGGTATGGAGTCCGAACCGCTTTGCCCCCTTCTCCTTCATAATGCGGTAACCGTCGAAAAGCTGCTGCCGTGTAAGACCATACTTGGCCTCCTCCGGCTTGCCGATGATGGCGTTGCCCTCCTTGAGGGGGCCCGGGTTGTAGCGGAAACAGATAAGCTCGGGAATTCCGGCGCTCTTCTCCAGGAACGGGATGTGGGAGATGTCGTCCAGGTTGATGACTGCTCCCAGCTCGTATGCTTTCTTATATTCTGCGGCAGGAGTGTCGTTGGAGGTGAACATGATATCCTCTCCCTTGAGTCCTACCTTCTCGGAAAGGATAAGCTCCGGCAGAGAAGAACAGTCAGCCCCCAGGCCCTCTTCCTTCAGAATTTTCATGATATATGGATTAGGCAGAGCTTTCACTGCAAAGTAATCCTTGAAGCCTCCCGGCACCCATGAGAAAGCTTTGTAGAAACGGCGGGCATTTTCCCGAATCGCCTTCTCGTCGTAGATATGGAACGGGGTTGGGTATTTCTTGATGATCGCCTTGATCTGTTCAGTTGTGAAAGGAACTTTCTTCTCTGTCATTATTTTCTCCTTGCATACAGTTTATATCTCTGATAAATTATTTTCAACATGATAGCTATCTTAATAATTGTTGTTTTGCTTTTTTTGTCTGCATTCTTCTCGGGAAGCGAGACAGCATTCACATCCCTCTCTGCATATCAGGTGGAATCCTTAGCCGAGACCAAAGGAAAAAGGGGAAGAATACTCAAGCAGCTTTACGAAAGATCCAATATTTTCATCGCCACAGTCCTTATCTGCAACAACCTGGTAAACATCGGCCTCTCTGCCTTTGTCACAAACATCACCATACAGATCTGGGACGATGATTTCCTGGGAATGATGACCGGTATACTGACCCTTGTTGTACTTATATTCGGCGAGGTCACCCCTAAGAACATTGCCATTGCATGGAACGAGCCCATAGCCCTCTTTATCGCACCTATCATCAGGGTGCTCTCCATCATTCTTTATCCCGTCATCATAATAATAAACTGGTGCAGCTCACTCATCACCCGGCTGGTGGGAAACAAAGAGAAAAAGCAGATGTCCACCGAGATGATCTACAGCCTTATCAGCACTGCAGCGAACCAGGGACTGGTGAAGGACTACGAGCGCCGCATGACCCGGGGTGTCTTCAATATGGGACAGACCACTGTAAAGAATATAATGACCCACCGCACCGATGTGGCCAGCATGGATCAGAACTCATCTATGCAGGATGTGATTTCCGAAGTGGACAAGCATGAGTTTTCCCGCTATCCGATATATTCCCAGAACAAGGAGAATATCACTGGTTTTGTCAGATCTTCAAAGATTGTCAGCGAGATCCGCAAGGGGCATCTGGACAGGAAGATCAAGGAGATAAAGGAGATTCCTCTGTTTGTCCAGGAGAGCCGGAAGATAAGCGATGTGTTCCGCCAGATGAAGAAGGAGAATGTCCATTTTGCCATTGTGCTTGATGAGTATGGCGGACTTGATGGTATTGTCACTCTGGATGATATTGTGAACAGTGTCCTGGGTGATATTGATAACGCCACCTTCTCCGAGGAGGAGCGGATCGAGAAGATTTCGGACAAGGAATATCTGATTTACGGCGAGGCCCCTATAACATCTGTCACAGATAAATTGGGAATTGCCCTGCCATGGAATGCAGGAGTCAAAACCATAGGTGGTCTTATCGTGAAGAAGCTGGAACGGATTCCTGCCTCTGGAGAGGAAGTGCTGCTGAACAAATATAAATTCATCGTAGAAGAGGCATCTGACCGCCAGGTTCTCAAGGTGCGGTTCAAGAAATAATCAGGCTTCCAGAATACCTTTTCTCAAGATAACTTTTGAGCTTCCATCCTCGAAGAAGAGTTCTATTGTAGGATTTCTCACCAGCCCGTCCAGATGGATTATGGCAGGGGCATCCTCGTCGTAGTTGTGACCGATTGCAATGTGGCAGGTGTGGAAGGCCTTCTCGTCCTCCAGCATGTTGCCGGTGATCTGGGCCGCCGGGTTTAAGCCGATGCCGATCTCCCCCAGGTTCCGGGCATTCTTTGCATACTCAGGGTTGGGAGCTTTTGCCCCTTCCTCTATGGTCTCTGCAAGGATGACCGCCTCCGGGGATTCATTGGTGTTGAGGGAAGTGACAAAGCCTTTCTCCACTGTGGCCTTGATGGGGTGATTTATCACAATATCCCCGGACTTAACCGAGATGCTGCCGTCGAACACTATAGTACCCTGGGAAGTACCCAGCTCAGGTGAGATGAACACCTCGCCGGCAGGCACGTTACCACCGGCACCGGGGGCCGAGAAGTCGCCGTCGTCCTGGATTGTCTCCCGGCCAGACAGACCCACGCTTAAGTCGGTGCCGCCGGGGGCTGTGATCTGCATCCGCACCGCCTTGTCCATATAGCCCTTCAGACGCCGGCAGTTGGCCTTGAGCTCTGCATAATCAATGGGAACGGTGCGGATGAACATATCCTCAGTTATGCTTGGGGACCAGAAGGAGCGGATCTTTTTAGTCTCCATCAGATAGTGGTAGGTGTTGTTCACCTCCTTGCCGTCCAGGATATATGGATGCTCCATAGCCTCCTTGTCCTTTCCCAGCTTGTTCCTGCTTATGGAGAGTATGATCTCCGGTTCTGTCTTGATAGCTGCCACCACAGCAGGCTCGGAGTAATCGAACTGGGTCTTCACCGGCTGCACCACAATCACCGGGATTGCTCCGGCTGCGGCCAATGCGTTGTAGAGAGCCTGGGAAATGTTCATCACATCCGGCTCCGGGTTGGTGATGATGAGGGCCTTCTCCCCCTTCTTTGCCTTGAGTATATCCTTCACTGCAATTTCTGCACTTCTTTTGAGTTTTTCTGATGTTTCCATACTTAAAAGATACCAATAGAGGGGCAATATTGCAAGAAGCTATATTTATTGATAATATTATTATATGTTTGACAAACTTGACAGCATAGAGAAACGTTTCAAGGAACTCGAGGCCCAGCTTTCCGACAGCGCAGTGATGCAGGATATGAAGAAATACAGCGAGCTGATGAAGGAGCATGCCTCCACCAAGGAGATTGTGGACAGCTACAACCTTTATAAGAAGACAGTTTCTCAGCTGGAAGAGGCCAGGGAGATGGCGGGAAGCGAAAGCGACCCCGAGCTCAAGGAGATGGCCAAAGAGGAGATCAAGGAGCTGGAGGAGCAGAAGGAGAATCAGATAAAAGAGCTCCGTACCCTGCTTATCCCCAAGGATCCTCTCGATCTAAAGAACATAATCATGGAGATAAGGGCAGGCACCGGCGGTGACGAGGCCGCCCTCTTCGCCGCAGACCTTTTCCGCATGTACTCAAAATATGCCGAACTCAAGAAATGGAAGATAGAGATCATGTCCTCCCACGAGAGCGGCCTTGGCGGCTTCAAGGAGATTGTCTTCTCCGTCTCCGGCAAAAATGTCTACGAGAATATGAAGTTTGAGAGCGGTGTCCACCGGGTGCAGCGCATACCCGAGACCGAGTCGGGGGGCCGTATCCATACATCGGCCGTGACTGTGGCAGTTCTGCCCGAGGCTGAGGAGACCGATATCCAGATAAACCCTGAAGACCTTAAGATAGATGTGTACCGCTCCTCGGGACCGGGAGGACAGTGTGTAAACACCACCGATTCCGCCGTGCGGATGACCCATATCCCCACAGGGCTGGTTGTAATATGCCAGGACGAGAAATCCCAGATAAAGAACAGGGCCAAGGCCCTGCGTGTCCTCCGGTCCCGGCTCTACGAGATGGAGGAGGCCAAGAAGCAGAAGGAGAGGTCCGAGGCAAGGAAGAACCAGGTAGGCTCCGGCGACCGGAGCGAGCGCATACGCACCTATAACTTCCCCCAGAACCGGCTCACCGACCACCGGATCAACCTTACTCTGTACAAGCTGGACCTGATTATAAACGGCGAGCTGGACGAGCTTCTGGATGCCCTTAAGATCGAATTCCGGGAGCAGCTCCTCAAGGAAAGCGCCCTGTAAGCACAGGACACTGCAGGCCTATGACAATAAGAGAGGCAATTAATATTGGAACATCACAGATAGCTCCCCGGTGGCCGGAGACCCCCTACCTGGATGCATGCGTGATACTGGCCTCGGTTCTGGGCTCCACCCGGGCCAAGCTGCTGGCCAGCCTCTCCGACCCGCTGTCCCAGAGCGCCTGCGAAGCCTTCATGCAAGGGGTGTCGGAGAGGAGAGCCGGCTCCCCGGTGGCATATATAACACATCACCAGGAGTTCTATGCCCTGGACTTCTATGTGGATAAAAGGGTCCTGGTGCCCCGGGCCGACACTGAGATTTTAGTGGAGACAGCCCTTGGCTTCATCAAGCCGGGGAGCCGGGTGCTGGACCTGTGCACCGGCTCGGGCTGCATCGCCATTGCCATAAAGCACACCGAGCCGGAGGCCTGGGTGGAGGCCTCTGACATCTCGGAGGATGCACTGGCAGTGTTCCGCCGCAACGCGGATGAGATTTTATCGGGTCAGATTGTGACCCATAAAAGTGACCTTTTAAATTCAGTCCCGGGAAAGTTCGACATAATAGTATCAAACCCGCCCTATCTGACCCACTCCGAGACTTCCAAAATGAAAAACGACAACTGGCCCGAGCCACCTCTGGCCCTGGATGGAGGTGCCGACGGCCTGGACTTCATCCAATGCATAATCGCCGCCGCACCAGACCACCTGAATTCCGGCGGCTACCTCCTGTTCGAGGCAGACCCGGCCCAGATGGAGGCTATAAAATTAAAATTTGAAAAATATAAATATAATGATATAATAATCAGAAAAGACCTGGCCGGAAGGGACCGGGTCATAGCGGGATGCTACATTGGCAAGGATTGAGAAAGATCTGGACATTCTTAAGACCAAACTCCTCAACGGCAACTACTGCGAAGCCGACATAGAGCGGATAATGCGGGCAGCAGGCTTCGGCAAGATCTGGCATGCAGACCAGAAGCGGGCCAGCGGCGAGCCTTACTTCATCCACCCCATCCAGGTGGCATCCATCCTCATAGACCTTAACCTGGACTGCGAGACTATCATAGCAGCCCTGCTCCACGACACAGTGGAGGACACCGAGATCACCCTGGATTTCATATCCCAGCAGTTCGGGCCGGTGGTGGCCACACTGGTGGACGGTGTCACCAAGATAGACATCATCAAGGCTCAGTCCAAATCCATCCAGACTGTGGAGACTATCCGCAAGATCATAATTGCCATGGCCAACGATATCAGGGTCATCTTCATCAAGCTGGCAGACCGGCTCCACAACATGCGGACCCTCAGATACCTCAAGCCGGAGAAGCAGATTCTCATGGCCCAGGAGACTCTGAATATCTATGCCCCTATAGCGGCACAGCTGGGTATCTCCGAGATAAGGGGAGAGCTGGAAGACCTTTCCCTCAAGTACCTTAAACCCGACATCTACGAGAAGATAAAGCATTATGTGGTCTACCGCAAATCCAAGGTGACCCGTTACCTGGAGCGGCAGCAGGAGCTTATAAGGGAAGCTGCCCAGAAAGAAGGAATCGAGATCAAGACCGAGGCACGGGCAAAGCACATATACTCAATCTACAAAAAGATGCTCAAGTATGATGTGGAGCCCAGCGGCCTTTTCGACATTTTCGGCATTCGGGTCTACTGCAGGAGCGTCAACGAATGCTATGCCATGCTCAGCGTGATCCACGGCATGTGGAAGCCTATAGAGAACCGGCTCAAGGACTACATCTCTGTGCCCAAGCCCAACGGCTACCAGAGCCTGCACACAGCAGTCTATGCCGAAGAAGGACGTATTGTGGAGATACAGATCCGCACCTACGCCATGCATATTGCGGCAGAATACGGTATCGCCGCCCACTGGCTCTACAAATCGGGGAAGGTGGCAGGGAACTTCAAGCCAAGGGAGATAGCCCTCATCAACAGACTCAAGAACTGGAACCGTTTCAATGTGGATAATTCCCAGTTCCTAGATGACCTTAAGGAGGACATACTCAGGGATATAATCTTTGTATTCACCCCTGCAGGAGAGGTTATAGAGCTGCCTACCGGCTCCACAGCCCTGGATTTCGCCTACCATATCCACTCCGAGGTGGGAAACCACTGCATGGCAGCCAAGGCAGATGGAAATATCATTCCATTGGACAAGGAGCTGCATAATTCCCAGGTGGTGGAGATAATAACCAGTGCCAGCGCCCATCCCCATCTGCATTGGCTGCGGGAGGTCAAAACAGCCCGGGCCCGGTCCCGTATAAGGGCATGGCTGAACAAAAACAACCATCTCCATATCGGCAGAAATGTAATAGTTATGGACCATGCGGTACCGGGCCCGGGACCCGGCCCGCAGAAAAAGCTTCCTTCCGTCACACTGCCGGATGACATAAAGAACATGGTCCGGGAAGTGATAGACAAGGACCGTGTCACCCTGAAGGTGGGGGGCGAGAAGAACATGATGATAACCATGGCCAAGTGCTGCAATCCGGCAGTGGGCGACGACATAGTAGGCTATGTCTCTGTGGGCCGGGGTGTTATTGTGCATCGGAAGGACTGCCCCAACTTAAAGAACATAAAAGAGATAAACTTACGGATGGTGAAGGTGGAATGGGCCACTGTATCGTCCAAGTATGTGAAGCGGTATAAGCTGACCGCACACCCCACCCAGGACTTGTTTGCCGAGGTGGAGAATGCTATAAAGAAGTACCATGGTCACATTATAGATGGACAGATCCAGGAGACAGGACCTGACAGGATAGAGGGTTTTGTCACAATAGAAATTGACCGGAAGGAGGATCTTAAGAAAGCTCTCAAGAGCATACGGACCATTCCTTCCATCTTGAGCATAGGAGGATATGATGAAATATGATTGTCTGGTTATAGGTGCAGGGCTTTCAGGCTGCACCGCAGCACGGCTTCTGGCAGAAGCTGGCAAGAAGGTGCTGGTTATAGAGAAAGGACGGGCCATCGCAGGAAACTGCCACGACTACCTTTCGGAAGCAGGAATCACAGTCCACACTCACGGCCCCCATATCTTCCACACAGTTTACAAGGAGGTGTGGGACTTTCTCTCCAGGTTCACCGACTTCAGGATGTTCCAGCACCGTGTGCTCAGCTATGTCCACGGCATGACCGTGCCCTTCCCTATCAACAGGGACACATTGAACGCGGTGTTCGGCGAAGACATCTCCACTCAGGAGGTGCTGGACTTCCTCAAGCAGGAGGTCAAGAACTCAAGCTTCAATGTGCCTTCAGAAAACTTCCAGGATGCAGTGGTCTGCCAGGTGGGAGAGCGGCTCTATGAGCTTTTCTTCAAGAACTATACCATAAAACAGTGGGGCCGGGATCCGAAGGAACTTTCAGCCGATGTGGCAGCCCGGATTCCTGTACGCTCAAATCGGGACAACCGCTACTTCTCTGACAAATATCAGGGCATACCGACCGGCGGCTACACCAAGATGGCAGAGAAGATGCTGGATCACCCGGATATCACGCTGATGACAGGATGCGACTATTTCCAGCTGAAGGATAATCTGACTTCCCTCTTCGATTCCGAGAAAGGAATCACCATATACACCGGTGCTCTGGACCAGTTCTTCGAATACAAGTACGGCAACCTGGAGTACCGTTCCCTGGATATACGGTTCAAGACCATAGACAAGGAGTTCTATCAGGAGGCTCCTGTGGTCAACTACCCCAACGACTACGATTTCACCAGGATAACTGAATTCAAGCACATGACTGGTGAGAAATCGGACAAGACTGTGATATGCATGGAATATCCTAAGCAGAAAGGTCATCCATACTATGTGGTCATGACCAAGGAGAACATGGAGAAGCGGGCTAAATACATGGAAGAGGTGAAGGCCCTTGAGAAAACAGGACGTTTCATCTTTACAGGACGCCTTGCAGAGTATAAATATTATAATATGGACCAGGCTGTAAAATCTGCCATGGACAAAATAAAAGGAATATTATGAGAAAGCTGATTTTCATCTTGCTGGCTGTTCTGGTTGTGCTGCCTCTCCCGGCACAGACCACAAAGAATCTGACCTACGACGACCCTATCTACACTTTCATTGATAAATGCTATTCCAAAGGCTGGATCTACTATGTTCCAGATGTGAAGCCTTACACCGAGAAGCGGGCTATGGAATACCTTAAAGAGGTCAGGGCTCTTTACATGGAGCATCCCGAAAAGTTCTTAGATCGTGAGATCCAGGAGCTGGAGCACTATATGAGCCGGCTTGAGGGAAACAAGTTCAACCTGTTCCATCATCAGGCCGGGAAGTTCGGAATCGATGCAAACCTGGCGCCTCATATCGGAGTCAATACAAATGTGGCAAAAATGAAAGATACCTCCGTAAATCTAGGCAGCGAGTTCATGTTTGATTTCTACCTTGGCGAAAATGTATTCCTGGGCCTCCGTTCCGATATCTACGGTGTTCTGGACACCTGGGAGGATTTCCCCTGCAGACAGTACTGCTATCCTCACTACCCTGACTTCAACATGTACACTTACAACCTGGATACAGGGGACAAGGGATTCAATCATGATGCTCTCCACGAACCGGGAGAAACAGAATTCTCCATCCGGATGGATCAGGTGAACCAGGTCTCTGTGAATGTGGGACCAGCTCATATCTCCGTAGGACGTAACTCCCTGAACTGGGGGCCTGGGGAGCTGGCTTCATTATCCCTTTCCAGAACATCCAAACCCTATGAATACGTTTTCTACGACATACCTATCGGCAAAAAGATGTACTACAGCTGGATGACAGGCTTCATCCGGGACAACGAGGCCTGGGGTGCAACCGAGGACCAGGACAAGCTTATATCAGCCCACCGTTTTGAGTTTCAGCCCTGGAGCTGGTTCAAGTTCTCAGTCTACGAAGCTGTAGTATACTCCCAGCGGTTTGCCCTGGCATATATCAACCCATTCTCCCTTTACTACATAAGCGAGGTTTCCGGAGGAGACAAGGATAACAAGTTCGGCGGAATGGACTTTACCTTCCGGTTCTGGCGCCTTAAGCTCTACTTATCCCTTTTCCTAGATGACTGGGACTTTGACGAGGCTGCCAACATAAATTATTACCACAATATCGGGGCTGCAACCATAGGATATAAAATCTATGATGTGCTGCCTAAATTCGATTTGACCATGGAATATACCTATCTGTCCCACTGGATGTACACCCACAAGCTTTTCTCCGGGGACAAGCGGAACAGCTATGCCCACTATGGTTCAAACATCGGGCACTTCCTGCCTCCTAACTCCCAGATGGCATATCTGGATGTGACTTACAACCAGACTCCTGATCTGGCCTACGGCCTTTCCTTCTGGTTCATCGAGCACGGCTATGGCAACATCAACACCCATGCCCATGACGATGGAATTGGCTGGGATATAGGCGGTGCATACAAAGACTGGGACGGCAACTATAATTTCATGGACCACGGCATCAGCGGCATCGTGAAAGAGCGGAATCTGGACTGGACATTGCATGGAGAATACAGAATCCCATATTACGGCATAAAATTCTTCGGTTCATTGACAATTGATTACACCATGAACAAGGACAGCATAAAAGGAGAAGACAAATGGAGAGGAATCTTAGCGCTTGGCGCAAAATGGCAGGCCTACTGATTTTTTTAGTACTCTGCATTCTTCCCTGCGGGGCAGAGACCAGCAACAGGCAGCGGATCATAGCTCTGGACAATGATATCTACAAAGATATCGATGCCCTCTATATGATGAACGGCTTTGCTCCTCCTTCCTATGCCCGCCCATGGAGCGAGGATGAGATAGATCACATTCTTAAGAAGATTCAGCCGGAAAAGCTTACCGGTCCTGCAAAGCTGGCCTACGAGAACATACAGAAGAAGCTTTCCAAAAGGCTGCTTTTCGGCAAGGAGGAGAAAGCTTTTGTCTCCTTAAGCGGCACTGTCAACCTTGAGGGTTTTTTCAAGACCAACGATGACCGTAAGGAATGGGTTCACGGCTACGAAGAAAGGCTGCCTCTCTTCAATATTCCCTTTGAATTCTGGCTCTGGGACCACATGTACATAGATGTGGATCTTTCTGTAAGGGAGGCCCATGATGTCCTTTACGACAGCGATTACGACTATTCCAATATCCCGGAGAACATAAAGTATATAGATCCAAGCATCCCTTACCGTGCCTTCATGTCTGTGGGAGGCCGCAACTGGAATGTGCAGTTGGGACGGGACAAGCTGAGCTGGGGAAACGGCGAGACCGGAAACCTGGTGCTCTCTGACTGGGCCGACTGGTATAACTTCATAAAATTCACCACCTACTGGAAAGTGCTTAAATTCACCACAATCTATGCAGGATTCGAATCTTACCTGACACCGGAGGAGAAGGAATTTGACAAAAGGGAACAGGGGGATGGCCTTGTCCAAGGCAACTATGAGAACTTCCGGGAACGGTACAAGGCTCTCTTTGCCCATAGACTTGAAGCACGGATCACCGATAAATTCACCATGGCTGCCACCGAGGCTATCATATTCGGAAACAAATACCCCGAGTTCGGCAACATGAACCCTGTATCTATTTTCCACAGTGTATTCGCACCGGAATACAGCAACGTAATCTTCTCCCTTGAGGCAGATTATGCCATATTCCGGGGATTCGACCTCTATGCCCAGGTTGCCATGGACGAGATGAAGCTCTCCATAGAGAATGATTCCTCTGCCCGCCCCACAGCCCTGGGCTACCTGGCTGGTGCCAGATATATTTTTGGTGCCGGTGACGGCTTTGTAAAGCTGACACTTGAAGGTGCTTATACCGATCCATATCTGTATAACAGATGGCATCCGCTGACCCGCTTCACTGTGCGGCGGCGCTACTGGTCCTACTTAAGCGGTGAATATCTGTATCTGGACAAAGCCACAGGTTACCGCTACGGACCGGATGCTATAGTGGGTTACCTTGCAGGAGAATACCGCATTCCTTCCGATCTGACATTGAAAGCTGATGTGACCTTGAAATACCTGGGAGAGAAGAATACATCCCTGTCGGAAATCACCTCCTACCATACTGATAAGAAGACAACCCCCACAGGAACTGTGGAGCGGGAGCTGGACATAGGTCTGCACGCAGACAAAGTCCTGAGCAAGCATTTCAGCGTGGGCGGCGACATGTACTACGTCAACATCGACAACTTCTGCAATGTATCAGGAGATACAATCAACGACTTCGAGTTCGCCCTTCATTTCAGCTACAAATTCTGAACAAAAAAAAGGCGGTGCCCGGAAGCACCGCCTTTTTTGGTTGTCAGCAGGAGTGATCAATCACTCGAGAACAGCCAGCAGATCGTCCTTCTCGATAGCCTCGCCGACCTCAAAGAATATCTCTTTAACCTTGCCGTCGATAGGAGCCTTGATGTTGGTCTCCATCTTCATAGCCTCGGTTACGATGATTACATCGCCAGCCTTAACGTCCTCACCTGGCTTTGCAATGATCTTGAAGATCTTGCCTGGCATTGGAGCGCCGATCTGATGCTTGTTGAACTTGTCGGCCTTAACTCTTTCCTTGACTGTGGTCTGTGCTGAGTTATCTCTTACAGATACAGTTCTCTGGAGTCCGTTGAGCTCGAAGTATACAGTTCTTGTTCCATCGGAGCGGAGACTGCCTACAGAGATCAGCTTGATGATAAGTGTCTTTCCTTCATCCAGACATACAGTGATCTCCTGACCTGGCTCAAGGCCGTACAGGAATACTGGTGTAGGA
Organism: Spirochaetia bacterium; assembly: GCA_017535435.1. Taxonomy (GTDB): domain Bacteria; phylum Spirochaetota; class Spirochaetia; order CADAEX01; family CADAEX01; genus CADAEX01. The sequence goes on along the minus strand of JAFXTY010000050.1, from coordinate 84,073 downwards.
AGGAGGGAGACATCGAAGCAGGCCTTTCTATGTTTGATGTAATCCATGAATACATGTGGATACATTACATAGGACATAAGCTGCTGATCGTCGATCTCCCGCTCGATAGCATCCTCAACTGTCTTCTTTGTGGCATCCAGGTCGATAGGCTCAAGCAGCTCGCCTGGGCGGCAGTCGATAGGCTCCTCGCCCTTCAGGATAGCTTTCTGTACATCCTTCGGGAAGCCCTGATATGGCTGACCAACCATTCCCTTCATGAAGTCGATTACTGACTGCGGGAATGTAAGCTCGTCGGCCTTTGCAATCACGTCCTTTGTGGTCAGGTTGTTCTGAACCAGGAACATTGCCATATCTGCAACAATCTTGGAGGATGGTGTAACCTTGATTACATCGCCGAACAGATCGTTCACATCGTGGTACATCTTCTTGCACTCTTCCCACTTGTCGATCAGGCCAAGGCCTGCAACCTGCGGTTTGAAGTTGGAGTACTGTCCACCAGGAATTTCGTTGTAGTAAACCTCGGCAGTACCTGTTTTAAGGTCGCTCTCGAATCCGGAGTAGTAGGTGCGGACAACTTCCCAGTAGTTAGCCAATGGGTTGAGTCCGTTGATATCAATACCGGTATCTCTTTCCTGTCCAGCAAGGGCAGCAACAACTGCGTTAAGGCTTGGCTGTGCTGTCACACCGGAAACTGCGGAGATTGCTGTATCAACAATATCTACACCTGCATCTGCAGCCCGGAGCAGTGTTGCAACTCCGTTTCCAGATGTGTCGTGTGTATGCAGATGAACTGGGATGCCGATCTCTTCCTTAAGTGTCTTGATAAGCTTTGTAGCAGCGTATGGTTTGATAAGGCCTGCCATATCCTTGATTCCCAGGATGTGGGTTCCCATCTTCTCAAGCTCTTTTGCAATATTTACATAGTACTTAAGGCTATATTTGTCACGCTTTGGATCATCGATATCGCCGGTGTAGCACATTGCTGCCTCGCACAGCTTTCCAGTCTTGAGAACTGCATCTACAGGAACTGCAAGTCCCTTTGTATTATTGAGACAGTCGAATACTCTGAAGAGGTCGATTCCACCCTTTGCAGACTCTTCTACGAATTTGTAGATAACGTTGTCAGGATAGTTTGTATATCCTACTGCATTGGAGGATCTGAGGAGCATCTGGAACAGGATGTTCGGAACCTGAGCTCTGAGCTTCTCAAGCCGTGCCCATGGACATTCCTTAAGGAACCGGAGAGCAACGTCGAAGGTAGCTCCACCCCACATCTCCATAGAGAAGAGGTTCGGTGCCAGATATGCAGTTGCATCTGCAATCCGTGTAAGGTCATAGGTTCTGAACCGGGTTGCCAGCAGTGACTGATGTGCATCCCGCATAGTTGTATCTGTAATGAGGAGCTTTTTCTGGTCTAAGATCCACTTGGAGAATTTCTCTGGTCCCATCTCATCCAAGAGCTGCTTGGTTCCGCTCTGTGGAGGATTGATCTTGTTGAGCTCAGGAATCGGAGGCTCTCTGAACTCTGTTGCCTTCCGTGGAGTCTTGACAATCTCGTTTCCGTTTACAATTGTGGTTGCCAGGAAGTTCATAAGACGGGTAGCTCTGTCCCGGTACTTCTTGACAATCTTAAGCTCCGGATGATCCTGGATGAAGGATGTGTCACATTTTCCTTCCAGGAATATATCGTTGGAAACTACGTTCTCCAGGAATGGTATGTTGGTCTTCACACCTCTGATCTTGAACTCGCCCAGAGCTCTCTTCATTACTGTAGCTGCGTTCTTGAAAGTGAGGGCATGAGTTGATACCTTTACCAGCAGGGAGTCATATTCTCCTGTGATCTTTGCACCGGTGAATACGTTTCCAGCATCCAGTCTGACACCATATCCGGCAGGAGACTTATAGGATTTGATAGTTCCCATGTCTGGAGCGAAGTTGTTCTCCGGATCCTCTGTGGTGACACGGCACTGGATTGCATAACCGCGCTTTGTCACGCAGTCCTGGCTGAACAGGCCCACCTCTGGATCGGTAAGGGCATAGCCCTCTGCAACCAGAATCTGAGTCCGAACCAAGTCCCAGCCGGTGATGAGCTCTGTAACAGTATGCTCTACCTGGAGTCTTGGGTTCATCTCGATGAAGTAGAAGTTCTCGTTCTTATCTACCAGGAACTCAACTGTACCTGCATTGCGGTACTTAACCTGGCTTGCAATCTTGATAGCATTCTTGCACAGCTTGTCCCGGAGCTCGTCGGAGATAGCCAGGGATGGAGCAAACTCGATAACCTTCTGGTGTCTTCTCTGGATGGAGCAGTCCCGCTCGAAGAAGTGAACTATGTTTCCATAGTTATCGCCCATGATCTGGATCTCGATGTGCTTCGGCCGCTCAAGATATTTCTCAAGGAATACTGTACCGTCGCCGAATGCAGCCTGAGCCTCGCTCTTTGCTGCTGCAATACCTTCAAGCAGCTCCTGCTGGTTGTTGGCAACTCTCATTCCTCTACCACCGCCACCTGCGGCAGCTTTTACGATGATTGGATATCCGCAGCCCTTTGCAAACTTAAGGGCATCCTCGGTCTTCTCGATAGGGAAGTCTGTTCCTGGTACAACTGGAACACCGGCCTTGATAGCTGCCTGTCTTGCTGCAATCTTGTCACCAAGAGTTCTCTGCTGCTGTGCGGTAGGTCCGATAAATACAATTCCTGCCTCTTCACATCTCTGGGAGAATTCCGGGTTCTCGGAAAGGAATCCGTATCCAGGATGGATGGCATCTACATTCTTCTTAAGTGCAAGCTCAATGATCTCATCAATTCCCAGATAAGCATCGATCGGGCTCTTTCCCTTTCCTACAAGGTAGGATTCATCTGCTTTAGTTCTGTAAAGAGACAACCGGTCCTCGTTGGAATAAATAGCCACTGTCTTGAGTCCAAGTTCGCCACAAGCTCTGAAAGTTCTGATGGCAATCTCGCCTCTGTTGGCAGACATTACCTTTTTAAATTGTCTAATAGCCATAACGCTCCTCTTTGACCATTTATTAGTTATTTTAAAAATTATACTATTACAAGACAGTTTTTACAATAGTCGCAAGCTCGTTTTTGTTAAGTTTTCCGACGTAAAATAAATGACAATCATAAATATTTTGTATGATATTTTTCCCTATTTTCCTTTAAAAATAAATCTGTTATAGTCAAATTAAGAAGGAGAACTCAAGATGACCCCATTCTGCCAGCAGATAGCAAAACAGATGATGACAATTCCCGACAAGCTATGCCTCGTGGATCAGCTGGGAAACCAGCTTACCTATGCCGATGTGGACAGGCTTACCGGCCAGGTTGTCACATATCTGCGCTCCAAGGGTGTGGGAAGAGGCGATTTTGTGTTCATAAACCTGCCCAGGGGCGCCATGGTCTATGTGGCAGCTTTGGGAATTATCAAGGCTGGAGCCGCATTCGTGGTTCTTGAAGCCAGTGCTCCGGCAGCCCGGGCGCAGTTCATCGAGAATGACTGCAGCTGCAAGCTCACGCTGAACCAGCAGAACTGGGACGAGGTTATCCGGCAGAAGAGCTTTGACGGCTGGGCCGAGACAGAGCAGGATGATCCCCTGTGCGCCATCTATACATCAGGCACCACCGGGAAACCCAAAGGGGCTGTTCATCTGAGAAGCTTCCTAGAGAGAAACCTTGAGGCCTTCAACTACAAAGGAGAATACCTCCTTTCCCACGGCCCCAACTTCGGCGTCATATTCCCTCTCAACTTCGTGGCTTTCGAGATTTCCACCATCATCACATATTATGGCGGCACTATATTTGTGCTGGACTACAACACTGTAAAAACCCCTCATCTGCTCTATAATTATTTAGAGGATAACAAGATAGAAGGCATCTTCATGACCCCGTCCCTGCTGAAGGCATACCGGAAGGTCAACTCATATCTCAAGCAGATCTACATAGGTGGCGAAGTTGCTACTGATGTGGATGCCCTTCCTGTCCCGATCTACAACCTCTTCACAATGGGAGAGATGGGATACCTGGTGACAATTTTCCCGATCGACGGAAGACGGGGAGCTGCCCCAATCGGACTGCCCACACTTCCTGACATGCTCTATATCCTGGATGAAAATGGCAAGGAAGTGCCGGACGGCGAAGAGGGGGAGATCTGCATAAAAAATCCATGCGTCAAGGGCTATATCAACCTGCCCGAGATGAATAGGGAGAAGTTCCGGGACGGTCTTTTCCACACCGGCGACCTGGGTAAAAAGCTGCCGGACGGCAACATAATGCACCTTGGCCGGATGGATTTCATGATAAAGATCAACGGCAACAGAGTAGAGCCGTCAGAAATCCTGGCAGTGCTCAAAAAGACAGATAACTCAGCCTGGTGCGCCGTAAAGGGCTTCGAGAAGGAGCATACAACATTCATATGCGCCTACTACACCGGCCCGGCCGGCTTCGACGCCAACCAGCTCCGGCAGGAACTGGAGACCAAGCTGCCTGAATATATGATACCTGCATTCTTCATCCACCTGGAAAAGGTACCGCTGGCAGCCAGCGGAAAGCTGGACTTCACAGCCCTGCCGGAGCCAGATTTTGCCCAGTACCGGGCCCCTTACGCCGCACCGGCCACCGCTCTGGAAAAAGCACTGTGCCGCAGCTTCGGCCGTGTGCTGAATATAGAGCCTTACGGTATGGATGATGACTTTGTACAGTTGGGTGCCGACTCCATCGCGGTGGCCGAGGCAATTGCGGAGTGCAATATAACTGGTATCTCCTTCGAGGATGTATTCAACCTGCATACTCCGCGCCAGTTAGTGAACTACCTGAACCAGCACAAGTAACAAGCACAGCAATAAGACACCCCTGCTCGGTGGTTCCGCTCCCTACGGGCCGGAGATACCGCCAGGAGTGCCTTTTGCTGTGCCTTCCTATTTTGGGGTGCTGGTTCAGGCAGCCCCCTCCACCCCTAGTAGAGGCAGGTTAACCCACTCCTCTCGTGTAGATGAGATTCTAGAAAAGATTTTGATACATTTTGCTTATTTTCTATTCCAGATAATCCTGTCAATTCTGGAATAGTTGCAAAAAATTATTCTTTGATTATTGGAACATTAACTTTTCGTTTATAAAAATCTCTATAGGCTTTTATGCTTTGGCACTGTGCTAATAAACCTTTTGACTTATCAAAACTTTCATCACCAGAGTGGATTTGGTTAATTGTTTTTGTTTCAAATCCTTCATCAGCCCCAAACTCTTTCATTTCTTCAAAAGATTCAGGATATAAAATCACACACGGTACGATTGCTGTTTTGGGGTTTTCAAAATGACGCAAAATTTTTTCATCGCGGGCATAACCACTCATCTCGCGAATATCATCAATAATTCCTCTTTTTGAATCCTTGTAATGGGGCTTATATTTTGCATCCAAAACGATTCCTTGCTTGGCCAAAACAAAATCTGCAGCTGTCCCTCGATAACCTTCCACCTGAAATAAAACTTCATCATCAGTATTCTCTTTAAGCCATTTATAAACATACATTTCATAAAGACGGGGCATATCAATCCAAAATGGAAGCGTTTTGGTTTCCGCCTGTTCCGTTTTTTGAAGCGAATAGTCGTATTTTCTCAAAATCATTTTGGCAAGTTTTATCGCCTCGGGGTAATTAGCAAATAGCTTGTTGAAGCGTAATGATTTTATTTCATGGGTTTCAATCTCGTTTGAAACATTTGTAAAAGCGGAAAAAAGCTGATTGATTGCAATTTTTAATTCATCAAAAGTTTTTTGCCTCGTAAGACTTTTATAATTGTCAATTGCCCTGCTTGCAAAAATCAAAGCTTTTTTCAATAGTCGGTTTTCCGCGATGTCTTCCGTGTATTCTTGGAAGCCACAATATGCCCTGTTCTCACATTTTCTGATTATATTTTTACGCAGGTGTTTTTGAAAAAGCAAATGACCCTTTACTTTTGACTTTAGATTTTCTTCGTAATAGATATAGCCTTTTTTGAGTTCGTGCTTTGTAAGATTTTTTAGAACCGAAATATAATGAATCAAGATGAGCGGCGTGATGATGTTGAATTCACTGTGTAATTCAATTTCACTTTTGTCAAATTCAATTCCGTAGCACTTTGAAAAATAATTGTTTTCTTTTTCTGAATCGACTTCAAGAGCATCGGAAAACATCTTTAAATAATCAACATTTATTTTCGGGTTTACCACAGTTGCAAGTTCATTCTCCTTAAGCCAAGTTGCACCGATGTAAAATGATGATACAATAGTTTCAGAATCAGCAAAAAGCCCTAAATATTTAGGTGCACCCATAAAATCATCGGGTAAGCCTTTCAGCTTTAAAGAAGTAGCAATACTATCTATTCCGTTCAATTCAGTGATATCAGTAATTTTTCGGGACTGATGTTCCTGAAAATTAATAATTCTATTCATTATCTGATTTCTGTTCTTTCTTATTGTCATTTATGAAAGTGTCAATCACACAATCTTTTGCGACATTTTTTCGAATAATACCATCCTTGAAATACTCTCGAAGTAAAGGAAGAATATTGTATTTCCATTTTAGCTTAAGCTCATTTTCTGTTTCGGCAAAGAAATAGCTGTGCCCGACCATAAGGTCATCAATATCCATTTCGATTTTGTTCTTTTCAAGAAAGTTCTTTACTGCGTCAAACAACAGGACACTCTTGCTATCTTCACCACATTTTTCTGCGACAACTTCACGACTAGATGGCAGAGTAATAAAAGAAAAACGACGGCGCACAGCATAATCTATATTTCCCACGCTACGATCAGTTGTATTCATCGTGCCAATGATATATAGATTTGACGGAACTTCAAATTCATCTGTTGAGTAAGGGAGAATCACGTGCAAAGAGTGTTCACCACCAGAGCGTTTATCCGCCTCCAACAGTGTGATAAGTTCACCAAATATTTTTGATACATTTCCCCTGTTGATTTCATCGATGATAAGAACATAGTTTTTTTGTTTTTCTGTTTGTTCTTTATAACCATATTTTGCAGCCAGATAATCAATTACTCCGAAGAAATATCCCTCCCAACCTTTAAATTTTTCTTCACCTTGAATCTGTTTAATAATATTTGTTTTAGTCAAAACCCCATTTTTACGAAACGACTTGCCGGTATAAAGAGACAAGTTGTTGTTGCCATTTACGGTAACCGCAAACTCTTTATTAGATCGAGTTTTTAATTTAAAAGGCTTTTCATCTTCATAGTCGCTAATATCTGTAATAAAATTTGTATATGCATTTTCAAAGTTACTCGATTTTTTATATTTTGCCTTATTTGCAATCGTCTTAAAGATTCCATCTTCTACATTATAAATAACATTTCCCATCCCATCTGTTTTAGGCTTGATTCCTTCAACAAAATCCTCATAATCCATCGACTGGTGAAATGTAACAAATCCAATTTGCCCGCTTAAAACATTTCCTGAACTACTATCAATTTTTAAACGCAAATCATTGAAAACTTTCATCAACTCTTCGTGACTTTGATATTGTGTGGTATCATAGCCTAAAACAGAAAGTGCAATTTCTGCTGTTGAATAAGTCTTTCCTGTTCCTGGGGCACCTTGTAGGATAATATTTTTGGCATTTTTAAGTAGATTTACATATTCACCATATTTATTATATGTTATTTTCCCTTCGTTTATTTTAGCATCCTCAGGATCAAATAAGCTTTCAAGTTGCTTAACCTTTTCTTTTAAATTGGTGATATTTGTCAATGTTTTTTGGGGTAATTTAAAAGGGGCCTCCCATTCGCCTTTATTGCTCCAATGTACTTTTCTAATATGACGATATTCATCTTTTTCTGGTTTATATTCATATTCTCCAGCAACAACTCCCCGGCCAATTATTTTATACAGCCCTTCTTTGGCAAAAACTATATCACCTGTTTTTATTTCATTTGCAAACTGCCAATTAGCAAGGGCATCATTTGTTGCAGATGTCTCTCTATTATAAATATTTTTTATTACAGACCTAACATCTTCTTTCGTTGCATACTTTTTAAGATCCTGAACTTCATCCCAACCAAGAGCCATAACTCCTGTTTTATAAAATTCATTCCATCTATCAGCTTTTTCTCCAGGAGCGAATATCCAATACTGGGTTTTTTTCTGATTTGAGTAATCCCAAGCATTATAAGAAATCTCTGCAAACGAGTTTTCTGTCAGTTCGTTAGAAGCCATTTTACCTTTTATCGTTTGCAACAAGTTAAGATATGAATCGGCATCGTTGATATCCACATCTATACCCTTTTGCTTTAAATATTCAGTATTTCGGCTATCCAATGCAATATAATCCTCTGGTTTACACCAAAACAATGGCATTGTACATTCTGCCTTTCTTGTTTTAAACTTATAATAGTTAAACCATGATTCTAAAGAACCATTCATCATTTTTTCATACGAATCCCAAAGAATGTTGCAACTTTCAAGAAAGTCATTCCAATCATAGAAAAACATTCTGCTATAACTCAAAACAGGGATACCATCAAAATCTGATGGAATGTCAGCATCAAGATTTAATTTTTCTTTTATTTTCCCTAAAATTGCTTTTCTTTTGCCGATAGCTAGGCTGCCTCGATTGAACATCCCCATAAAAGAGAAGGGATCAATATCATCAATAATCTGAGTTTTATTTTCTAAATGAAGGTATCCTGAAAATTCTTTCAACCCAGCATCTGAGAATATGAACTCTATCAGTTCTTTTCGTCTATCTTTATATTCAAGTAACTTTTTAGCCAATTCCTCATAAATTGGAATCCAAGTAAAATCACTCATTTTTTTCTCTCCTAACCTTTCTTATATTACCACACCTGTCTCAAATAACGCTACAGTAAAATTTTTTCTATTTCTTTTTTGCCAATACGTAGCTTTCATCGATACGGCTGAAAAGCTCATCGTTGTTCACTGAGCCATCAAGGATTACAGTGAACCAATGCTTTTTGTTCATATGGTAACCGGGAAGATAGTTTGGATTTTTAAGCAGGTCATCCATTTTTTCAGGATTGATATGCAAATCCATGACCTCAACCTTGGTGTCATAATCAAGCCCCAGACGCCTGGCCGATATCGTCATAATAATGCCATACCATTTATTAGTCTCTTTTCGCCGCCATATAGCTGCATCGGGAAGCTTATCCCATAGAAATTCCAGCTCATCACCATATTTCTTGCGTATATATTCTATGACCGCCTCGGTCTGAGGATTCTTGAAAACAGCGATATCAAAGCATTTCCGGGCAATATCTTCTATCACATCACTGATGGCACATCTTACCTTGCCTACAAAAGAGCCCGCAGCATCTGTCTTGTACAGGACATATTCCTCTCCAGACGGCTGCTCCACGAGCCTGGTGCCTATCGCCCCATCCTGTGAAATGGTAATCAACAGGGCAAAACTACCTTCTAAAATCGATGTTCTGTACTCGTACGCCGCACCATTTTTTGTAAAGCCATAATCTTTAAGTTTCTGAGGATTCATTTTCTTGTGATACAGTTTTTCTTCAAACATAGCTCAATACTATTCATTCATTATAACATAATCATTATTGTTTTTCTGCCATTTTTTTGATAAGTTTATTATGGAGACAATATGAGTATTAAAGAAGATAGAATCAATTCTGTAGAAAAAGACTTTGTGATGCAGGCCAAGACTGCCTTCGGTGACAACCTGAAGTCAATCATCCTTTATGGCAGCATCCTTACAGAGAACTATAACCCTCTTTCATCAGACACCAACCTGCTCATCATCCTTAACCAGGCAGACCCGGAGCGGATTGTGGTGCTGGGCAAATATGCTGCAAAGACACTGCAGAACAACAACATCACCCCAACAATATTGAGCTACAACGAGTTCATATCATCAGCCGACATCTTCCCTATGGAATACTTTGACATCAAGGATCTGCACAAGGTTATCTACGGTGATGACGTATTCCAGAATCTTGCCATATCACGGGCCAACCTGAGGCTCCAGACCGAGGACCGGCTCCGGGGATGCATCAATTCACTTCGCCAGGTACTGCTTCTTTCCGAGAGCAACCCGAAGTACATCGCCAATGGTGTGCGTCATACCCAGGGGCTTTACAATGCTATCTTCCGTTCCATCCTGCGCCTTGTGGGAGAGGAAAAAATTGCATACACCTATGTGGAGAACCTTAAGGCTGCATCAGAATACATCGACTTCAATCCTCAGCCTTTCAAGGATATCTGCAGGATTGAAAAGGACACCCCTATAGAGAGTGTGGTGGTGGATCTGATTCTGGCCCTTGTGAATATTGTGGACTTTGTGGATAAGCTGAACATAAAATGAGAAAACTCTTCTTCCTTCTTTTAATCTTCCTCACCTTAAGCCTTTTTGCCGATGATGTTCCAGGCTATTCCAGCTATGTGAATGACTATGCCGTTGTGATAACAGAAAAGGACAAGGCCTCCATGGAAAGTGTCGCAAAGGAAGTTGAGGAAAAAACCGGTGCCCAGATTGCAGTGCTCACAGTAAAATCTATGGCTCCCTACACCTCTATTGATGACTTTTCTATGGCAGTGGCCGAGAAATGGAAGGTGGGAGAGAAAGGCAAGGATACTGGTATCATCATAGTTCTGGCCATGGAAGAAAGAAAGGTGCGTATCGAGGTGGGCTACGGCCTTGAGGGAATATTCAATGACGCCAAGGCGGGACGGATTCTGGACAATACCATAATCCCATACTTCCGGGGTGGAGACTTCAGCGCAGGACTGCGCCGGGGCGTGTTCAAGATTGCAGACACAATAGGCACAGAGATGAATGTGGAACTGGATGAGCGGGCAAAGATGCAGGACAACACCTTCACTGAACGGCTCTGCATGCTCATTTTCTTTATAATTTTTGTTTCAATTTTTTTAATGATGATACGCCGGATGAAAAACGCAAAACGCACAGGCCGCAGATACTACGGAAGCTCTTTCGGAGCAATGTACCCGGGCTATGGACATGGCAGGGGCAGCTTCGGAGGATTTTCTTCCAGGGGATGCGGCGGTTTCGGCGGTGGCTTTGGTGGCTTCGGCGGAGGCGGATTCGGAGGCGGCGGTGCTTCCAGAGGTTTTTAAGTAAGGAGATTGTATGAAAAACAAAGGCTTAATGACAGTTTTAATTATAGTGGCAGTTCTTGCTGTCATCTTCGGATGGTATATAAGTACCCGGAACAGCTTGGTGACACTGGACGAGCAGACCAGCGCCGCATGGTCAGAGATCGACAACCAGCTCCAGCGGCGTTCTGACCTGATCCCTAACCTGGTGAACACAGTGAAGGGTTATGCAAAGCACGAGAGCGATGTCTTCAACAATGTGGCAGAGGCACGGTCCAAGCTGGCTGGAGCTGCTACTGTAGAAGAGAAGGCTGATGGCTACAACCAGATGCAGAGCGCGCTGGGGCGGCTTCTGGCTATTGCAGAGAACTATCCAGAACTGAAGAGCAACACTAATTTCCAAGCTCTGCAGGATGAGCTGGCCGGCACCGAGAACCGCATCTCTGTAGCCCGGAAGCGGTACAATGATTCTGTACGGACATTCAACACCAAGATAAAGGTATTCCCTTCCTCCATTGTGGCCGGCAATATGGGATTTGAGAAAAAGTCCTATTTCGAGATTGCAGATTCAGCCCGGGCTGTACCTCAGGTTCAGTTCTAATTCTTAAGGCTCCAGGATACTGTTTTTCCTGCATAAAGGGGCACTATTCCGTCGATGACCGACGGGATGGTGCTCTTTTTTTGCACCAGCGTGATGCAGCCCGCTGCCGGCGCAATACCGTAGAAGGCAGGACCATATATCGACATGAAGTTCTCAAGCTTATCCAGCTGTCCATGCTCTTCGAAAAGCTGTGCCATAAGGGGCACTGCGAAAGGCGAAGAGTAGATGCCGCCGGCAGCGGTGCCCGACTCCTTCTTTGTCTTGAGATGCGGCGCGCTGTCAGATCCGAAAAAGAACTTCTTGTCGCCGGAGAAAGCAGCCCGCCGCAGGGCCTCCCGGTCCTTGGGCCCTTTCACCACAGGCTTGCAGAAGACGTGGGGATTCATATTTGCTCCAAGCACATCATCTAAAGTCAGCAGCAGATGGTGTGCTGTTATGGTTCCTGCCACCCTGTCCGGGAGGCCGGCTAAAAAGTCAATGGAGCGGCGGTCCGATATATGCTCGAACACCATGCGTAAATCAGGATATGCTTTGGCGATGGCGGCAAACTCCTGGTGGTACTCATACTCCCGCTCCAGGCAGAAGGAGTCGGGCTTCTCGCAGTGTATGGAGAGTACCAGGCCCAGGTCGCTCATAGCCCCCAGCGCCTCCTTTATCTCGTGCCAGGACTTCACTCCATCCTCTGAATTGGTGGTGACGCCTGCAGGATAAAGCTTGCCTAAGACAGTTCCTGAGGAGGCCATGGCTTTGACTGCATCAGCACTCATCCCCGGGTATAATTTGAAGCTCATTATGGGTTTGAAATCGGGAGCAAGGGAAAGAATCTCATCACGATAAGCAATCAGCCGTTCTGGAGTGTTTATGGCTGGAACAGTGTTCGGCATCACCACTCCCTGAGCAAACCAGGTGGCCGCATCCTGCACTGTGGTCTTCAGCATATCGCCCTGTCTCAGATGCAGGTGCATATCAGATGGCTTACGGATGGTAATCTCTTTTTCCATTTTCTTTCCCTTTTCTTTACTATAAGTTTAAAGTATAATATTTGCAAGGAGAGAATCATGGCTGGTAAAACTGTTCTTGTCGTCCTTCCTGTGGAAGAGCGGCACAAAAAGCTTTTGGAATCATCATATCCTGAGGGAAACTTCATCTATTGTCAGAAAAATTATCAGGAATACCTGAAGGAGGCTCAGATCCTAATCGGGAATATTCCTCCGGAAGAGATCAAGCTGGGGGAGAAACTCGAGTTCATCCAGACCAACAACGCAGGAGTGGAGCAGTACACTGTCCCTGGCGTCATCCCCGAGAACGTGAAGTTCTGCTGTGCATCAGGCTGCTACGGCCTTGCCATCTCCGAGTATATGTTGGGCTGTGTCCTCTCCCTCATCAAGCACCTGAATGTATACCGTATCAACCAGCTGGACCACCAATGGAAAGATGCAGGTCATGTCACATCCATCTACGGAAGCAAGACTCTGGTCATCGGTCTGGGAGATATCGGATCCGAGTTCGGCCATAAGATGCACCTTTTGGGAAGCAAGGTTACAGGAATCCGCCGCCATACTGCAAACAAGCCCGCCTGGCTTGAGGCAATCTATCCGCTTGAGAAGCTGGACGATATAATCGGTGACTTCGATATTGTGGCCCTCTCGATCCCTAACACAAAAGCAACTGCCCATCTTATCGACATGAACCGGCTCAGGAAGATGAAGAAAAGTGCAATCCTTGTAAATGTGGGACGTGGAAATGCGATTGTGACTGATGATCTGTGCAAAGCCCTGAATGAAGGGATTATCGCAGGTGCTGCCGTAGACGTGACAGACCCGGAGCCGCTGCCACCGGAGACCCCCCTTTGGGATGCCCCCAATATGATTATCACTCCCCATACCTCAGGACAGTACCATCTGCCCGAGACCTTTGAGCGGATAGTACGTCTTGCCGCAGAGAACCTAAAGGCATATACCACCGGACAACCTTTGAAGAGCCTGGTGGATTTCAAGGCAGGATACAGATCTTTTGATGCGAGGAAAAACTGAAAATGAGTGCAACACGGGTGGCAAATTCTGAGACTACTATATTTACTGTTGTGAACACCCTTGCGGCCCAGTACAATGCAGTGGGCCTGAGCCAGGGGGCGCCCGATTTCGACACTCCCAGGTGGGTTCTGGATATTATAAAAGGATCTTTTGATGCAGGGCGGAACCAGTATGCCCCCCTCTCGGGAGTACCGGAGTTCAGGCAGGCTATCAGCGATATTTACCGGACCAAGTATGGCCTTTCTTTTGACCCGAATACACAGGTCACTGTGACCAGCGGTGCCACCGAGGCTATATTCGACAGCGTGATGGCTCTCTGCGACCCTGGAGATGAGCTTATTGCCTTTGAGCCTTTCTTTGACTCCTATGCCGGGAGCTGCAAGATGGCAGGCTGCACCATGAAGGCAGTGACATTGCATCTGCCCGATTTTTCATTTGACAGGAAGGAGCTGGAAGCAGCCATCACACCAAGAACCAAAGCCATCATAATCAATAATCCCAACAATCCATCTGGAAAAGTGTTCACACTGGAAGAGCTGACAATTCTTTCCGAAGTTGCTAACAAATACAATCTGGTCATCATCAGCGACGAGGTGTACGAGAATCTGGTCTTCGACGGGCTCAGGCATATACCGACTGCATCTATCCCTGGTCTGGCAGACAGGACTATAACTATAAACTCCACAGCCAAGACCTTCTCTGCCACAGGCTGGAAGATAGGCTACATCTGCACCACACCGGCGTTAACTGCTGCGGTTCAGGCAGTGCATCAGTGGGTCACCTTCGCGGTGAATCATCCTATTCAGCTGGCCTTCTCCAAGATTCTCCCTATCTCGGCAGACTACTCCAGGGAGTTCTGCACCGAGATGGAAAAGCGGCGGGATTACCTATTGGCAAGAGCTGCGGAATGGGGCTTTGATCCGATAAAGCCAGAGGGCTCCTACTTCTTCATGGCCACCTTTGACCGCCTTTCCAAGAAAAGCGATATGGATTTCATGGAAGAGCTTATAAAGAAAAAGCAGGTTGCCCTGATTCCAGCATCACCCTTCTACTTGAGTGCTATTGATGAAGGATGCCGCCTGATGCGGTTCAATTTTGTTAAATCTATGGCTGCCCTCGAGCAGGCCGATAAAAATATGAGGAGACTATGAGCACATTGTTTATAAATGCCTGCATACGCCCGGAATCACGGACACTTAAACTGGCAGAAGACCTTCTTTCAAAGCTGGAGAAAGAGACTGGGGAGAGAGCAGAAGTACTGAATCTGGCAGATGAGAACTTAAGACCACTTACTATTGCTGATATTGCAAAACGGGATAAAGCCCTTGCCGCAAATGATTTCAGCGACCAGTTTTTCCGGTATGCCAAACAGTTTGCCGATGCTGATATCATAGTAATGGCTGCTCCATACTGGGATCTTTCCTTTCCAGCTCTGATAAAGCTTTACTTCGAGGCCACATCTGTATGTGGCATCACTTTCCGCTACACCCCCGAAGGTTACCCTAAGGGTTTGTGCAAGGCAAAGAAGTTCTACTATGTGACTACATCCGGCGGATATATCGGCGACTTTGATTTCGGCTTCCAGTATGCCAAGGCATTGGTGCAGCTGCTCTATGGCGTTCCAGAAGTTGAGTGCATCAAAAAAGAGGGTCTGGACATTAAATGACTTCTGATTTTGGCACCTTTGCAGGCTGGACAGAAAAGGTCAAAACACCTTGCTACATTATTGATACCGATATTCTCACAAAAAACCTGAAGGCTATAAAGGCAAAATCTGACAAAGCAGGGCTTTCACTCCTTTTTGCCATGAAAGGTTTTCCACTGGCAAAGGCATTTCCTTTAATCAAGCCTTATGTAGAAGGGACCTCTGCATCGGGGCTTTTTGAGGCTAAGCTGGGAAGTGGCCTGGGAAAGGAAGTTCATATTCACACCCCAGCTTACAAGGCAGAAGATGCCGAGGCGATTGCCACCATCTGTTCCCATATTGTCCTTAACTCTCCACAGCAGATTTCAGTTTTCAATCAGGTGGGGACTGCAAAGAATAATTTTGCCCTGCGTCTTAATCCAGAAATCAATGCAGTAAAAGAAGCTGTCTACAATCCCTGTGGCCGTTATTCCCGGTTCGGACTTACAAAAGAGGCTCTTTCTAAAGTTGAGCCAGATATCATGGACCGTATCTCCGGCTTCCATATCCATGCCCTATGCGGAAATTCTTCCAAAGATTTCAACAATCTCCTTTCTGCCGGGATAGAAAAGTTCTCTGGCTATTTTCCCTATGTCTCCTGGATAAACTTAGGGGGAGGGCAGGCCCTGACCGAGGATGATTTTGACTTTTACCATTTCCAGGCGAATCTGGATATCCTGCATACAAAATATCATTTAAAGACCTACATAGAGCCCTGTGAATATCTGGTTATGGAGGCAGGCTTCCTAGTTGTTACTGTACTGGACATAGTGCACAACGAAAAGGACATAGCAATTCTTGACACATCCCTTTCCTGCCATGCCCTTGATGTCCTTAAAAACTATTACCAGCTCCCTGTGGTCTATCCAGAAAAAGGACGCGCTGACCAAAAGAAATACAGCTATCTGCTTGCAGGTAACAGCTGCCTTTCCGGGGATGTGTTCGGGGAATACGACTTTTCATCGCCCCTGAAGCCTGGAGATAAAATCATTTTCGGCGACATGGGTTCATATTCCTTTGCACAAGTCAACTATTTCAATGGAATCAACTTTCCAGATATCCTCTTATATAGTAGAATGTCTGGAATAAAGCCTATTAAAAGCTATACCTACACGGAGTATGAAAAATTATATGACTGATTATGAAATTGAGATGGAACTGGATGAGGCAGAAAAAGAATGCCGGGAGCAGCCTCCTGTAAACCTTTCCTATTGGAATACCGGTTCTGAATATAAAGAAAAAATCAAAAAGATTCTGAAGGTTGACAACGAGCAGGATGTATTCGACTACTATTATTACTTTCCAGAGGATGTAAAAGAGATAATTGCGGACAAGCTGGGATTTTCTGCCGACGACTGTAAAAATGCGTTTTTCCATGCACTGACCCAGAGCACCCTCTCCATTTCTATGGTCTCAATTCTTCTTTCAGAAATGGCTGCAAAGCTTGGAATCATCACCCCCTACTATTTTTCCGTTCCAGACTGCTGTGATGCCTTAAAAATGGACTACACAATATTCGATGACTTCATGGAGAACATAAATGAATCATTTGATGCAGACCTCCTTCTGCAGTCTGACTGCAATGCCTTCTGGTTCACTTCTCCTCTAAATTCCTGCAGTATTTATTTCAAACGGCGGGTAAAAGAGGGCATTCAGAAACTTCTGAATGCAGGTAAGCTTGTAATCTTAGACGAATCCCTGTGCATAAACGGCAGGGAGCTTTCCCGGACATTCGGGATTCAGGAAAACCTTATCTACATATACAGCCCCCATAAAGCGCTTGGTATCCAGGGAATAAAATTCTCTGTCCTGGTGGTGCATAAAAAATATTACGATGCAATCAACAGTCTGAATGACAGCTTTGGAGGCTCTATCAACTATTCATGCCGGCAGGGATATCATCATTTTATCTCACCTAATTTTGATGAATGTCTTTCCATCTATAATCAATTCTGGGCTGAAAATCTTTCGCTGGTCAGGCATATACTGTCTGATTATGATTTTGCCACAGTTTCTTCGGAAGTGTCCGGGCATTACGCCATGATTTTTATTGATCGTACGATTGATGACAGGCTCTTCGTCGATGCCATGAAGATGCTGATGAAAGATAAAGGCTACTTTGCCTATCCTGGTGTTATGCAGTGCCTTGACTTAAAACACCGATTCTGCTTCCGGGTAAACCTGCTTTTGAACAAGGCCGATTTGGAGTGCGGACTTAAAGCTGTCCTGGATTATTTCAAAGACACCTTAGGATCTATCAGATGATTCCATTCTTACATAGATTATCAGAAGTGGCAGGGAAATACCCTGGACGCGCCGCTATAGTTGACCGGGACGGCGAGCGTAAAACCACCTATGCCCAGCTGAATGATTATTCAAGCCGTGTTGCCGCATACTTAAAAACACTGGGGCTCCAAAAAGAAGAACTGGTTGCCATAAAGTTGGAAAAATCCATGGAATATGTTGCTGTGGAACTTGGGGTAATAAAATGCGGCTGTGCCTTTGTACCCATTTCCGATGCCATGGGCCAGGAGCGCATAGAGCATGTGCTTAAGGACTCGGGTGCCAGACTGGTATTTGACAGTATGCACTGGGATAAGGCCATGAGCTACAAGCCCCTTCCAGAAGCAGATTGGGCAGAGAGCGACGAGCATGACCTTGCCTTTATCATCTACACATCAGGCAGCACAGGAAAGCCGAAAGGAGTTGTAGAAGAATATGGTGTGTACCGTTTTACGACAACAGGTACAGCCGAGGAAGTTGTGAAACCCTATACCATGAAGGACGATTCCCTCCGCTTTGCAAATGTGGCGCCGGTAACTTTTTCTGCTTTTATCATTATCAATGTGAGTATGCTCTACGATGCCGTTACAATTTATATAGTTTCCGATGCTGTCGTCAAAAATCCTATGCTTTACATGCAGTTTTTAAAAGACCACAGGATTGACGCAATGTTCCTGACAGCCTCGATGATAAAACCCCTTTCTGAAAACAAAAGCCTTTCACCCAAGGTTATTATGCTTTCTTCCGAACGGGTAAGCGATACCTATAGCGACAGATTCGACTTCCGCAATCTCTACTGCAATACAGAGCTTATGTCCACAGCCTGCAGCTTTGTGATCGACAGGCCATATTCAAACACGCCGATTGGGTCTGGATGCTCCTATACCGATATGGTGCTTCTTGATGACGGCAAGGTTTCTGAAAAAGAAGGGGAAATCTGCCTTTACCTGCCCTATTTCCGGGGCTACCTGAACCAGCAGGAAGAGAATGATAAAGCATTCATCTGGATAGGAGGAAAAAAATTCTTCCGCACCAGGGACTTTGCCAGACGGGGAGAAGACGGACTTTTATACATTCTGGGACGGGCAGACGATATGGTCAAGATCAACGGAAACCGTGTGGAGCCTGCCGAGGTGGAGACTGCACTTAAAAAAGTGCTGGGAACAAAGGTTGTAGCTGTAAAGGCTTTTGAGAACACGGGAATTCATTTTCTCTGTGCCTATTACCAGAAGGAGACTGCTGTTCCTGAGGAGACAATCCGCACATCCTTAAAAAAGCTTCTTCCCGAGTACATGATTCCTTCATACTTTATCCACTTTGAGAAAATGCCCCTGAACACAAACGGCAAGATAGACAAAAAATCACTGACACCACCAGCTTTCAGCGAGAATCATGCTGAATATGTGCCACCAGAGACTAAGACACAGAAAATGCTTTGTGATGCTTTTAAGAAAGTTCTGAACGAATCTGGAAATGTAGGGCAAATCGGTATTGATGATGATTTTATTGCCCTTGGTGGTGACAGTATATGCGCCATGAATCTCCTGGTCAAATGCAATACTCTTCCTTTGTCCGTGCCTCTTATTTTTGAGAAACGGACTGTGCGGGCTATTGCAGAAGCAGTGGATGCTCTTATGGCTCAAACATCTGCCAGTGTACAGGGAAAAAACAGGCTGACAAAAGCACCATTAAACGATATTCAGCTTTATATGCTCCGCTGTGAACTGTCGGCTCCAGGAACAGTCATGTACAACCTTGCGTATAAGGCCATACTTTCGGACAATGTGGACTTGAGCCAGTTCGCCCAGGCTGTCAGGAAAGCCCTTTCTGCCCATCCTGCACTCTTGAGCGTCATCGAGAAAGAGGGTGACACCTATTATCTGCGCTATGAGGCTGGTTTTGACAAGGAAATACCTGTGGAGACCATGAACATGGAAGAACTTGCCGATGCCGAAAAACACTTTGTAAGACCATTCCTGCTTGACGGCAGCCCCCTTTTCCGAACCCGGATTATAAGCACTCCGGAGCAGAACGTTTTTCTTTTTGATGTATACCATGTTGTTGCAGATGGCTCTTCTATGGAAATTCTTATGGACGACATTGCTCTAAGCCTGGGCGGCACCGAACTAGGGGCCGATTTCACCTACCAGGCTATGCAGAAAGAAGCAGACTTCAAGAACACCGAAACTTATTCCCATGATGTTGCGTACTTTAAAAACCGCTATGACAAAGATGGCTGGCATACCCGGCCCCGGACCGATTTTGACACAGATAAGAATATCCTGGACAGTATAGAGGGTGATTTTAAATTCTCAAAAGATCGTGTCACATCCCTCTGCCAGCATTATGGACTGGGGAAGAATGAATTCTATACTGCAGCTGTTGCCCTGGCAATTGCTATGTATGACAAAGCCCGGAATGTCATGCTCTCCTGGGTATGGAACGGACGGGAAGATGTCTCTGTACAGCGTTCCATCGGACTCTTTTATAAGGACTTTCCTATTGCATTCACTATTGATGATAAAACCAAGCTGAAAGATCTGCTTATGCAGGCAAAGGAGCAGGTTCTTGAAAGTATTGCCCATGGAAGCATCTCCTACTTTGACAGAATCGGGTTGTACCAAGGGCATGAAGTCTTATGTCTTTTATATCAGGGAGATATGTACGAATGTGACAAATACCGCAGTTTCATGAAGAATACGGCAGAGCCCTTGGAGACCGATGAATTCCCCTGTGGCTGCGGCAATTCACCTGAGATTGAGATACTTGAGAGCAGAGACGGATTCGGTTTTATTCTTGATTATAACTCAGCCCAGTACAGACGGGAAAGTATGGAAAGGTTCGTAAACCTATTTGCTGCTTCCTGTGAAATGCTCTTAATGACGGCAGAAAATCCTGATATCACACTGTCGTCCAGACAAATCAACTTGCTTGCAAAACAGTCAAATATGCTATATCGTATCTGTGATGGCTGAAGCTGGAGGAAATATATGGAATTAACATCTACTGTTTCTGATGGAAAACAGACAATTGCTCTTTCCGGTGAGCTGAATACGCTTACCAGCCCGGAATTATCTGCCGTTATCGGTACACAGATTGATAAGATCACCGCCCTGGTGCTGGATTTCACCGACTGTGATTATGTCTCCTCTGCCGGAATCCGCGTACTGCTTTCTACATTCAAGACGCTCAAGCAGAAAAAGGCTTCTATGAAACTTATCAACGTAGGAGAGAACTTTAAGGACGTGCTGGAAAGCACCTGCCTTGACAGCGTTTTTGACATCGAATGGAAATAAAGTCTGCCCCGACCTTTCTGCAGAAAAAATTTATCTCGCTGCTGCTTCCAGGTACCATGACCATGGTAGTGGTTACCGCACTTCTGATCTCAGATTCAATAATCGCAGGAATTGCGCTGGGAAAGGATGCTGTTGCCGCTATCAGCCTGGTAGCTCCGGCATATTCCGCCGCCTCGTTTTTCGCAGGCCTTATTTCTATAGGAATTCCGATTCTATATGCCAAGGCCATGGGGGAATTTGACCAGAAAGCTGCCGGGCGCTGGTTTTCGCTGGGTTTTACTGCCGCAATAATGACAGGCGGCATTCTGTTTGCCATGCTCCTGACTTTTGGAGACCGCTACCTGCTCTTTTATGAGCCGGAACAGACTGTATTCCTGCTGGCAAAGCCTTATCTTTTCTGGTACAGCTGTGCCATTCTGCTGTCTCCCCTGAATATGCTTATGACAGAGATGGTGCTGACTGACGGCGATGAAAGCATAAGCTTTGCCGCCAACATAGCACAGATGGTTGGAAACCTGGTGCTTTCTATCGCCCTTGCCCCTTTCTGGGGGATTGCGGGCATCGGTTTTGCATCCTTTGCCGGGACTGCACTTTCCTTGGCTATCTCCTGTATGCATTTTTTCCGCCCAAGCTCATCCTTCAAGCCAGGCATTTACTTTTCTTTCCGCGGCCTGGCCACTGCTGCCAAGTACAGCGCCATAGATGCCAGCTCCTACCTGTTCATTGGAATATTCACCGTAGTCATCAACCGCTTTATAGTCAGCACCTATGGTCCAGAAATGCTTATTTTAGTGGCATTTATCCTGTTCATAAAGGAATTCCAGCTGGTTTTTGACGGCATCGGCGAGGCAATCACTCCGCTGATGAATATATATCTGGGAGAAGAGACTTATGATGGTGTAAAAAAATGCTATGCTCTGGCCCAGAAGGCTGCCATCCTTGAGGCACTTTTTATGTTCGCCCTATTTGTCCTCCTAGCTCCCTTTATAGCCAGAATCTACGGCGTTACAAACTCTCCTGCAGCAGCCTATGCTACAAATGGCATCCGTATCATGGCACTGGGATTTGTCCCCATAAGTATGCTGTATCTGCTGAGTTCCTACTACCTGCTTATCGACAGAATTATGCTGGGGGTTGCAATCTGCGGTATGCGGGATGCACTGGTGGCTGTTCCTGTCTGTATAATCTGTGGAAAACTATTCGGCCTTTACGGACTGTTTTTCGGATCCGCACTCTCCCCGCTGGTGGCATACATCATTACAATGCTGTATGTACGCATAAGATATGGAAAGACAAACTGGCCCCTGCTGCTTAAAGAAAAAACTGATGCCGGCAATATTGCCTTCTACGAATTTACAGTGACACCAGAGAATGTCATTGCTACTCAGAAGCAGGTTGAGGTTTTCCTTGCAGCTGCTGGTATAAGAAAAAAAATAATTTTCCGCTGCAAGCATCTGATCGAGGATCTGTACATGCTTATCTACGAGAAAAACGGCTCAGGAAAGCAGCTTATCTCAGCAGAATGTACCGTCATTCTGCGGGACAATGCCGTACAGATTATCACCAAGGACGACGGCGTGCTGTTCAATCTGGCAGATGAGGATGCAAATGCAGTATCCTGCCTTGCCTTTGTGGTCTCCGGCTATATGGATGCACTCAAGGGCAACAAGAAGTACCTTACCACCATGAGTTACAACCGCAATACTTTCATGGTAACAGGATAGCGATTAAAAAGAAGGAGATGTTATATGGATATTCTGACAACAGATGCCCTCTACTATGAGCTGGTTATCTTCTCGCTCTTTCTGCTGTTCATTCTTCTCTACAACAACATTGTGCTGTATAAAATGGGTTTTTCCGACAAGCTTACCCTTCTGCTGCTCTCAATCATTCTTATGTCCCTTTTAGATGCGTTTTCAGGGTTTGTGACTGGAGGGGGAGTCATAATGGTGGCACTCAACTACCTGATATGGGGGTTGTATACCATGACGCTTTTTATAATCTGCTCCCTCATAAACTGCTATGTACATGAACGGTTCGGCCTGGTCATCCATAAAGTATGGCTATTATATATTATCCCTGGTTGCATAGTGATGCTGCTCTGCATTACTATGCCCTGGACTCACTTTCTCTACATGGTGGATGAAGAGAATATGATACAGTTCCTGCCTGCCTATAACTATATTTTTGCACCAGTATTTTTCCTGTATACCCTGACTCCAATTATTCTGGTAGCACGAACTATAATCAAAGAACGAAAAAAACACACAGAAAACTATCGTACTGCAATCCACTTTACTATTTTTCTTGTGCTCATCTTTTTTATCTATTCTATTCAGTATTATATTTTAAAAGGCAATAATGATTTTTTTATTACCAGCTGTATGTTTTCTTATCCTCTTGTCTACCTTATCACTAACCTTAACACCGATACTGTGGTAAAAAGCCAGAGCCGGATAGCCACCGTGGAAGCCGATTTGAACATTGCGGCAAATATACAGTACGGCTCGCTCCCCTCGGTAAACCATATCCTGCTGTCCCACCCGGATGTCCAGATATACGCATCCATGGATACTGCAAAGGAAGTGGGTGGCGATTTCTACGACTTTTTCGAGATAGACAGCAACCATATCGGCTTTGTAATAGCCGACGTATCAGGAAAAGGTGTACCAGCTGCCCTCTTTATGATGACTGTAAAGACTATGATAAAAGACCATGCCTCCATGAAGCGTTCTACAGCCGAGATTTTTACCGATGTTAACCGCATGTTATGCGAGAACAATACAGAAGAGATGTTTGCCACCGCCTGGATAGGAATTCTGGATACAGAGACCCACCTGATCACTTATACCAATGCCGGGCATAATTCGCCATGTTTTGCAAAATCCGGAGGGGACTTTGAATTCTTAAAGAAGCGTCATGGGCTTATGCTGGCCGGCATGGAAGGCACCGTATACAAGGAATCGACACTGGAGCTGCAGAGCGGTGACACTATCTTCTTATACACCGACGGCGTCACCGAAGCTCACAATTCAGAAGGCGGTCTATACGGAGACAGCCGCCTGATTGCAACGCTGAACAGGCTGGACAACCGGGGAGAGGAATCTTTCCTTTTGGGAATCAAACAGGATGTGGATGCATTTGCATCTCAGACAGAGCAGTTTGACGACATCACCATGCTGCTTATTCATATGGCATAGGAGGTGTAATTATGATTGAAAAAATACTGGAAATAGCAGCACAGAAAGAAAATCTCAACAAAGTGTTTGCTTTCGTAACAGAAAGCCTTTCTCTGCTTTCATGTCCCCAAAAAGAGTTCATGCAGATAAAGATGGTGCTGGAAGAGCTTTTCATAAACATAGCAAGCTATGCCTACGGCGAAAACGGTGGAAACGTTGCCATAAACTTTCTCCTCTACCCGGAAGAAAACAAAGCCTGTATCACCATTACAGACAGCGGAATACCATTCAATCCGCTGGAACAAGACGGGCCGGATACAAGCCTTGCTGTGGAAGACAAGCCTATAGGCGGTCTTGGCATTTTTTATTCCAGGCAGAAAGTTGATGATATGAGCTATACATACAGGGATGGTAAGAATATCCTTAATATGACAAAAGTATTTTCAAGATAGCATGGAAACAAGATTCAGAAAGAAATCACAGATCATAGACATTGGATTTACCGCTGTAGCGGCTGTGCTCTCGGTAGGCATAATGCTCTATGGAATAAAGCATTTCGGTCTGGCCGAGGCATGGCCCGAACTGGTGCTTAACCTGTGCTATATCGCCTGCCTGGTGATGATGGCGTTGTACTTCTTTAGACGGCTGGACAGCCAGCGTTTCAACTACTGGAGCTCGGTATTCGTAGGCATTACAGTACTGCTGCGGGATATCCTTTTTCCGCCGCCACTGGAAAGTTACCCACTCCAGTTGGTCTGCCTTACGCTATCGGTGATGCTGCTCCTGCTGCTGACTTTCTTCTATGCCCGCAAGGACTGGAAGAGTTACACCAAACGCAATCTGTGGCTTCTTTTCATCATTGATACAGCCATTGCAGGACTGTACAACTATGTCATCTACCTCAATCCAATCAATGAATATACCAACTATATGCTTACAGAAATCTGGATCCGCCCTACACTTATCTACGGGCTGGTAGCCTGCTTTGTATCGGAAAAGGAGAGATAAGTTAGTCAGCGTACATCAAAACTGCCCAGGTAGCGCAGGTCAAAACTGCTTTTTCCTGCCAGCTTCTGATAGCTTTTATATGATCCGGTACATTCAATAAGGTAATAATATTCTCCCAGTTCTGTCTTCTTGGGGCAGTCGTGAATTGTGACCAGTGTCATCTTTTTCTTTTTCATATCTGCCATAAGAGCAGGCAGACTTTTTGCATCTCCCGAAGCAATAAATGCAATCCTCTCACCAGATCCGGATACAGGCTTTTCTACGGAAAGCACATAGAAGCGGGTCTTGTTGCTGTTATTGTTCTGGATACCCGGGGCAAGAATCTCAAGGCCATACACACCAGCACAGGCTGCATATGAAATAGCCGCATAAGATGAATCCCCCTTTTCAGAAACCAGCCGTGCCCCTTCCGCCGTGCTTGAGACCTCGGTCACCTTTGCATCAGGAATGTTTTTATCAAGCCATTCCCGACCCTGTATAATGCCCTGCTTATGGGAGAAAACTTCTTTAATATCACTCGGCTTTGTGCCAGGAATGGCTAAAAGGTTCTGACTTATAAGGAGCTCCACCTCGCCACAGACATAGACTTCTTTATGAGCTATCAGCACATCAACATAATCAAGGACAGCACCACCGATTGTGTTCTCCTGAGGAATCACCGCATAATCGCATTTACCCTCGACCAGAGACTGAACTGCTTTACTTACGCTCTCAAAAGGAAGGAATTCTCCCTGCTGACCGAAGAAAACCTGACAGGCTTCCTGAGAATAGGTGCCCTGTGGCCCCAGATAACTTACTACCGGCTCTGCCTGGGCAGAAAACAATATTCCCAGGCAAAGAACCAGCAGTATCAAAAACTTTCTACTTCTCATCCTCGTAATCAATCAGCTCTGCTACACCTGGATTCTCTTTGTACCTGATGACATTGAGCATAAAGATGTTAAGCTTATTGATAATGTTCGGAGGCAGCTGGTTGCCGTCAATCTCTATGGAGATAGCTGGATACTTGTGCTGCCGTGCATATGGCATATAGAGCCCTTCGATGACACGTCCGATAAGACATGCAAATGGAGATATATTAACAACGCCGGAATAACCTTCTTCCATAGCTGTAGCAGCTGCACCGCTGGAGATGGAGATCTCGGAGTTAAGCTCGTAGCTTACAAACTTGAGGGTATTGGCCATAATCTTCTTCATATCGTGAGGCGACTTTGGTATCAGGCCACAGGGCTCCAGTGCCTCTCTTATCTTAGCCTCGGTAGACTCCTTCCAGGCTTCTGCAAGCTTAAGAACAAGCAGCTTTTTGGTGTTGTCGCTGAATATCTTCTTATACCATGGGAATACTGTCCGCTCCCGCTTAAGGAAGTACTCCTGCACAAAGTCGGTATAGTGGATCCACTCCCCTATGCCGGAAACTTTGGCTATAATGCCTTTATCTGCACAGGATCTGATAATCTCGTCCACTGCATAGTCATCACGGCGCACATAGATTTCGCCCACAACCAGAACCTTCGGACAGGTGGCTGGATCTTTCTTTAGCGGAATTTTCTTGACCCTGTCAGCAAACACCTTAAGGGCCGGAACTATGTTCTTCCAGCTCTTTCTGGCCTCCTCAAGGACATACTTGACACCTTCCTGAACCTCGGCCATGGCATATGTTCTGTCCTTGGCACAGGTACGGAGAACTGTCTGAATATCCTTAAGATAGTCGGCGGCACACAATGCCCACCACATAATCTTGGAGAATCCTGCCCCAAGTTCTGAATATGAGTGGTCTGCACTCAAGGTGAATACAACCACGTTCTCAAGCCTAAGGTCCCGGAACAGGTTCTGGTAGAAGACAAAGTACTGGCCTGTACGGCATGGCCCTGTAGTTATGGGGACAAATATCATATATGTGGTACTCTTGTCGTATTTGTCAGATGCAAAATACTCAAGCATTGAACCCAGAAGCAGCAGGGAAGGAACACACTCCTTTCCAGATGCATGGTTCCGGGCAAAACGCAGTGTCCGTGGTGTCGGAATAGGAACAGCCTCGGCATTGAAGCCCAGGGACTGGGCTGTGGCAGCCATGGACCTGGCAGAGATATCACCCATGTTGGAGAGGAGAATCTTCACCTTCTTGTTGCCGCGGATAGCAATATCCTCACCTGTATGCTCGTTATGGAGATGGGGCTCGCTCTTGCCGTCGTTCACAAACCGGAGGCCGTTGTCATAGCGCTCCTCGTCCTTTCCGCTGTACTTCAGGCGGTAGCCCTCGATAATATCCAGGAATGCCTCAACACGGGTGTCCACACCTGCATCTGCAGAGTGGGAATCCAGCTCCAGCACCAGGAACGGCTTGGTCCCCATTATCCACTTAAGGTAGTGGAGCATGAAAGAGTCTGGTGCACAGGAGAAGTTGCTGACCCAGGTGACAAATATGTTAGGGTTCTCCTTCATATTGAAGGCAGTGTGCATATCCTTCTGGCCATAGTACCAGTACATATTCGGGAATATTTTCTTGTTGCCTATAGGCAGGATATCAAACGGAATGACTGTGTTGCCACGGCTTGTGAACTTCCGTGGGATACCGATGTTTGCCTCTTTGGCAAATGCGTTATATGGACGGCCCAGAAGTGCAATGACAGGCTGTTTCTGACTCTTGGCATATTCCAAAGCTTCCTCGCCCAGCTTGAATGCAGCCTCCTGATACTCATTCTGCTTCTTAAGTGCCACATTGAAGGCATCTCTAGCTTCGGCAGCAGTGAATCCCAGTTTCTCTCCCAACTGGATAAAGAACTCTATAGCCTTGTCCAGTCCAGTTCTGAAGCTTACTACAGGTGAAAGGATCTTCTCCTCGGGAATCTCGGGGAAAGCCTTTCTTATGTAGTATGGCAGGCTCTGGGTAATAGGACAGAAGTTTGCGTGTATGTCGCTCTCGTGGCTGGGCATGTCCCGGTAATGAGGCAGGAATATGTAGTCTGTATGCTTGTCCAGGATATCCTGAACCGCACCGTGGGCAATCTCCGCAGGGAAACAGTAGGTGGACTCAACCCTGGCAACACCGGAGTGGGGCACCTTGTCTGAAAGCACTGTCTTTATTCCCAGCTGGTGGAAATACCAGGAGTAGAAGGGATAGAGCGTATAGACAGAGAATGCCTTGGGAATACCTACAGTGTAGTCCCTCTTCTTCACAAAGCTGGCCTCGTCCGGAGCAAAGGTCTTGAACATAAGGTCGTTGCGCTCATCCACAAAGTTCCGGATCTTGGACTCGTCGAACAGCTTCTTCTTCCTGGAGTTGGTGTACTTGGAGCACCGGCCGCCGAACATATACTTGTTGCCGTTTACCTTGAGGATACGGATAGGGCACTGGTTCTCGCAGGATTTGCACTTGAACTCGCTCTCATAGATGATCTCAGTCTCAAGGATCTTGTCGATGTCGAAGGTTGCCTTGGAAATAAGCCCCTCTTTGAACTTCTGCTTTGCCAGAAGGCCTACGCCGAAGCAGCCCATGAGCTCAGGATCTGGCGGCACCAGAATCTCCTTGCCTAAAAGGAGTGCGAAGGCCAGTGGGATAGCCTTGTTCTTGGCAACTCCACCCTGGAGGAATATCTTGTTGCCCACAGTCCTGTTTCCCACAACTCTGTTAAGGTAGTTGGAGACTATGGATGTGACAATACCTGCTGTGATGTCGGCCCGTGTTGCACCCTGCTGGATAGCCTTGCGGATATCTGAGTTGATGAAGGCAGAGCAGTGCTCGCCGAACTTAAGCGGGTTCTCTGCCTCAAGGGCAATGTCCCCGATCTCCCATGCATGGGCAATGTTAAGGTCTCCGGAGGCAGATTCCTCAAGGAAGGATCCTGTACCTGCAGAGCAGGCCTCGTTCATGGCATAG
Source organism: Spirochaetia bacterium (assembly GCA_017535435.1). Classification (GTDB taxonomy): domain Bacteria; phylum Spirochaetota; class Spirochaetia; order CADAEX01; family CADAEX01; genus CADAEX01. Next base: position 55,027 of record JAFXTY010000050.1, on the reverse strand, counting down.
TCGATAGGAACCTTGTTCTTGAGGAGCACATATTTTGCATCCTGACCGCCGATCTCGAAGATAGTGTCCACATCGTTGGAGAAGTATGTGGTTCCCTCGGTGTGGGCGATAATCTCGTTGTATACAGCCGGTGTCTCCAGGAACACTCCCAGAATCTCCCGGGATGAGCCTGTGGTTGATGCCAGTGTTATATTGATTTTGCCGTCACCGATATCGGCTTTGACCTGCTTTTTGATTTCCTGGAGACACTGCTTGAGAGCCTTCACCGGGTCGCCATGGGTACGGCCGTAGAAGGATGCAGTTATCTCGTCTGTCTCCATGTCGATAAGACATGCCTTGGTGGTTGTGGAACCGCCGTCCACTCCCAGTATGTATTCTCTGCCTGCAACTGTCTTGCCATGCTTTGCAGGGAAGTATGTGACCTTGGAAAGCTGTGTCTTAAGGCTCTCAAGGTGGGTGAAGCTTACCTTATTCTTTGTGATGAGCTTGCCTGGCTCCGGCATCGGGCTTCCATCCTTAGCTGCCAGATATGCGGCACCCAGGGCCTCGAAGTAAGATGCCTCCTCCGGGATGATAAATTCGATATCAGGAGCCTTCTCCTTGATGAACCGGATGATATGGCGGTTCCTGGTGATTCCACCCACAAGGATGACCTTGCCCTTGCTTATTCTTGCCTTCTTGAGGAAGTCGATGACCTTCACAGCCATCACATTGCTGAGGGAAAGGACAATATCCTCTTTAGTTGCCTCGCCCTTGTTGAGCCGGTGGGTGCAGTCGCTCTTCATGAATACCGAGCATCTTGTTGAAAGCTCAAGTATACGGGCTGTGTCTGGAACACCGTTCACATCCTCCAGCTTCATGTCCATACGGGCAAGCTGCTGCTTGAAGAACTCTCCAGTTCCGGAGGCACACTTGCTGCCGGAGAAGTTGTTTATGATTCTTCCCTCGTCATTGAGGGTGTAGACTACCAGATCCTCACCGCCCAGGGAGACAATGGCATCTGCCTTGAGCTTAAGCTCCTTCAGGGCCTCTTCAATACAGAGAGGCTCCACAGTCTTGTTGACAGAGAAGAGAAAACGTCCCTCTGTTCCGGTTGCCAATGCTCTTGCCCCTTTTTCAATGGGATGAGCTTCTAATATTTTTTCTGCCGCATCGTGGAAATTGCCCTCGTGGGGAATACTCTCAGCCCACAAAAGCTTACCATCTGCAACGCAAGCTATCTTCAAGCTGGAAGAACCAATATTGATTCCTACGCTCTGCATTGAGAACTCCTTATATAGGTATTAGCCTATTATAATTAATATATTACTACTGAGATTTTTTAGCAAGAACAATTATCGGCGGTAGAGGGCCTTTGTGGCAAACTCAGCATCGCTGGTGGAATGGAAGCCTAACTTTCTTAGTCCGTCAGCATCACCTGGGGATGGCACATGGGTCATGTGGATCTCGCACCCCTCCAGTTCCTTAAGCTTCTTAAGGGCAGATGCGGCAGTAGGATTTATGGCGGCAGCCAGGGCAAAGGCTATGAGGGTCTCCTCCAGGTTCAGGCTTACAGATGCACTCTTAAGGACATCCTCCTTGAAGTCGGCCAGGGATTTAAGGATAGTGCTTGGAAGAAGCTCAACTTCATCAGGTATTCCTGCCAGCTTCTTGGTGGCAGAGAGGACAACGCTGGATGCGGCGTGGAGAAGCGGTGAGTTATGGCCTGTCACAATAGTGCCGTCCGGCAGTTCAATTGCAGCGCCGCTGTAGATACCACGGTTTCCCTTGTTCCGCTCTTTTGCGATCTGGGCAGCTTCCCGGGCAGGAACCACAGTGCTCCGGTCCTCCTGCCTGAGCCCCATGTCATTCATAATAAGCTCCACACGCTGCAGTGTGTCGGCAGTGCATAAGCCAAGAGCCTGCTCGCAGGCATACCGGAAGTAACGGCGTATAACTTCCTGTTCCCCTGCTCTGCGTACAACATCGTCGTCAACAATAGCGTTTCCAGCCTGGTTCACTCCCATGTCTGTAGGAGATTTGTATACTGATGGTGCATTTGTGATCTTCTCGATGATCCGCTGGACAATAGGGAATGCTTCGATATCCCGGTTGTAGTTGACTGTCTTGATATTGTAAGCCTCAAGGTGGAAGTGATCTATCATGTTCACATCCTTGAGTTCCGCAGTAGCAGCCTCATAGGCCCTGTTCACAGGGTGGTTAAGAGGAATGTTCCAGATAGGGAAGGTCTCGAACTTGGCATAGGCAGCCTTGACCCCACGCTTCTGCTCGTGGTACATCTGGGAAAGGCAGGTGGCCAGCTTACCGCTTCCTGGGCCGGGGCCGGTCACTACAACTATAGGTTTCTCGGTCTCGATATATGGGTTGGCTCCATAGCCCTGCTCGCTTACAATCAGGTCAACATCGGTAGGGTAACCTTTGGTGAATTTGTGGGTGTAGACCTTCATTCCCCGGCTTTCCATGGTGGTGCGGAAGGCGTCGGCTGATGGCTGTCCGTCGTATCGGGTTATGACAATAGCTTTTACCGAGATGCCCCAGGCCCGGAAGTCGTCGATGGTCTTCATCACATCGGAGTCGTAGGTGATTCCGAAATCAGCCCTCACTTTCTTTTTCTCGATGTCGGGAGCAGAGATGCACATGATGACATCCACAGAGTCTTTCATCTTGGCCAGAAGGTGCATCTTCACATTGGGGTCGAAACCGGGCAGAACCCGGGCGGCATGGAGGTCGAACAGGATTTTGCCACCGAATTCCAGATAGAGCTTGTCGCTGTTGCAATCCTTTATCCTGGCAAGAATTGTCTCGCTCTGAAGCTTAAGATATAAGTCATTGTCAAACCCTTTTTTGAACATAGTTCCCCCCGTTCCTCCCAAAGGTAATTATAGGAACAAGGTGACATTTTTTTCAAGGGGAAAATAGTGTTTTAATATTATTTTCAATATATTTTTTTACTGTTTCGGGAGTTACATTTTTTACCCCGGCGGCAAAGTTATAAAGCTCTTCTAAAGTCTCCCGGTAACCTGATGATGGAATCTCGGTAAAATCGGTCTCAAGGAACATGTTTTCAAGAGGAATCTGCCGGAGCACTTCGGTCTGTTTTTCGATGCGCTGTACCGACGGGGAGAAAGAGAACCAGGTGTTGCGTTTAAGAAGAGTTTTTGCCGTTTCCAGAGAGCCTGAATAGGAGTGCATCAAGACAGGAAGATTATCCGGCACCTCCGAGAGGATTTCCATAAAAGGACCCCATGCGTGGACACAGTGTACAGCAACGGGCACCTGATACTGCTGAGCCAGCCAGAGATGGAAGGCGAAAAAGCCTTTCTGGTCTTCAAAATCGGGATTTCTATCTGTTTTATCAAGGCCAGTCTCCCCTATTCCGAACCTGATGTCTGCTGCCTTTTTCTCCTTGATAAACTGCCCCAAAGCCACAAGTTCAATTTTTGAACAACTTTTTGCATGCCATGGATGTATGCCGTAGAATGGGATGATATTCGGGCTTGCAGGAATGCGCTCCCAGTCCTCTGCAGTCACCGAATTATAGATAACGGTGATGTCATCGGAGTCTGGAACAATATGGGTGTGTGCATCGATTAGCATATATTATTTCTATATTTCTAATTTTTATTATATCCCAAAGACAAAGAACATAGTTTTCTTTTCCATAATTTTTCTCTATCTATTGCTTCATTTTCTGATATTTTCAAAGGCAATAATTCGAGAATTATCCAATGAAAATATTTCATGGCATATAATGGATCTTTATCAATTTCTTTTTTTAGAAGCACATCATCCCCGTGTCCTGATTCTGCATAATCTTTCCAGCGTCCCCAAATACCTTCTTTATTGTAGGTGGATCCGATATATTGCTTCCCATTATTTGTATCCTGAATCAAATAAATGCAATTACAACAATCAAGACGTCTTTTCCAATCCGCTATTTCTTTATCAAAAATTGTTTTTAATTGTCGATATGTAAGCAAAACATCATTATAGCTTATAAAAAGAGGAATATCGTTTTCTATTAGACCTCTGTCAATTCTTATCACGGCCTTTTCATTTTCATACCACTGATGCCACGAAATAGCATTTTTACCCCAATCGACAACAACTCGCTCTTTTAATATTTCAAAACCAGGTACTTCTTCAAAATCAAATATATGATGATCTTCAAATTTACCAACTACACCATTATTTTTATAAACTCCAATAAACCTTGAATCTGTACCATCTTCTCCAATAAATGCAACAATATATTCAACATTTATAAAATTAGCTGATCGTTGTTCATTCTGATATTTCAAAAATCTTTCATATTCATTTCGATATAAATTATATAGTGAACCTGTATATGGTTCACCCTGTATCTTCCGCTCATCCATGGGTCTTGAATCTTTATGACGGACTAGTTTTATCTTCTTAGCATTATCAAATTCTAAGTTTCGTCCTTTAAGAAGCTGCTGAATTGTTGCAATTATTTCAGTATTCATTTATTTCCTCCAAGGTTTATAATTCCGCCGCTTGTTTTAATGACATGGTAGAATATTTTTATTCATAATGTGTCCACATTATCAGTCTATATCCTCAACACTTTCTTCCAAAGGTTCTTTGCGTGCCTCAAGGAGTGATTCTCTCATTCCTGGTATTGAACAGAGGTACAGGGTTTCCTGCTCCGAATTCCAATCTCCACTTTTTTTCAATAACTCTGGTTGGATCCGCCCATCCTCCATAAAATCAGGAGTAAACATAGCGAGGCCTTTTTCGAATTCTGACCAATCAACGAGTTTATTTTCTTTAATCTGCTGAATTCCAATCTTTAAATCTTTGGACAAACGTTTATCAGCAAGTATTTCTAATGTTTCTTCATAATCTTGATAATCCATTTTAACTTCCCAATTATTAGTATATATCATTTATTTTAAGTGTGCTATAATTATTTTTGTGAGGGGACAATGGAAGACTACACCGGCAAGAAAATCACCATAATGGGACTGGGTCTCAACGGAGGTGGCATGGCAGCAGCCAAATTCTTCGCTTCCAAAGGGGCCAAGGTTACAGTCACAGACCTTCGCTCTGCCCAGATACTTAAGCCTTCCATGGATATGCTCTCTGAATACGATATCCGTTATGTGCTTGAGAAGCACGAGATGTCCGATTTCGAGAATGCTGATATCGTAATCAAGAACCCTGCCGTACCACTTACTTCTCCTTACTTGGCCAAAGCGAAAAGGATAGAAACCGACATCTCCATATTCCTCTCTGAGTTCAAGGGCGATGTCATTGCAGTCACTGGCAGCAAGGGAAAATCCACCACTGTATCTGCCATCTACCACGGCATGAAAAAGCTTAAGAGCGATACTTTCCTGGGTGGCAATATCACTATCTCGCCTCTTTCCTTCCTTGAAGAGCTTACCGACAAGTCTCTGGTGATCCTGGAGCTCTCCTCCTGGCAGCTGGCCGACATCCGGGGGAAGGGGCTTCTGAAGCCGGTGGTTTCGGTAATCACCAACATAATGCACGAGCATCAGAACCGGTACAATTCGGTGCAGGAGTATGCCGACGACAAGAAAGTGATCTACCAGAGCCAGACCAAGAATCAGTACACCCTTTGCAATTTTGATGACGACTACGGGAAGCAGTTCTTTGACGAGACTCCGGCACACCCCATCTGGTTCTCCGGCTCTGACATGGGCAAGGAGGAGCAGATCTGGCTTGAGGGCAAGAAAGGCTACATAAAACTGAATGGCAAGAAAGAGCAGATACTGCCGGAAAAGCTTCTTATCCCGGGAGAACACAACAGGAGAAACCTGCTGATTGCTGCCGCCACCATGTACCTCTACGGTTTCAAGAGCACCGATATTATGAATGCGCTGGCCGACTTCAAGGGGATTCCCCACCGGCTTGAGTTTGTCCGGGAATATAACGGAAGAAAATTCTACAACGACACCACTGCCACCATCCCACAGGCCTGCCTGGCCGCAGTAAAAAGCTTTGAGGCGCCGGTGGTGCTTATCGCCGGAGGCACCGACAAGAACCTGATGTTCGACCTTCTGCCTGAGATTGCAAAGGCAGCCAAGAAGATGTACCTGCTCAGGGGCAGTGCCACTGACAAGATGATTGCCGAACTGGATGCCCATGGATGCCGTTACAACGGCCCATACAGCACACTGGCAGAGGCCCTGGATGCTGCATACAAGGGTTCCGAGAGCGGCGATATAGTTCTCTTCTCCCCGGGAGCCACCTCCTTTGAGCTTTTCAAGAACGAGTTCGACCGCGGTAATTCCTTTAAGGATCTGGTTTTACGAATAAAATGAAAAATTTTTTCCAAAAGTTAAATCAAAATGAACTTTTTTTGAGTATATCAAGTATCATGAAAAAATCTTTGATACTTGTTTTTGCCATAGTATTTATCTCTTGGACCAAGTGCAGCCCTCTGCCAGAGCCCAAGGAGCCCCGTTCCATCCGGGTCATGTCCTTCAATGTGGAGAACATGTTCGACGGTGCAGAGCAGGGGTCGGAGTATGCAAAGTACAATCCCAAGAACGGCAACTGGACCGAGAAGGACTACATGGGCAAGCTGCTCCAGATAAGCCGGGTGACCATCGATGCCGCTCCTGACGGGCCGGACATCATTGGCTTCCAGGAGATTGAGAACAAGGGTATCCTCACCGAGCTGACCAAGGGCTACCTTAAGGATTACGGCTATAAATATATAGCTGTTTCGGAGAACAGGAACTCGGCAATCCAATCTGCTTTCATAAGCAAGTATCCTTTCAACTATGTGAAATATCATGCTCCCCAGGCTGACTCAGGCCATGACTTACGGCAGATTGTGGAGGTTTCCTTCGACATCCACGGCCACGAGCTTATCATCCTGAACAACCACTGGAAATCCAAGGTGGGAAAGAACACCGAGCCTAAGAGGCTGTGCGCCGCAGATGTGGTCAACGCCCGTCTCAAGGCGATTTACGACGAGAATCCCAAGGCCGAGGTTCTTCTTTTAGGTGACTTCAATGAATGTGCCGACGAGTACGAGAGGGAAGGAAAGGGCATAGTCAGAGCCATAATGCCGGCCCAGGTGAACCTTCCCTCCCGTTTCCAGTACCTGCGGATAACCGGGGATGACCAGAACAAAAACCAGAAGTACCTTTTCTCCCCGTGGCTATGGGACAAGAACCAGGAGCCAGGCAGCTATGTCTACCGGAGCCGGTGGGAGACTATCGACAACTTCTTCCTGGGATCAAATCTCACCGATAATAAGGGTTTTTATTTTGCAGGCTTCCAGGTTGTGAAGACCCAGTGGAACACCAGCAAGAAAGACCATCCGAGGCCTTATGACAAGGCCAGCGGCGAGGGGTGCAGCGACCACTTCCCGATTCTGCTTGAACTCAATCTGAAAAAATGATTAGTTCATTCCAATGATAAAAAGAAGATGTCTTATAATCTTAGGCAGGATATCCCTGAGGAGGACTGTGTCTGCATCTGTCCCGGACATAAGGGCTCCCATATCAGGGGGAACTGTCCCGAAGATCTGCATAAGTTCTTCTGAAGAATATTGCCTATGCATCAAAGGGGGAATATGCATTGCCAGCTGCTCCGATGGATAGAACCGGCAGGGTTTCCACACCAGTTCCCCGGACTTTGACCTGACACCGCTGGCCCCGAAAAGGCGGCAGATGAAAGGCCTGCCTCCATAGATGGAGCAGTGCAATGAGGAATCGGGGTTGAAGAACTGGCAATGTTCTTTATCATAAAAGGGGAATTTTTCCTCTGCAACACTGTGGGCCAGGACTGGCTGATGTTCCAAGAGCCAGGCTCCCATATAAAGTGCTTCCGAAACCATAAGATCTGGCTCAAAATGGGCACAGCAGTCGCCGCAGCCCTGGGGACAAAGGAAGTCTGATTTCTCATACCAGCCCTTCTGCTCCTGATCAATCCTTTCATAAGCAGCTTCTATCTCTACAAGGATCTGTTGCTCAGATGTTCCTTCCAGCTTTTTGAGTATTGTGGGTATTTCTGACATACTGCACCTATCGGAGGACGCTGGAGAGATTGTTCAAGATACCGGCTGCAACCTCCGGCTTGTTCATGGAGTAAACATGTATATGGGTGATGCCGTTTGCGATCAGGTCGATGATCTGGCCGGCAGCATAGACGATTCCGGCCTGCTTCATGGCAGGTGGGTTGTCGCCGAACTTATCCACTATGGCCCGGAACCGTTGGGGCACGTGCGTGCCGGAGAGAGCCACGCTCCTCTCCAGCTGCCGGGCGTTGGTTATAGGCATTATTCCTGCCAGCACCGGCACAGTGATTCCCTTCTCCCGTATGCGGTAGAGGAAGTTGTACAGGATATTGTTGTCAAAGAACATCTGGGTGGTGAGGAAGTCGCATCCTGCCTCCACCTTCTCCTTGAGATGGATGATGTCGTCCTCTTTATGCCTGCACTCGATATGTCCCTCGGGATAGCAGGCGCCGCCGATGCACAGGTCAGACTGCTCCTTTATGTCCCGGATAAGGTCGGAGGCATATTTATAGTCGGTCCCTACAACCCCATCCTGGGGGATATCACCCCGGAGGGCCATGATGTTCTCGATGCCCAGGGCCTTGATCTGGCCCACCATTTCCCGAACATAGCTTTTGGATGATGCCACGCAGGTAAAGTGAGGCAGCACTGTCACACCATGTTTATGCTGCAGGTTGGAGGCTATCTCCAGTGTCATCTTGTTGGTGGAACCCCCGGCCCCATAGGTCACGCTCATGAAATCGGGCTTAAGGGAGGCAATCTGCTCGGTAGCCTTCTCCACCGCCTCAAGGCCGTCCGCCTTCTTTGGAGGGAAAACCTCGAAAGAGATAGTCACTTTATTCTGCTGCAAGATATCCTTAATTTTCATCAGAAGATAATTCCTTCATCCTTTTGGTATTTTGAAATCACAGTGGCAAGGTCAAATTTCTTCTCGTAGAACCCTTTGCCGGTGATTATGCCGCCGATGCGTCCAGCACACCGCGGGTTGTTAACTATATCGGCAAAATCCTGCTCACAGCTTATACCTCCGGAGACTGTCACCGGAATGCCGGAGGCCTCGGCAACTGTAAGGGTGCGCTCTGTATCGGGGCCCGAGAGAGTACCGTCCTTCACAATATTGGTGTAGATGATGGAGCACATGCCGCACTCAGCAGCCTTCTTTGCCAGGTCCACATCCGAGATACTTGAGCCCTGCTGCCAGCCTGATACTTTCACCTCGCCCTTCAGAGCATCTATTCCTGCTATGAACTTCTTCCCATACCGGGCTGTCCACCGGGCGCCGCACTCCGGGTCTTTCGCAAACACTGTACCCGGGATAAGACGGTCCACCCCGATATCAAGGATCTCCTTCACATCATCTTCTGTGCGGATACCGCCACCAAGCTCAAAGAGAGCATTCACCTCCCTGCAGATCCTGGCAATAACGTAGCGGTTGTTCACCCCGCCCCGGGCTGCATCCAGGTCCACCAGATGAATCCGCTTGGCACCGGCATCCACAAAACCACGGGCCATTGCCACCGGGTCGTCGCTATAAACTGTGACTTTGCTGTAATCTCCCTTGTAAAGGCGGACACACTTGCCGCCCAACAGGTCTATAGCTGGAATGACTAACATTATGCGTTTACTTTATACCGTTTTATCTTCTTTGTGGAAGACTCCTCAAAAGGCTGGTCCACAACCCGCACCCGGGCAATCTTCATATAGCTTGCAAGCTGCCGGTTCACGGTGTTCACAATCTCCTCAAGCTTCTTCTGGATTCCATCCGGATCTCCTGTGTTCCTCAGCTCCTCGGAAGGGTAGATCAGAGCCTCGATCATCTCTCCAGCAGCCTCTTTCTTCTTGCCATCCATGAAGTAGCCCCTCACCAGAATCTGCTCGATCTCGGGATATAGCTGGAACCGGTCCTCGATTTCCTCCGGGAATACATTCTTTCCACCTGCTGTGACAATGATGTTCTTTTTGCGGCCGGTCAGGTAGAGGAAGTTCTCCTTGTCCAGATATCCCATGTCGCCGGTGTAGAAATAGCCGTTCAAGTCCATCACAGCGTCGGTGGCAGATGGGTTCTTATAGTAACCCTGCATCACTGTAGGACCCTTGAGGGCAATCTCACCCCGTCCCTCTTTGTCCGGGTTGATGATCTTGACCTGAATCTCAGGAAGAACCAGACCTACCGACTTGACCTTGAAGTGATAGATTGGGTTCAGTGTGACAATCGGGGATGTCTCGGTAAGGCCATAGCCCTGCACGAAATCAAGACCCAGCTGGTTGAACATACGGAATGTGGAGGCTGGAAGTGGTCCGCCACCGCTTATACATATACGGATGCTGGAGAGGTTCGCCTTGTCCAGGATCATCTTGCCGAACAGCTTCTTTCCAATCTTGATGCCGCACTTCTTCAGGATTCCGCTTATGAACATGAGGAACCGCACTATGCTGTAGAGCACGATTCCCTTTTCCCTGACCCCTTTCATGATGTTGGCGATCAGCTTGTTGAAGAGCATGGGGACACCCAGGAAGATAGTTATCTGGCCATCCTTCAGGTCTTTGAGCATCTCCTTGACCACAAGGCGCTTGGCAAATACAACCTCGGCGCTCTGGGCAATTCCCACAACCAGGACTGAAAGCATAGTATATGCATGATGTACCGGAAGGAGGGCATAGAACACGTCGGTATGATAAATCTGCATGTTCATCTGGGCCAGGAAGCAGTCGTTCACCAAGTTGGAGTTGGAGAGCATTACTCCCTTTGGAATTCCTGTGGTTCCAGATGTGTAGAGGATTGCCACCAGATCCTTCACCTCACGGGGCACCGGCTTCTCCAGCGGTGCATTCTCCAAGGAGAGGACATAGTTGTCGTTGGCCGGATCAAGAGCATAGTAAGGGGCTCCATCGGGCAGCATCCCTTTCACCATGCTGTATTTTTCTTTATCCACAATAGCAGCCACCGGCTCGCTGAAGTCGATGAGGTTCTTGAGCTCATCCTCGTGGAGGGTATAGTCAAGAGGAACAATGATTGCTCCGGCTGATGCGATGGCATAGTAGGCCACAGCCCATTCCGGCCGGTTCTTGCCTGTCAGGACTACCCTGTCCCCAGGCTTGACCCCTTTTTCCACCAGGGAAGCGGCAAGGGTGAGAATTTTATCCCGGGCCTCCCGGAAGGTGAGGACAAATTTGTCTGGGTTGTAGGTGGTAAGACATTTTTTGTCCAGGTAGCGGGCGGCCGCAACCTGGAAGAGCTCTGCCAGGGTAGGAATATCTCCATTGAATAGCTTTCCCTTGAAAGGTTCCAAGAAATGGAATGTTCTGTGTGGATACATTATTTACTCCTGTGTTTCTATTTTAAGATATAAATAATAAATTGGCAACAAAAAAGAAATCTTGACTAATCGGGCTTAAGAAAGGACAATATCGGCATGGGGAAAGGGAAGAGAGTTCTGATAGTTGGAGCAGGCCCTGCCGGGCTTTTCTGCGCATACCGCCTTGTGGAGGCCGGTATTCCTGTACTTCTTGTGGACAGGATGGCAGCTCCGGGCCGGAAGTTTCTGCTGGCAGGCTCCAGCGGAGGGCTCAACTGCACCCATAGGGGAACCCCCGGGGAACTATCTGTTAAGTATTATGGCAACGAGGCTCTTTTCAAGGGGCTTCTGGAGGATTTCTCCCCTGATGATCTGATTAAATGGTACAGGAAAATAGGGTCTGACACCTTTGTGGGCAACGGGGGCAAGATTTTTACCAAGGTTCCGGTCCAGGAGGTGCTTGCCGCCTGGCTGGAAAGGCTTGAGGCCTCGCCTCTGTTCACATTCAAGGGGGGTTGCGAATTCACCGGCTTCGGAAGCAAGGCGGGGCAGTTTATGTTCCGGCAGGGGGAGAGCGCTTTGGGGCTGGAGGCTGAGTACGCTGTTTTCGCCCTGGGTGGCGGCAGCAGACCGGAGACCGGCTCCAACGGAGCCTGGGTGAATGCATTCCAGGCTGCCGGCATCCAGGTTGCTCCCCTCCGGGCTGCCAACTGCGGGGTGGAGGCGGCTTGGTCGCCGCTCCTGCGGGAGCGCATTGCGGGCCACGTCCCTGGCTCAGGCACCAGCCTGGATATCGCCCTCACCTGCAGTGGCAGCCCCAGCACCGGCGAGGTGGTGCTGACCGGGTACGGTCTGGAGGGGAGCGGGGTTTATTCCATAGGCTGGTATATCCGGCAGGAGCTGGCAAAGTCGGGCAAATGTACCATAACTGCAGATCTCCTGCCCCACCTGTCTGCCCAGCAGCTTCAACGCCGCCTCTCCAAACCCAGGAGGAAGAGCTCCCTCTCCAACTATGCCCGCAAGACCCTTGGCCTTACAGGCCTCCCTTATCTGCTTTTCCGGGAGCTCTCCCCAGATGGCGACCTCTCCCAGGTCAAAAACCTGCCCCTGGCCATAACTGGCTGCCGCCCTCTGGAGGAGGCCATTTCCTCGGCCGGCGGCGTCGCCCTCTCTCAGCTTGACTCCAGCCTCATGCTCAAATCCAGGCCCGGTTGCTTTGTAATCGGGGAGATGGCAGACTGGGAGGCCCCCACCGGCGGCTATCTGCTTCAGGGCTGCTTCTCCACCGCCTTCCGGGCAGCAGAAAAAATAATAGATTTATTCTCTTAATGGTTGTATACTGAAAAAGATGAAAGGCTTTAGACTTTTTTTCCTTCTTCTATTCTTTTCTGCCCTCACTCTCTCTGCACAGCCGGAACTCAGCCTTATCACCGTGTACCCGGGAGATGCCATCTACTCAGCCTTCGGCCACACCGCATTCCGCTATTTGGATGAAGATAACGACATCGATATTCTCTATAACTTCGGCACCTTCGACTTTCAGGATCCTGAATTCGTCCCTAAGTTTGTCCATGGTCAGCTGGATTATTTCCTTGGGGTGGTGAAGTTCAGGCGGACGTTCAAGAACTATACTCTTTTAGAGAACCGCAGCGTAGTGGAACAGAAACTGAACCTGACTCCTGAGGAAATTGCCCGGATATATGCCTTCCTGACAGAAAACGCGATGCCAGAAAACCGCTACTATAAATATGACTTCATCAAGGACAACTGTTCCACCCGTATCCAATCTGTACTGGATAAAACAATTGGAAACGACATCATATATGATCAGGCGGTCATTGCAAAAATAGGGGAAAAAAGCTACAGGGATTATATCAGGTACCATCTGAAGAAATCCCCTTGGTTTGATGTGGGAATCCAGCTGGTGCTGGGAATGCCTCTTGATCAGCAGGTGCTTCCTTCCGACAGCTTCTTCCTCCCAGCCCTTGTGCACGATATCATTGGAGGCAGCACCTTAAACGAGGGGAGGCCGCTGGTGGCCAGCGACGAAGTCTTATTCAGGTCAACTGCTGACCCGATAACCGACCCTTTAAATGACCTGAAAAATGACCCGATAAAAATCAGCCTGCCTCTGCTCCTTGCCATTCTTCTGCTGGTGGTTGAACTGATACTTATCTACCTGGGCTGCATCAGGAAAAAAGGCTGGGCAAAAAGAATTTTAAGCTGCTATGAATACACCCTGGTTACGCTGAACTTCCTGGCCGGGATTCTGATCTTCTATCTGTGGTTTATCTCAGACCACACCGCCACCAAGTGGAACCTGAATCTATTGTGGTGCTGTCCGTTATCTATCTTATTCCGGTTCAAATGGATATCTGCCTTCATGGCTGTCATGTGCGTAGTGTTCCTGCTTGTTCTGATGGTGGGGCTTCAGTCCACCTGCTGGGCCTTCATTCCCCTTCTGGCTCTTTTCACAATACTCTTCGGAAGAAGATTTATTTCTACTCTTTCTTGACACAGAAACTGCCGCTTCCATCTTCGTTGCATTTGATATTGTAGATTGTTATGCCTGAATTTCCTGTCTTGGAATGAACATTTGACATGTTGGTATAGTAGTTGGTGTTAGGACCGCCGTCATATACACCGCCACCACCGCCGCCACCACCGCTGATAGCACAGGACATGCTGAAACAGGCTGCAAATGCGGCACATGCTACAGCAAAGCACAGTTTTTTCCGGCCATGGTACCATAACAGAAGAATTGATATAGCCACACCGGAGCCGATTATTGTGCTGATGAAAAGAGGCAGGACAGGCAGCTCTGCCTCGGAATTCTTGACAGGGCCGACAGAGGTCAATGTATCGCTTCTGAACAGGGCTGTAGTTGTAACACGGTAGGTGTTTCTGCTGCCCCGCCACAGGTCTCCCAGACCATTGGCCTTGTAGTTCGATGCCTTGGCCTCCACCACCATTGAGCCGTGGGGTCTGTAACCGGTGCTGTTGATGCGGTTCGCTGAACTATAATTTTCAATTATTCCTTCATGGACCTGGGTGATAAGCAGCCCTGTCTCGTATACTGCCATTCCGGAACCTGACAGATTCTTTGCCATCCCTTCAAAGGTCAGATGCTGATCATTGCTCAAATTGACACGGTAGACCTCTGATGACTCATTCATATTGTCAAATTCATAATATTTACTTTCTCCGACAGCAGGGGTTATATCCTTCTCTGTAATCCAGCCCAGCTTAGCCAATTCCCAAGCCATGAAAGGAGTAGGATCTTCCCCTGGAGCTACTCCACAAGTTCCCATGGTTCCCCATTCGCCGCCCCCCATAAGGCTCCATTGTCCAACGCCTGCGGTGGCACCAGTGGTATCGTAGGCATCTTTAAGCCCAAGGGCATGGCCGAACTCATGACATATTACCCCTACAGTTGCCTCGGGCGGCGGTGCACCTATTGCACTCCAGATTGTATATTCCGGCACAATGATATAATTATCAAAAAACTTGCCCGGAACTATTTCCACAGGGGAAAGATTATCCTCATATGGATAATATTTTTTATTATTCTGCTGGGTCAGAGAACTTTTATGGGACCAGATAAAATTACTGAATTTATATTTATTTTCTTCTTCCCCTGGACCGGAATGGATTATGATCACAGCACAGTTGTCCAGATCGGCAGCTGCACTGCCTATTGCCTTCGTCATCATCTCCTGAGCCAAAGTTCCAGGTCTTTTATCATTTTCTGCAGCATCATTTTCCCCATAATAACTAAAATAATTATCGGCCGTATATGGTCCAAGCACCTGGAAGGAGAGGTTCAGGTTTCCCCGGGACTGCTGATCATAAAATTTTTTCATAGTAAGCCCATAGCTGCCCTGGAGCAAGTCATCATAATAGTC
Organism: Spirochaetia bacterium; assembly: GCA_017535435.1. Taxonomy (GTDB): domain Bacteria; phylum Spirochaetota; class Spirochaetia; order CADAEX01; family CADAEX01; genus CADAEX01. The sequence goes on along the minus strand of JAFXTY010000050.1, from coordinate 39,806 downwards.
TTTATTATGATCCTGTGAATATTTGGCATTGGCGCCATTGTCATCAACTACATAATCTTTATTAAATTTAAAATCTCCGAAATCGGCCAGGATGACCAGAATCTTTTTATTCCCTGTGGTGCTGACAGCAGCTTTTGTCATGGCAGAGGTGCGCATTACTCCATCAGAAGAACTATAGAGCCCCATCTCCTCCATATCTGGTCTTATACTTCCGTCATGAGTATGCCCGGAACCAGGCTTGGGAGAGGCAGCCCACAGCAATGGGGATATCAACAATAGCAGAAGAAGAGGGATGAACTTCCTCATTTCTTTACCGGCTCCTCTGGAACAAAGTCATAACATTTTATTCTATAGCTGAAATCGTTGGGAGCCATGGCAGCCTCTGCCTTGGGGTTATAGATCCGTACCAGGCTGGTTATATAGCCATATGTCTCATCATATTTGACAATATAGAGCATCGGGGCATTCTTCTTGTTTTTGCGAACCAACTTCTTGGTGGATTCGTGCATAGCATCAATGGTGTACAGCTGAGCCCCGGAAAAATCAGAGACTTCAATCTCGTTCATCAGACATCTGACAACCTTCTTGTTCTCCACCTTCAGCTCCAACAGTGTGTCGGGTCTGTTTGCAGCAGCATACACCACTGTGATTGAGTAGGATTTGATATCATGGTTCTTCCACTTTATTATATTGTCGGTCAGAGTCTTGGTGTCGCTTCTTCCCAGCTCCCTTGCCCCGCTGCCGAAAAGGAATGAGGCAACAAAAGCAAAAAGGATCAAGGCTATAACTGCTTTTTTCATTTCTTCTTCCCCTCAAGGCGCTCCACTTCTTCCAGAATCACTTTCCGATACTCCGGGTTCTCATAGGCATATCTGATTATTGCGCTCAGGTATCCGGCAGGAGTTCCGGTATCAAGCCGCTCCCCCTTGATTACTGCGCATACAACTTTTTTCTGATCCATCAGCTTCTTAAGAGCATAGACATGGAAATATTCCCCTGTATTACCTGCCTGGCAATGTTTCTCCCAGCCCTCCGCAAGGAACGGGAAGATGTCGGGAGTGAATAGATAGCGCCCTATGGATGCCTCCTGGCTGGGCTCAGTGCCTGGAGCCGGCTTCTCAACTATATCAACCACATGGGCTTTGTCAGAATCAAGCTTCAATATTCCATACCGCTCAAGATGGGGCGGGTTATGGAGTGCAGACATTACGCTGCAGCCTGTCTCCTCATACTTTTTTATAAGCTGGGCAGCCAGGGGCACATCGCCGGTATGAAGATCGTCAGGATAAGCCACAACAAAAGGCTCATCCCCTACAAAAGACTTAACCTGCATAAGGGCATGGCCTGTCCCTTTCATCTCGTTCTGGCGGCGGAAGAAGATATCAGCCTCGGGGGGTGCTATCTTCGCAAGCTTTGCGGCAGCTCCTTCCCGCATAAATACTTCCTCAAGCTCTGTCTCCCGGTCAAAGTAATCGTCCAGGGCTTTCTTGCGGCGTGATGTGAGAATAAGAATTTCTTTAATTCCAGACTGTATGAATTCAGAGACAATAAAATCTATGGCAGGACGGTCTATGATAGGAAGCATCTCCTTGGGAACCGTCTTGGTCACCGGCAGAAAACGGGTGCCGTATCCGGCGGCGATAATTACACCTTTCATACTTACAATATATATTAAATCAATAAATAATCAAGACTTGCAGAAAATATTACAACTCATTATATTAAAAGCAATGGAAGAGAAACTGGGCGCCGAAATTTTCGACGTGGATCACACAATTACAAAAAATATCACATCTCTCAGCTATCTGCTGCTCCTTATAAAGCGTAAAGTTTTCTCCATAACCATACTCCGGCACATTCCCTATATATGCATGAACTACAAGTTCGGCCACATGGCAGACAAGCACTTTGACCGGCACTTTGACGAGATGGTGGGGATAGAGAAGTCCTTCTTGGATGAACTGGCCGTGGAGAATTTCAACAATATGATGAAGAAGGAGAAGGTTTACGGAGATGCAAAGCGCTACATAGACCACCTGAAGAGCAACAGCAAAAAGATCATCCTGGCCACCTCTTCCATGGAGACTATCATAAAGCCTCTGGCTGACTACCTTGGAGTTGATGCCATCATTGCGACAAAGTTCGCATTCAAGGATGGGAAATGTCTGGGACGGTTCGAGGGCAAGCCTGCATTCCGGGAAGAGAAAAGAAGAAAAGTCCTCGAGTATATAAAAGAGAACAATATCGATCTTGCAGCTTCTTCCTTCTATTCAGACAGCATCCACGATTATCCTATGTTCATGGAAGTTGGAAACCCGGTGGCTGTGAACCCTGATTTCAGGCTGACCCGCTGCGCCAAGAAGCATGGCTGGCCTATTCTGAAATTCAGATAGAATAAGTGAAACTGAACTCCACTGTCTTCTCTAATGTAAGGAAATCCACCAGCGGAAGCTTTATCCAAAGGCTGTTTCCCTTGAAGGAGCCCTTGTCGGAGGAAAGCACTTTTCCCGATGTCTTGATGTTCAGCTGGACATAGGATTTGTCCAGGATCTTCTGGGCCGACTCCCCTTTCTCAAGATAATCCTCAAAGACATACTGGAGCAGATCCACATATTCCGATTTTGAATATGGCTTGTCTATCTGCGGCGCCAGGCCTGAGAGAATGGGGTTGTCGCTTATCTCAAAGATCTCGTCCAGAGCTTTGTAGTTGTCCCTTCCTATGTGGAATGTCACTTTCCGCACCTTGCCGGAATCGGAGATACGGATGAAAGGGACATACTTGTCCGGCAGCAGCTTGGTGTAGTTCTCGGTCTTAAGTATAAGGATAAGCTTTGAGGGCTCCGGGGAGACTACAGATACAGGGCGGGCAGAAGGATATTCCTTGAGCTCCCTGGTTATCTCCTCGGTGTTGAAGATACCGCTCTTTGCACTCTTGCCTGTGGTCTCGGAAAGATCGTTTATGTAGCGTACAAAGACAGGGTTCAGCTCAAGGTCTATGAAGATCTCCCCATCCTTTCCGCTCTTGATGGTAAGATCCTGCTTTACAGTGCAGCTGAAAGAGACCAGCAGCACCAGAGCCAGAGCCAGAACTCTTAAATATTTCATAAGCCTAAAACCTGAAGATCCGGTATAGAGGAGAGAATAGGGACAGTCTCGATGCTCTTTGCCCCAAGCTTAAGGAGCTGGTAGCGCACCATGGCTATAGGCTTCTCCTTGCTGGCAGACTCAAGCTGGATGCAGTACTGGGAGAACTCCTGCCCCTGTATGATGGTAGGCTCCTCGGCAAACAGGTTGTTGGCCTTGAGGTAAGCCTTGATTTCATCATCATTGCCGGATGGAACATTGAAGTAGAGCATAACCTTGTTCTCTGCGTTGATAATTCCGTACAGGTTTATGAGGAACATCTTCAGGAGCTCCATCTTAGGTGCAGACTTCTGCAGTTCGGAAGAAATCCAGATTCCTGTCTCGGAGGAGAACACCCACTCCAGGATCTTAAGGCCGTAGTTGCGGAGTGCGCTGCCGCTCTGGGTTATTTCCAAACCGATGTCGGCACCGCCGTTCTTAAGCTTTGCCTCGGTCTTTCCCCAGGTCTCGTAGATAATAATTCCGCAGCCCTCTTTCGCAGGAGTCTTGTACTTCTGGATAGACCACTTCTGGAACTTCTCCGGTGCCCCGATTTTCTTGAGTTTATTCTGAATCCAGTTGAGAGCCATGTATGGCAGCTCTGTCACTACAGTTATCTGATCCTTGCGCTTGATAAGGTTTGTAAGGAACTCTTCGGTGGTTGACTCATGGAAAGAGCCGTCCACAATTCCTACCAGGTTTATGTTGCCCCTGTGCAGCGACAATACTTTCTCAGGAGCCAGCTCTATGCCGTAAGCCATCTTCATCTCAAGAATCCGCTCCTGCATCCAGTCGTCCCCGGCAATGGCTATATCCAGCTCGTTCAGGGCCAGCTGTGTGCAGAACTCCTGGGGCCTGCCGTCCCAGCCGAACAGGAAGTTCACAGATGTGAAATCGGTAGGACCGCCTGCGTCGTAGCCTTTGGCAGGGAATCCAGCTTTTGCCAGCAGATCCACCAGGTTGCCGCCCCGGGTAGGGTTGGCCAGAGAACCGGCAGGCATTCCGATTATAAGTTTATCTTTAGTTTCCATAGTTGTCCTCACTTCTCCACAAATTCAAGGCTGCCGTTTTTTCCAAGACGCCGGTAATAGCAGGAGGTATGAGCATCGCCGCTTTCCCTTTTTGCATGGCAGGCCCCTTTGCCCATTGGTGTCACAAGGAACAGGAAGGAGTTCTGCTCACAGTTGATGCGGATCTCCTCCACCTTCAGCATGTCGCCGGAGGTAAGCCCTTTTTTCCACAGTTCGTTCCGACTGCGGCTCCAGTATGTGGCATAGCCGCTGCGCAGGGTCTCCTCAAAGGCCTCTTTGTTGATGAAAGAAAGGATAAGCACCTCTTTTGTGCGGCAGTCTTGAGTTACCACAGGAAGCAGGGTCTTTCCATCCTCTCCGAAATTTACCATAAGCTGTTCAGTATACTCTTTTTTCTCCATACACCGACCTCGCATATATTATAATAAAAAAAAGCTGCACTGGGAAGTGCAGCTGAAATGTACGAATATGTAATGGGGGATCACATATCCAAAAGAGGATGAAAAGAAATATTACATTTTCATTATCACCAGGGGAAGAGTGGTTTTCAAGTTGGGAAAAGCCCCATTTTTCGGCTCTAATCGGGAAAAAAAAGTATCAGTTCATAAAACCGATCTCTTTGAAATATCGGATCGCGCCTGGGTGGAAAGGAACCGGAACACGGCGCTGGAAATAGACCTGGGCTGTCCTTTCGTTGTAGCTTGGGAAGAATATTTTTATATAATCGATGTTCTCGAACCAGGCCTTGGTGATTGTATAGGCAGTCTCCTCATCCATATTCTCGGAGCAGGCGATGAAGGTGGAGGAGGCAAAGGTCTTCTCATCCAGCTCTGCCTCTTTATCCTCGCTCACATCCACCATGCTCTCGGTATAGAACACCGGATAGACAGAGAGGAATTCCCGCAGCTTATCCTTCTCCTTGAAGGTGAATGGAGTCACATTATACTGGCGGATAGGAATATCAGGAGGAACATTTTTTGCAAAGGTATACTTATAGCTCATATTGTACCAGATGAAATCCACAAAGCCCTCGGAGAAAAGCCTCTCTCCTTCGCTCTGCTCCACCCTTAATATCTTGGTGTTGTCTGTGTTGATTCCGTTAAGCTTGAGGAAATATAACAGCAGGTCTCCCGATACCGACGATTCTGTGTTCAGTGCAATTCTGTGCCCTATCAGATCTGATATGCTATTCAGGTCCTCAATATGGGTGAATCCCGTATATATCGAGGGGAAGATGCCGAACAGAGCTCTGATGTTCTGAGGAGCTGACCAGTAGTTAGGATGCCCGTTGAATGCCATATATCCCTCTGGCCCTGAAAGAACTGCCAGATCTGCAGTACCTTCCATAAGCGACTTTATCTTCTCGTTGCCATTGGTATTCTCCGATTCGTTCACAGAAAGCAGCTTAGTGTTGTAGTTTATGATTCCTTCCAGAACTGTACCGGCCAGGAAGAAGGGGGTATTCATGTAAGAAGACCGGATGGTGAGCATAGGCTTGGATATGGCCACATTGGCCTGTTTGCCGCCGCAGGAGAAGAGGAGCAGGCATAGAAGGATGGAAAATAAAGGTTTTCTAAACATCAATAAGTCCTATGCTTATGGCGTAGCGGATAAGCTCGGTCATGTTCTTGCATTTGAGCTTGACCATGATGCTGGCCTTGTGGTTCTCCACTGTCTTTGAGCTGATGAAAAGCTCCTCGGCTATATCCTTGATAGGGACACCGTCGATAAGGAGCTTGAGTATCTGCTGCTCCCTGAGGGACAGCTTGCTGTAGGCCGACTTGTTGTCCTCGGCAATCTCCACATCATTCTTGGTGATAAGGGATTTTATCACTTTGTTTGATATATAGCTGTCTATGTAAATCTCTCCGGCATACACCTTCTCTATGGCATCTGCCAGGTTCTCGGGGGAGGATTCCTTGAGGATATACCCTTTGACGCCGCTCTCCACTGCCTCGAGAATATAATCTATCTTGGAGTAGGCAGTAATGATTATGATGAGCAGGCCAGGCTTTGCGGCCAGAAGCCGTTTTGCCAGCACAAGGCCGGAGCTTCCGTGGAGCGCTATATCCAGGAGCAGGATATCTGGATTGCAGTTCATGACCACATCATATCCTTCATCCACATTGTCGCTTTCCCCTATAACTTTTATCTTTTCATCCCGGCTGATGATAGCCTTGATCCCCTCCCTCATAAGGGCGTGATCTTCGATAATAACTACATTGATCACATCAGTCATCTATATCCTCCAATGGGAATGTGATATTCACCACAGTACCCCGTTCCTGCAAGAATTTGATTTTTATTGTTCCCTTTGATATCTTGACCCGCTCCATGACACCCCGGAGTCCTGAATGGGATTTGCCGTCTGACTTCTCCAGGGCCTGCTCCAGGTTGAAGCCCTTGCCGTCATCCGACACCTTGAGCAGCAGACTTGGCCAGGAAATGATTATGTTTATTTTTACTCCGGTGGCATCGGAATGTTTCTCGATGTTGGTCATAAGCTCCTGGATAATACGATAGATATTGAGCTTCAGGGAGTTCTTAACTTTGACAGACTCAAGGCCAATGGCAGAATATTCAGCTTTCCTGCCTGTCTTGATCTCCCAGTTCTTCACATAGTTGGAGACAATCTCATCCAGGTTTTTCTCCAGCTCCGGAGGCCTTATGCCATAGGAGATATCACGCATCTGCTGCAGAGCTCCGGCCAGCTTGTTGGTCAGGGCCATGATCTGCTCCTGTCCCCGGTCTCCTTTATACTGATTCACCAGGTCCATACAGAGCATTTTTGAATAGACCATATCCTGGATTACAGTATCGTGAATCTCCAGCACCATATTCTGCTTCTCTATCTCCCGGTTCTCCATAGACTCTGCCAGGAGCTGCTTGTACTCCTGCTCTGCCCTGTGGGTCTTGCTGAAACGGTTGAAGAAGAAGATGAAGATAGCAGTGAAGGAGAGGTACAGGAATATAAGGCCCAGGAAGACTTTCCACAGCATGTTCAGCTGCCTTCTGTGGTACTGATCCATGAAGGAGGCGAGATCCTTGAGCTCGCTGGAGAAACGGTTGGTGTCGTTGGAAAGCCAGAATATCTGGGTCTCGAAATTCCGGTAGCTGTCTTCGTTGCTTACAATCTCAAACAGGTAATATTTAATATAGTTCCAGTTCTGAAGCAAGCTGGGGACCTTGTCCTTGAACTCGTCATCCCCAAGGAACACCTGGGCAGTCTCTCCCTCCAGTACAGCAAAGCTTTTGTCCAGAGCCCTTATGTTCATGTTCACATTTGTCTTAAGCTCCGGCTGCTTGCCCGAGGTAAGGAAGATCTCGGCCGCCGATTTAGTAAGGAGCCACTGCTCATAGATGCTGCTGCTCTCCACACGGCGCACCATGTTGTCCTGCATCATATTGAAGAAGGAGGTGGCGATATATCCCACGAAGCAGAAAAGAAGGACAACTGCGATTACAACAATTATGTAGAGCTGTTTCTCCTTGTAAAATCTGCGCAGGTTAATCAAATCATCCTCCCCATCTATTGATTATAACATATTATAGGCCGATTGCCAAACGTTTTCACTATCACTATATTTAATCTATGGACTCACAGGAACTTATGATGAAAGGTGCCGACGCTCTGGCCGAAGATGATATGCAGAAGGCAGAGGATTTGTTCCTTCTGGCAGCCAAGGCAGACAGCTCAAACCATCTGGCCTTCTATAATCTGGGTCTTCTTGCCTCCGATCAGGAGAGGCTGGATGATGCCCGCCTCTATCTGGAGAAAGCCCTTGCCCTTAAATGTGATGACGCTGATATCCTCACCGCATTGGGGACAGTCCATCTTAAGGCAGAACGGGACACAGAGGCGGAAACGCTGTTTCAGAAAGCCCTTGAGCAAGGGGAAAGCGATGTGCTCTGCAACAATATGGGCACCATCTTTTTCCGCCGCAAGGATTATAAGAAAGCGAAGGAATTCTTCCGCAGGGCCCTTGATATAAATCCTGATTATCAGCCGGCAAGGGAAAATATTGCTTTGGCCAATTTTTATCTTGCACTGCTCAATTAATTTCTATAAATTTAAGCTATGGAAAAATATGAATCTTATGATGCATATATAGCTGCCCTGGAAAAGCGGGGACAGCTTCCGGAAGGCTTCAAGACTGCTGTTCTTCCCCTGTCGTTTTTCCCTGAAGAAAGAAAACTTATCAACCCCCTTCCCATGAATATGTCACTTATTATGCTGGACAAACCGACAACACGTTTTGCCGGCATATTCACCAGCAACAAATGTCCAGGCTCTCCTGTCATAATCGGAAGAGAAAGGCTTAAAGCCAGACAGATCCGGGGCATCCTGATCAACAACAAGATTGCAAATGTCTGCATGAAAACCGGAATAGAGGATTCCATCAGCCTCCTTGAGACACTGGCCAAGACTGCCGGCGGCAAGGCAGAGGAATACTTTCCCTGCTCCACAGGAATCATAGGCTGGCGGCTCCCCATCAAGGCAATGAAAGATAAGATTCCCCAGCTGGTTGCATCCCTTGAGGGAGGTACTGGTGTCAAGCTGGCCAAAGGCATAATGACCACCGATGCATTCCCCAAGCTCCGCTCCATAAAGGTGGGCCGGGGCCGCATTGTGGCTGTGGCAAAAGGAGCCGGCATGATAGAGCCCAACATGGCCACCATGCTTTCTTACATACTCACCGACATCTCAATGAGCAAGAGCTTCCTGCAGAAGTGCCTCAAGCGCGTTGCAGACCAGACATACAACTGCATCTCAGTGGACAGCGACCAGAGCACCAGCGACTCTGTCATTCTCCTCAGCTCCGCAGCCAAGCCGGCAGTGGATGAGAAGCTTTTTGAGGAGGCCCTCCTTAAGCTTTGCACCGAACTGGCCGAGGATATTGTCCGCAATGCCGAAGGATCAGGCCATGTCATAAAAGTCAAGGTGACAGGGGCACAGAACAATGATATTGCAAAGGCAGTTGGCAAGGCCGTGATCAACTCACCCCTTGTCACCACCGCTGTTTTCGGCAACGACCCCAATGTAGGCCGCCTGGTCTCCAGCGTAGGAGACTTCATGGGCAACAACGGCCTGGATTTCGACAAGGACCAGATGAGCATATGGCTTGGGAAGGAGCTGGTATTTGACAAGGGCTCCTTCTGCATCGACAGACGCAAGGAGGACAAGCTCTCCAAATATATGAAAGAGCGCTCCTTTGATTCAGACCACAAGACCTACCCCGAGCATAACATGACTGTAGATGTTCTGTATAAGCTTTCTGATAAAGGAAAAGGATGTGCTGAAGTCAAGGGAACAGACCTCTCCTATGCCTATGTGAAGGAAAATGCAGACTACAGATCCTAAGAAAAAAAGCTTTGCCGATATCTTTGCCCAGTGGGAAAAAACCCCGGAGGCAAAAAAAGCGGAAGCCCAGATAAAAGAAAAAGAGTCCCAGCCGCAGGCGCCGAGGCGTTCAATAAATTATGAGAAAATATCTGCAGATGCCACCATCGATCTCCATGGGCTTACAGTGGCCGAGGCACAGGCACAGCTTAACAGCTTGTTTATAGAAGCGCATAAAAAAGGATGGAAAAAAGTGCTTATCATACACGGAAAGGGAATCCACTCAAAAGAAGAGCCGAAGCTTAAGAAAGCAGTTATGGATTTTATTGAGCATTCCTCTTATGCCGGAAAGCATGGAATTCCCGGGGCTGCTGATGGAGGCTCCGGAGCTGTCTGGGTTGCAGTCAAAAAATAATTATTTTTCCCGGAAGATGATTCTTCCTCTGGTCAGGTCGTATGGGGAAAGAGCTATTCTAACCTTGTCGCCTGGAACAATACGGATGTAAAACTTTCTCATCTTTCCTGACAGGTGTGCCAGAATAATGTGTCCGTTCTTCAGTTCCACCTTGAACATGGTGTTTGGCAGTGCCTCTTTGACAATACCTTCTATCTCTATCGCTTCTTCCTTTGCCAAATGAATTCCCCTTTTCAGAAATATAATCTATTTATATTAAGAATGTTTTTCTTTGTCAACGATTCAGCTCAGTCTCTATGTCAGATTTAATCTTCTCTGTGATTCTCCGAGCCGCTGCCGGAACCGGAATATCTGCATAATCAGCAGGATTCACCTCGGGAAGAGTCTTGAGTGTATAGATGAATTTCTCCTTAGGATTATAGGAGAGCATCGGATCATGTTTTCTAAGCCCATATTTATCAGTACCGCCGATACACACCGGAATCAGGCTGCATCCTGATGACAGGGCGATATGGGCAGCTCCCCGCTGGAAGTGGTGGACTCCGTCGGCTTTGGTACGGCTTCCTTCCGGGAAAATGATCAGACAGTTGCCTTCCTGGAGCGATTTGGTGCATTCCTTTGTCAGGTGGTCAAAATCCAGAGAGTTGGAAATATAGAGGGTGTTCACTATGTTGCTTACAATGTTATGGTGTCCCAAGGATGCTTTGATTATGCAGTCGGCATTGGGAATCACAGAAAGGAGCATAACCACATCCAGCAGCGACGGATGGTTTGCCACTACTATCTTGCCGGAAAGATGGCTTAAATATTCCTTGTCATCCACCTTCAGCTCAAAGCCCCCCATCAGTGTTCCAAGCCATACAAAGAACTTCTGGGTATTGCACATAGCCTTCCTGGATTTCCGCTTGAAGGCCTGATTTGATGCCGATAAAAGGCGGATTGTAGGAAACACTGCGGTTATGAGGACAAGGCTGCCGACTCCAAAGACAAAGAATAGGAAGAGCTTCACAAAAATACGGTACCAGAGGAGAAGCTTAGACACTGGAAGCCTCCCCCTTGAGCATGGTTATAAGTTCCTCCAGGGATGAGTAAGGAACTGCTTCACCGATGCAGGCAGCTTCGGGATTCAAAGTTATTGCCATACCGCCGGGCTGTTTTACAGAAGAGAGGACGAAGGAGGCTACATAGGGTGGAATTATGTCCTCCGGGGAGGCAATGGCCATATACTCGGCCGGCAGCTGCTGGTCGGCAAACACCAGAATCGCAGATTCTGTCTCTCCAGCCATGACAGGGGCAGCTCCGTATACAAGTCCCTCCTGGAAAAGGTTCTGAGCCGGGAACAGTGCGGTGTAGCCTCCCTTCATACCCAGGGCTATGGTAGCCATGGCTGGAGAGGCGTTGAAGACTGACAGGGAGAAGGGAGCCGGCAGTATGCCGCCATCCTCGATAAGCATCCTGTCAACCTGCAGCTGCCGGGCCGACTCGCCGCCCGACGAGACAAAGACCAGGCCGCTTTCAGGGGCTGCATCCAGCACCTGGTGCACAACCTCTATGGTCATCCTGGTCAGCTGGCTGAGTCTGCGCTTTAATAGAGGCGGGACATAGTCCAGGGGCGGCGAGGCGGCTTGGTTGTCGCAAGGCGGTGCCCAAAAGGCCCATCGGTTGATATAAAGCTCCATTATTTTTTCCTGAACCGGAGGAGCGAATAACTGTTGGAGCCCAGGTTATGGTGGGCTGTCTCCAGCTTGGCACCGCCGGCCTCTATGGCATCTAACAGCTCCTGACAGCGGTACATCTTGCTGTTTCCATTGGCCATGCAGGTAAAGTATATGGATGTGGCCTGGAGGGAGTAGGATGAGGCCTGGAACTTCTGGCAGTCCCACAAGGGCTCCAGCACAAAAATATCAGTATTATTCCCTGCAGCAGACACTACTTTCTTAATGATCTTGGTAACCTGCTTCAAGGAGAAGCAGTCCAGGAACTGGCTCATCCACACTGCATCATAGCCCTTTGGCAATACTGTGGAATCGGCAAGGATATTCCCCTCGCAGGTATCGATTCTGTCACCGAATCCAGCCTTTGCCGCATTCTCCCGGGCTACTGCGGTCTGGCCCGGCAGATCCACTATGGTCACCTTCACATCTGGATTATACTTGCAGCAGCAGATGCTCCATTTGGCAGTATTGCCGCCGATATCAAGCAGTTTCTTCGGCTTCTGGGCAAATACTATGGGCAGCGCCTCGGGGAAGGCGATGTCGGAATAGAAATGGTCAAAGGCGAACCAGCTTTTCTTGGCCTGTTCCGGCAGGGTGGAAAGAGCCTCATAGATTGTTGTCCATTTCCCGAATACAGCCAGTCCCTCCGGCTTTCCGTTTTTTACAGATTCTGTGAGATTGAAAGCCCCTTTGTAGCAGATATCGTTCACAAAGTCCATGTTGACCCGGGTCATATCATCCTCAAGAAGGAACCAGCCTGTCTTTGACAGGACATACCGCTCTTCCTTGATTTCGGGAACCAGTTTGACCACCCCCATTCCCAGGGCAAATTCCAGAAGAACTTTTGCTCCGTAGAGAGAGACTACTGCCTTCTCGGCAACTGCTTCAGCTGTAAGCCCCGCATCCCCTGAATCGTTGATACTCTTCAGCATCCCCAGGTTCCGCAGTGCCAGCACTGTCTGGAAGGCCAGAGGGGCAAAGGCAATTTCCTGGGCCTTGGTCTTGGCATCTATTGCCCTCATCTTGTCAGAATAGTAATCCATCATGATAACCTCTTGAAAATAAGAGATGTGTTGATTCCTCCGAAGGCGAAGTTGTTGGACATTATGTAGTCCACTTTGGTCTCCCTTCCATCGCCCATTATGTAATCAAGCGGAGCGCATTCTGGATCCACCTCGGTCAGATTAATGTTCGGGGCAAGCCACCCCTCCCTCATCATATTGATTGATGTCCATGCCTCAATGACGCCGCAGGCGCCCAGGGTGTGCCCGATATAGTTCTTGATTGTGCTGACTGGTACTTTACCTCCGAACACCTCGTAGGTAGCATGGCTTTCTGCCACATCGCCGGCCAGAGTCGCGGTGCCGTGGGTATTCACATAGCCTATCCTGTCGGGGGTAAGACCTGCGCTTTCCAGGGCCAGTTCCATGGCCCGGCGCATAGTGGTCTTGTTGGGCTGGGTTATATGTGTACCGTCGGTGTTTGTTCCAAAGCCCACCATCTCGGCATAAATCTTGGCACCTCTTGCCACAGCATGCTCATATTCCTCAAGGATGAGGGTTCCCGAACCTTCGCCGATCACCAGTCCGTCCCGATTCTTATCGTAGGCCTTTGGGGTCAGCTCTGGTTTATCATTCAACCCGCTGGCAGCAAAGAGCACGTCAAACACAGCAGAATCGGCGGGGGAAAGCTCCTCGGCACCGCCGGCAAGCATTATGTCCTGCTGTCCGTTTCTTATGCTTTCGAAGGCATATCCTATGGACATGCTGCCTGATGTGCAGGCCGTATTGGTGGTTATAAGACGGCCGGTAAGGCCATAGAAGACACTGATGTTGGCAGCGCAGGTCTGGGGCATCATCTTTATGTAGGTGGTGGCGCTTATCTTGTTTGCAGTGTCTGTTATAAGCATGGAGTAGAAGTCCAGGAGGGAGTCGATGCTGCCGGCAGAGGAACCGTAGGAGACTCCACATCGTCCAGCCTTGAGCTCCGGGCTTTCATGAAGGCCTGCATCCTTAAGAGCATTATCTGCACTGGTCACAGCCATAAGGGCAATGCGTCCCATGCCCCTGGTTTTTTTCCGGGGGAAATCGGGAGCCTTAAAATCCACAGGACAGGCCAGACGGGTGTTCATCCCCTGGTACCTCTCCCATTCAGGCATATATTTGATTTTGTTCTTCTTCTGCTTCAGGTTTGCAAAAATCTCGTTCCATTCATTTCCCAGGGCAGAGATTACGCTTCCGCCAGTTACCACAACTCTTCTGTTCATAATAGACCACCGTTTACAGAAATAACCTGCCGTGTTATGTAAGATGCTTCCTCAGAGAGGAGGAATACTACAACAGGAGCCACTTCCTCAGGTTTTCCGAATCTCCCCATAGGGATGGCAGGCAGAACCTTGTCCTCGGGAACCTCCCCTATCATATCTGTCTCAATTACCCCCGGAGCCACGCAGTTCACGGTGATGGAACGGCTGGCAAGTTCGGTTGCAAGAGCCTTGGTGGCACCTATGATCCCGGCCTTGGAGGCGCTGTAGTTGACCTGACCCCGGTTTCCTATGATGCCGGAGGCAGAGGCTATTGTCACTATGCGTCCCTTTTTCTTGCGGCACATAGGCATTACAAGCGGAGAAAGGACATTGAAGAAACCGTTCAGGTTGGTGTTGATGACAGAATCCCACTGATTGTCAGACAGAGCCACAAAGGTGTTGTCGGAGCAGATTCCAGCATTGCACACAATGCCCCACAGCGGCCCCTGCTCTTCCCATAGAGCCTCAAGTTTCCTGCGGCAGTCGGCCCGGTCAGAGATATCAAACTGGATAAGCCGGCATACACCGCCGCCTGCTTCAATCTCAGATTTCAGCTCAGCTGCCGGCCGGCTGCTTTTATTGTAATGGGCAATAACCTCATATCCTGCCTTTGCACAGGCCAAGGCAATGGCGCGGCCAATACCCCGGCCAGCCCCGGTCACAAGCACTTTCTTTTTATCCATAAAAGCTCCTTCCTTCATCATATACCCAATTCGCTCAGATCATCAATGTCCATCACTGTAAGCTTGCCGGATGCCACAAGAGTGTCACCCACATGGGCTGTGCAGTTGAAAGAGAAGACCCGGTCCACCACAGCCTGATGGTAATCTGCGACTGTGACAGTTGTTCCCGCCTCAAGCACAGGAACAAAGGTTTTGAAGTCAGAGACACTGAGGATGACTCCCACCTTCGGAGGCAATCCCTTGCGCCTGTTGGCAAAGCCAGAAAGGGCAGAGATGCTCTGAGCCATATATTCAAAGGTTATGTAAGAAGGAATCCCTCCCAGCCCCTCGTCATAGAACATGGAATTCTTTGTCACATCCACCTGGGTCTTTATGGAATAATCCTCATAATCCACATCCACCGCACGGTCCAGGAGGAACATCCTTCCCTTGTGAGGAAGCAGGTTTATAAGTTCATCTTTCTCAATGGCCTTCATCTTTCTCTCCAATTATCAGGCTCACATTGCAGCCGCCGAAGCCGAAGGTGTTGCTCATGCAGGTGCGGATGCCTTTATATGTTTTTTCTTTTTCTGCAAAGTTAAGAGGTTCCAGCTCTTCATCTTTTTCTCCGTCCCAGAGCTGGGGAGGAAGCTTGCCGTCGCCGGCAGTGATGAGGGAACAGCAGATTGCAAGCTCAAGAGCCCCAGCCGCCCCCAGGGTGTGGCCAGTGACCGGCTTTGTGGAGCTTACAGGAGGCATCCCCGATCCAAAGTTACTGGCCACGGCCCGGCTTTCCATAAGATCGTTCAGCTTGGTTCCGGTTCCATGAAGGTTTATGTAATCGATATCAGTCGGCTTAAGCCCGGCGCTGTCCAATGCCTTCTTTATTGCGGCAGCCGCCTGTGCGCCGCTGGCCTCGGGAGCAGTAATGTGATGGGCATCGGAGCTTTCACCCCAGCCCAGAAGCTGTATGCCTGTTTCCCACAGGTCTTCCCGGGCAATGACAAAGAATGCGGCTCCATCTCCAAGGGAAATACCGTCCCTGTTCTTACTGAAAGGATTGGTAAGACCTGGGGAAACTGCCTCCAGTGCCCCAAAGCCGGAAAGGACAATCCTGGAGGCTATATCCACACCCCCTGCAACAGCTGCATCGCAGAAACCTGCCTTTATAAGCTGGCATGCCTTGATTATAGCGCTGGCACTGGAGGCGCAGGCGGTGGCACAGGCGGCGGCAAAGCCACGGAGCCCCAGTTTTTTCTGAATATATGCGGCGGGATAATCTGCCTTCTGGTATGAGAATGAGTAGCCAGCAGGAAATGAGCCGGTTTCAAAGAACTGCTTGTGTGCCGGCAGGGAATAGGAAGTGCCGTTGTCGCAGGAGCCTACAAAAACTCCTATACGGCTGTTTCCATAACGATTTACAGCCAAGGCCACGGCATCCTTGATCTGAGACAGGGCATCATCCATAAGAGCTTCCATTGCAAGGTCAGTCTTATGCCATGGCTTCCTTTCCAAAACTGCATCATGCAGGGCTGCAAGTCCGCTTCCGGCACAGCATGCAACACCCGGGGAAGAAAGATAGACAGCCATCAGGTTCCCTCCTGGATATCGTATCTGTACTGCCGCAGGAAATTCTGGAGACTGGTATGGTTTTTCTCTTTTTCCACCTGGATTACCAGCTGGTCCTTATCCCATATCTGCCGGATCTCCTTTCCATCCTGCTCAGTGCACCCGAAACGGAGTCCCACAGCCTCAAGGCTTTCGGCAAGGAGTTCCTTTTTGCAGTAGCAGAACTGGAAGTCTGCCATCATATATTCAAATTTTGCCCCAGGAGGGGTGAAATGTGAATCGGCCTGAAGGGAATCCCCTGTGTAAAGCAGATCTCCCACGCTACCTCCCATCTGGTTGAAGAAGGTGATTGCCACCCTCTCGTCATCGCTCTTGATATAGGCTCCGAAGATGTGCACTTTATTCTGGAAATAGCCGGTTATGTTCTGGAACCGGTCCATGTTCTCCTGGAAGGCTGAAGGGGGCAGAAGCTCGAATTTTGCCTCGTTTGTAACATATACCGAATATCTGGCATCATTCTCCCGTCTGGTGACACAGGAGAAGAGGAGGATGGAGATCATTAGAACGGTCAGAAGCTTAAGAGCAACCTTCATAATATTATATAATAACAGTTAATTGACTTCCTTTCCAGTAAAAAAAGCTATATACTTGCATTGATGGAAAGCAGACTGGGCATTTTATCATCAGAATCTCACATTTATAAGGAGCAGCACACAAAAGGGCTTGAGCTCCTTTCCCTTATGGAAGAAGAGCTGATAGGCAGCCACCCGGAACGGCACATAACCCAGGCAGGGAGGCCGGAGTATACCGATTGCAATGTGGATTTCAACATCTCCCATGCCAAGAATCTGGTGATCTGTACAATGTCAGAAGGAAAGACAGGATGCGATATCGAGCGCTCTGACAGAAAAGTTTCCATTGCCATAGCGGAGAAGTTTTTTCATCCAGAGGAGAAAGCCTTCTTGGAAGAGGCTGGAAATCCCCAAGAGAAACAGAGACGTTTTATGATGCTGTGGGTGCTCAAGGAGGCTCATATAAAGCTGCTGGGAACCACTGTCGGAGCAGTAAGGGAGACCCCCTCCTTCTCCATAAGCGGAAGTAGAATTCTCTGCCAGAGCAGCCTTTTCTACTCGATGTATGAGGGGGGCGGCTATGTTATGGCCACAGCCTTTGAACGTAAGACAGACAGAGATAACCTGATCATCAAGAAATACAATGATCTCCCCGATTTCACCTTAACTGCGGTTAATCAAGCAGGAGAGAAGATAAGCTAAAGCCAATCCCGCACAGACAGTAAGACCGAACACATGGGCAGGGACAAAGCTGCTTAATGCCAAAGCGCCGAAGGAAAGCTCTGTGGTGATGAAGGAAAGGAGTGTGGCTTTTCCAGACTTTTTCTCAAGACCATATACAAGATAATCCAGACCAAGGCCGAATATAAGGACGATGCCTGAACAGGCAAAGAGGTCCACTCCTCCGGTGGAGGATACAAAGGCAAGGGAACCAAGAATCACAGCTACAGGAACCAGTGCAATCCCCAGGGCCTTTTTCTTATATACAACAAACAGGAGCGGGAACACCAGCAGATAAGAGGCCAGAATAAAGCATAAAGCTATCTTGGTAAGGTGATCCAGCTCTTGTTCTATATCCTTGATTTTAGACATGAAGAAAATATGATTTCCGTCGGCAAGGCTTTTAAGGGCTTCGCTGTCCTTGACCTGCAGAGGGAACACCACGGAGTAATATGTGTCACCGACTTTTCCCAGGTAGAGGGTGTCGATGCTCTCCTGCAGGAAGGAGGGAGTTGTATTCAAGGACACCACCTTGCCCGCGCTGTTCCTGTAATCAAGCTCAAACGGAGCGGCCGCAGCGCTCCCGAAACCAAGAGCTTTCAGCTGCGCCTGGGAGCGCTGGAGAAGCAGGGAAGCCGCCTGGTAGCTCCTGGCCTGGCGCGCCATGGAAGGGACATAGTTGGTGATGGCGGCATAGCCACCCAGGGCGCCAGCCTTCTTCTCCTTTTCCAAGGCGGCTGTCAGCTGCTCCTCCCGGCCCAGCAGTTCCTGAGGGCCACGGCCGGCTACGATAAAGTACTGACCGCTGCTGCCCAGGCCAAGTATGCCGGAAGCCTTCTTTTCCCACTCCAGCAGGTGATCCGACATTGTATACATTCCCCTGATATTGTTTTTTATTCTTATGCCTGAGGCAGCAGAGGCTATAAGACAGAGAGCTATAACCAGTATCCCGGCAGTCCGGGCAAGGTGTCCCCCAGACCCCTGTCCTGCTTTATCTCCAGCCTCGGCAGAACAGCCCTCTGCAGCAGGACACAGGGGATAAATAAGCCGCACTGTCAGATAGGAGCACAGGAGGCCTGCTGCCGAGAACAGAGCAATCTGCCGCAGAAGCGGGAATGGAGCCAGCATCAGCAGGCACCAGCTCACCTCGGTAGAAAGGCAGTTCACTGCAAGGCTTCGGAATAATCTCTCCCGGTTTACAAACCAGTGTATAGAATAGTCGATGCTGACTCCTATAAGGGTGGTTCCGAAAACCAGTGCAAGGGCATTTATTTTACCATAGAAAATCAGAGCCACAGCCAGGCCGAACATCAGCGATACTGTAATATTGGCCAGAGAAATAAGCATGGGGACCAAAGAACGGAATGCAACAAAAATAATAAGAGCTACCAGCGTCAGGGATATTCCTGTTATCCAAGAAATCTCCTTCATGGCCTTGGAAGAACTCTCATAGCTATGGAAAGGAACGCCCGAACAGATATAGGCAATCTCCGGATTTTCCTGCTCCAGGATTTTTATCTGCTCATATACTTTTCCTATTCCATTTTTTTTGGAGAAGGAGAGGGAAGAATCGGTCACTGTACCCCTTATCATCACATACCACTTTCCTGCAGACTTGGCCGCAAGGCATCCCTCCTTCATGAACATATTGCCCGCTCCCAGAGATGCATACTTTTTCATATTTTTTTCTGTCAGAAGGAACGGGTCTTTATCCAGATGGCTTAAATCGGCAAAGGAGAAGGGACTGTAAACCTGGGAAAGGGCTCCCTTTGCAACAGCATCTGCCTTTCCCGCATCCAGAAGGGCAAGGGTATCATCATCAATAAGCTGATATCTGTGTTCAAAGAGAAAAGTCTTTACCTCATCGAAGGAATCTGCATCCTGATACATCACCAGACTTCTGAAAATATCGGAGTCTATAAATGCATCATAGAAAGCTTCGGCTCCCCTCTTTGCGGTATCAAAATCAGAGCTTTCTGCAAAGATATAGACAGATGAGGATGTGTTCTGGGATATTTTTTTCTCTACCTCCGACAATGAGCTGTACTCCGGGAAGATAGAGAAAAAGCTGGTATCCAGGTTTATCCCCCGGCACAGAGCGGCAATAAAGGCTGCAGCCACCCCACAGAGGAAAAGGATCCGCCTAATTGGCCAGCCGCTGCCTTTCATCTTCAGTCAGCTTCTCCGGAAAAGTTTTATTGAAAAAAGTATAGTTCACCCAGTTGCCACCTGTCTCGATTATAGAGACAGAATCTATGGAATCACCCACGGCCAGAGTGATTTTCTGAAAAAGCATGGATAGAAGAGGATCCTTTGGAATCAGTGTGACCACATCCTTGGGCCCCCCGGTCACAGAGACCTGGAAGTTGTCCTTGAGCACCTGCACATCATTTGCAAAGACAGAATGGATTATCTTTGCAATATTGCTGAACATGGCATTATCTTTACCGTCCATGACAGAAACCACATCGCCGGGCAGGGTCTGCACCATCTTCTCCGGGGTCACAACCAAAGAGGATGGGAAAGGATCGATGATCTCAAAGATGACTCCATTATCGGAAGCCATGACAAAAGTCCCTTTGGAAATGAGACTGCGGTTTGCCATCTTGATATACTGCTCCTGGGTGAGTTCTCCCTTGGTCACCGGATGGCTCGAGATCCTGGAATAGACCTCCTCCAGCTGATCAGCGGCCAGCAGGCTTGTGAAAGCGAGAAACAGAATAAGGAATAACAGAATTTTTCTCATAACAGAGCTTCAACCTTCTTGATAAAGCATTCCGGGCATTGGAAAGAGGTTGTCAGGGTCTTCATATTCAGAGCCATCTGGATGCTCTCTCCCTTGGTGACCAGTTCTCCCGATTCTTTATCATAGATGAAATACTCTATCTTGATCCGGTTCTCATATTCGGTAAGAACTGCCTTTATGACTGCAGTCTGCTTGAACATCAGCGGCTTTATATACTTAAGCTTGAGGGAGGCTACCGGAAAAGCATAATTGCTCTCCTTCATCTCGTTGTAGCCATAGCCTATCTTATCAAGAAGGGCACACCGCCCCAGCTCCATGTATTTCACATAGTTGCCGTGCCATACCACTCCCATGGCATCCACGTCATAAAATTCCACTTTAAACTCAACTGATGTTTCAATACTCATAATTCACCTTTTTCCCAGTATTCATAAAAATTATACCACTGAAGGGGATATTTGTTACAATATTTCTCCAGATAGGAGACAAATTCCTCGGCCATCTGCCGTATCTGCTGCTTCTTCTCTGCCCTGCTGCCGGAAAACTTCACCCTTGTCTTATGAATGTGCATATTGTATTCTGCCGAAACAGAGAGAGGCTTCTGCCTGACGGCAAAGACAAAGTAGGTCGGACACTCCAGAAGGGACGCAATGATAAAAGGCCCCTGAGGAAAATGGGCGGAAGACCCCAGAAAATCGATGTCAAAATTTCTGTCCAGTTTTCCCTCTGTATTCCTGTCACCGGCTATAACTACTATGCCGCCCTTGGCAACATGCTCCTGCAGCATAAGCATAGTATCAGGACCAATGTCATAGGCGCTGATTATGTTGTGCATAGAACTGCTGTTGGCATCTTCTATCATCTTGTTGAACCCAGCTGTCACCTTGAAGTCCACGATGGAAATCACAGGAACCCTGCGGGAAACCCCGATATCGCCGAAGTCTGCAATAGCCCGGAGCATCTCCATGTTGCCCAGGTGAGAGCAGACAAGAAGCGCTCCTTTGCCCTGCTCCAGTTCCTTCCAGATTGTATTTATATCATCATCTTGGAAATGTATCTTGCCCAGCCTTATCTTGCCGGCCCAGGACTCCACCTTCTCTATGATAGTGATGGAAAAGGCGAGGAACAGGGGCAGCGTATAGGGCTTTCTGTCGGGCCTTACTTTCTTAAGATATTTTATAATCGCCTTCCGCTCCGGCCCCGAGATGAGCCAGAAGAAAAAGCCTATCGGGATAGCAAGAATACGTACAACTATTCCAGGAAGTATCCTGATGCAGGCCAGTGTGAATTTCCGCATCCAGAGCTTTCCTTTCTCATGCTGCTTTGACCAGTGCTCTTTCTCAGCCATTGAGCTTCCTCAGGGCAATCAGCTTGGGAAGCCTGAACAGCATTCCGAAGAAAAGGCGGGTATGAACCATGCTTATTTCTATGTTGTCGTGCACCATGCGGAAATTGGAAGTTCCACCCTCCGGGTACGTCACTTTGACAGGGCTGTCTATGACAGGGACACCGGACCAGTAAAGCTTTACCAGAATATCTATGTCAAAGCCCATGCGGGGAAACGCCAGCTTCTTACGTATTTTAAGAGTGGACTCCACAGGATAGACCCGGAAGCCGCACATTCCGTCCCGTATGCCGCTGCCCAGAGTCTCGATTGCTATCATGGTATTGGTGATCTTCCGCCCTGTCAGCCGGTTCTTAGGCACCGTCTCGTCATATTCCGGGTAACCGCATATCAGGGCTTCCGGGTGCTTCCTTGAAAGCTCAAAGAAAGGCATTACCCTGTTGATATCGTGCTGTCCGTCTGCATCAATCTGAAGCACATGGGTCATGCCCAGGTTTGCCGCCATCTCTATGCCGATCATCACCGCAGCCCCTTTGCCCTGGTTCTCGGGAAGGGTAAGCAGGG
Organism: Spirochaetia bacterium; assembly: GCA_017535435.1. Taxonomy (GTDB): domain Bacteria; phylum Spirochaetota; class Spirochaetia; order CADAEX01; family CADAEX01; genus CADAEX01. The sequence goes on along the minus strand of JAFXTY010000050.1, from coordinate 17,698 downwards.
TCACATCATCAGGGTATTTTTTCTCTATCTTGGCCAGGGCAGCCTTGCTCTTGAGGTAGCTGCCGTCATCCACCAGGACAACAGGGATGCGGTGTGAGACAAGGAAATCAACTATGGGCTCTGCGGTGCTGCCATGGTTGTAGACCGGGATCACAGCCCCTGGTGCGAACTCGCTCACTGCCGCTCCTTTGCAAGGAAGGTGCCTCTTGAATGCTCCCTTCCAGCCTCGTCGTTATAGGTAAACTGCAGCTTGTCTCCATCATTAGTTATAGTCAGGAGCATAGGGGTATCAGGCTGAATAGGATGGGAGAACTTGATTCTCTTGGTCTCCACCAGTGGAATCTCAACTTTAAAGTATTGCTCTGCCACCTTGACCGCAATGTGGAACTGGGCTACGGCCGGCAGAAATTTCTTCTCCGGAAAATGGCCGTCGTAGAAGTCACAGTTCTCTGGAGCGACAAAGGCAACAACAACCTTATTCTCCTCCTGCTCCTTTATTTCAAAGGAGATGCCGTGGATATCCTCTATCTTCTTCTCAAAGAGAGCCTTTATATCATCCTTTTTCCGCTTGCCCATGGCATTCTGGGGGATTGCATCCAGATAACGCCATTTCCGGGGCAGCACCACAGCCTCGAAGAAGCCTGCCAGATAATTTCTGAAGTACTGGTTGATATCAAATTTATCAGCGCCGGCAAACTTCTCCACGCCGGCAGGGGATAGAACAACGGCTGCCGCCAGGTACTGCCTCCGGTCTGCCATTGCGATAACACAGCTGTCCTTCACATATGGGTTCTGGTTAAGGCGGTTCTCCACCTCAGTCACAGAGATACGCTTCTCTTCGATTTTTACAATAGAATCGGAACGCCCCTTGAGCAGGAAACGGCCGTCGGGGAAAATCTCCACCAGGTCAGCAGTCTCAAAGCCGGCCGGATCGCTTATGTATGGAGAGCGGATAATCAGGCAGCCATCGGCATTCTGTGAAATCTCGGCGTTGTCGAAGGGTGTCCACTCAAGGCCGTTCTTGGACTGGCGGTATGCAATGCCGGAGGTCTCGGTGCTTCCATATACCTCGATAGGCCAGAATCCCATGATCTGGTCTGTCTTCTTAGCCACGTCAGGGGTGAGCACGCCACCAGATGTGAAGATGACAGGGCTCTTAAGGCCGAAGGATTCTGTCTCATCCTCCACTGTCCTCTTAAGGAACGCGGGAACAGCGATAATCATATATGAGGTGTCGGTAAGGCTCTTGAACTCCGCAGGAACAGTGATACGGTTCCTGCGGAATGGAACGCCGGCAGCAAAAGGAAGCACCACAGAGAACAGAAGCCCGTAGATATGGTGCTGGTTCACGCAGGAGCACACTATGCGCTTATAGAAATCATCACCCCATTTGGACATGATGAAGGCATTGTCCAGCTCAAACTCTTTCATCCGCTGGAGCACTGCCTTCGGGTGGCCGGTGCTGCCTGATGTATACATATGAATCTTGGTTTCCGAGGCAACAATAGGGGGAAACTCCTCGGTTCCCATTGAAGGCTGCTCAATGATGGCAGCAATATCGGTGGAATCCGGAGCCTTCTGGTCGGTAAGGAAACCGATGCCGGGAAGCCGGATCTCTTTTATGAATTCAGGAGTGATGTTGGCTGTAAGGAGAATCTCTTTCCTGCACTGCAGCAGGGAGGCAAAAGTGACATAGAAATAGTAGCAGTCCTCGCAGTTCAAAATCCACTTATCCACATTCTGGGACAAGAGGAAATGGCGCATCTTGGTGCAGTCTTCTGCAAAATCCCTCCACCTCTTGAAAACACCATCTGTATATCTTCCCTCATAGCAGACAATAGAATCCATATCCCTGGAATTCAGCTTAACCTGGGTCAGAGGGATAAAATCCCCTTTCATATTCTTCTGCACAACTTTACGCACAATATACTCCCCTGAAAATAAAAGTCCCATGAGGATGTAGGCTATACATCCGTTATATAATGCCCAGAACCGGTAGGAATCTCCAAACACAGACATCAGGGCTATACTGCCGTTCACAATAAAAAAACAGCACCATACCAGAGTCACATTCCGGCAGTATGCTGCAATCTTTTTTCTATAAGGGCTTATGGCAATGCTCTTGTCCTTAAGGGTAGCAAGCCGATATACCATGCTGGGACCTGCAAATAAAGTATGCCCGAATAGCACCAGAAAGAACAGGTTCACCAGCGCCGGGTAGAAAGTCAGAATCCTTGCAGAGCGGGTGATAATGGCAATAATACCGCCGCACACCAGAAACCCGATGCAGACGGCAGCCTTTATCTGCTTATGGGTCCAAGCCACTTATTTTGCCTTTGATGCCTCGTACAGAACATCAACCACATCCCCTACAGTGCGGACCTTTCTGAAGGAATCAGGGTTGATCTTGGCAGGGAGGAACCGCTTCATCTTTACAATGATGTCCACTGCATCGATGCTGTCCAGATCCAGATCCTCAAACACCAGGGCATCCATGGTTATCTTTGACTCATCCAGCTCAAATTCGCTGATGAAGATTTCTTTAAGCTTGTCGAAAATTTCCTCTTTTGTCATTTTGCCTCTCCATTTTTCTGAGCTGAAATATATGCTGCAAGTGCATCCACCGATGCAAAATGCTTTCTGTTGTCGCTGCTCTCTGCCGAGAATGAGATACCGAAACGTTTCTTAAGGGCAATTCCCAGCTCCAGCGCATCTATGGAATCAAGTCCCAGACCTGCTCCGAAAAGAGGCTCCGAGTCCACAATGTTCTCAGGCTTTACATCCTCAAGCTCCAATGATGAAATAATGATCTTCTTGATCTCAAGCTTCAATTCGTCCATGTCCATGGTCAACTCTCCAATTATTTTCTCTCGTATATTTTCAGTGTAAATCCAGCGTGAGGCTCGGTGGCCACCACCTTCCACACATCATCCCTGATTTCGGGGAAATAAGTGTCCCCTTCAAATTCTCCATCCACCATTGAAATATAAAGCCGGTCAGCCTTTTCTATCATCTGGTGATATATGCTGGCCCCTCCGATGATGAAGATGCGGCCGTCTCCCTCCTGGGCTGATGCAACAGCATGATCCAGGTCCGGGAAATACTCCACGCCGCTTACCTTCTCGTCCTCCCGGATGCTTTTGGACACCACAATGTTCCGCCGGTTGGGCAGGGGCCTGCCGATGGAATCAAAGGTCTTGCGCCCCATGATCACTATATTGCCGGTGGTATGGGCTTTGAACAGCTTAAGGTCCTCGCTCAGGTGCCAGGGGAGTGCGCCATCCTTGCCGATCACACGGCTCTTTGTCATTGCCACAATGACATTTATCTCTTTCATGGCTTAAACCGCAACTCCAAATTTAATAAAACCCTGAGGCTCATAGCCGATAAGTTCGATATCGTCCGGAGTCAGCTCGTTGAACGGCTTGTCCGCAATCTTAACTGTAGGAAGTTTGCCTGGGGTCCGGGTCAGCTGCTCCTTAAGGCCGTCTATATGGTTCTCATAGATATGGGCATCTATAAGGGTATGGGCGAACTCGCCCACCTCAAATCCGGTCTCTTTTGCCAGCATCATGGTAAGGAGAGCGTAGCATGCGATGTTGAAAGGAACACCCAGGGCAATGTCTGCAGAACGCTGGGTAAGATGGCAGTTCAGCTTGCCGCCTGTCACGTTGAAGCAGAAGCTGTAATGGCATGGAGGCAGCAGGCTTTCCGCCGCATTTGCCGGATGCCAGGCGCTTACCACCAGCCTCCGCAGGGCCGGGGACTCCGGGTTCTTCTTGATCTCTTTAAGTGAATCGATGATGTACTGGATCTGGTCAAAGGTCTTCTGTCCTGTAACAGGGTCGGTGGTAACCCACTTTGTGGCCCATTTCTCCCCCGGGAGCCCCTGCTCCGGCACCGGGAACCGCCGCCAGAACCGGCCGTATGCTGTCTCCAGATGTCCCTCCTCGTCTGCCCAGGCATCCCATATCTTGGTATGCTGGCGGAGGTTCCGGATATGCTCCTCCCCGGAAAGATACCAGAAAAGCTCCTGGAGCATGGATTTGAAATAAACTTTCTTGGTGGTAAGGAGAGGATACCCCTCTGCCAGATTCACCTTATAGAACACTCCAAAACAGCTCAAGGTGGCTACTCCAGTCCGGTTCACTTTCCGCTGGCCGTTCTCAAGCACATATTTCACTAAATCAAGATATTGTTTCATAATTATATAATTATATATTGATTATAGCTTTTTCGCAATAGCAGAAACTTTTTTGCCAAATTCTGTTTTTTAGGGTATAATATAGATATGCAGGCGATGCTTTCAAACAATCTGGCTACCGAACAGACCCAGAAACAAATTATTGCCCCTCAGATGCGGATGATGATGCGTCTCCTTGAAATGCCTGTCCTTGACCTTCGGGAGGAAATCAAGAAAAAGCTGGAAGAGAACCCCGCCCTGGAAGAGGCAAACAGCCCAGAAGTCCTGCTCAGCTCCCTGGAGAAATCCAGGCCGAAGGATGATACCCCCACCGACTGGGACGAGGATAAAGCCGACCGGAAGCAGCAGTTCCTCGAAAACACCCTTACACAGAAAGAATCCCTGCAGGATCACCTGCTTATTCAGCTGGGAATGCAGAAAAACATTGACAAAGCAATTATAGAAGCCGCAGAAATACTTGTTCAAAATTTGAACGATGATGGCTTTCTCCTGTTTTCTCCCCAGGAGGCTGTACCCGAGGCGGAGGAGGAAACCCTGGACAAAGCGGTCAAGCTGGTGCAGATGCTGGATCCCCAGGGAACCTGTGTCTCCAATTATAAAGAATCCCTTGCAGTCCAGGCCTCCCTCTGCGATGACGAACCTGATGGCACCAGGGAGGTAATAAAAGAATATCTGGAAGAGCTTGAGAAAGGGCAGTATAAAACTATCGCCGCAGCCTTGAAAAAAACCGAGAAACAGGTGCTGGAAATCCGGGATTTCATCAAGACCCTGAATCCTTTCCCTGGCAGAACCTTCACAACTCAGCCCGACCAGTCTGTGATCCCGTCCCTCACCATAACAGCAAAGGATGGAGAGCTCTCTGTCTATATGAACGACCTGGCAGTCCCGGAGCTGCAGGTGAGCCAGAGCTTCAGCGAGCTGGATGAAGCCCCCGATGCAGACCCAGAGGCAAAGGAGTTTGTTCACGATAAGGTGCAGGATGCCCATAACTTCATCAATATACTGGAGATGCGCAAAGATACCCTGGAGAAAGCCGCAGAAGCAATCATAAAATGCCAGAGGGATTTCTTCCTCAAGGGGCCAAAGTATCTAAAGCCCCTTACACAGCGGGAATTTGCAAAGATCATCAAGCGGAACGAATCCACAGTATCGCGGATTGCAAACTCCAAATATGTTCAGACCGACTGGGGATTCTACCCCTTCAGCTACTTCTTCCCATCCCAGGGGAAAGCGTGCTGGAAATCATAAAAGAAATTCTAGAGACAAACAAAGATAAACATCTCTCCGACCAGCAGATATCTGATATACTCAAGGAGAGAGGAATCGACATGGCCAGACGTACAGTTTCAAAATATAAATCAATAATCAGGAGGCAAGTATGAATTTTGAAATCAGAGGAATCCATTATGAAGTTTCTGACAAGACCAAGGAACAGATTGAGAAGAAGTTCAAGCGTCTTGCAACAGCAGAGGACACACTGACATTCCTGGAGATCACTGTTGAGCGGGCAAACGGCATGTACACCCTGAAGAGCAACTTCGCATTCAAATGGGGCGGTGATGCCTATATCGAGACCACAAACGGAGATCTCTATGATGCAATAGACCAGCTTACAGAAAAAGTTAAGACCAAGATTGTGAAAGAAAAAGAGAAGATGCAGGAAAAATCCAACTGATTTTCCACACTTCCCTTTTGTGCTTACATAGTATAAAATAGTTATGGTATGAAGAATTTTACAGTCCTGGATCTCCTTGATCTGGACCTGAAAGAAAATGATGCTCTGTCGCTGAAATGCGTTGCAGGCCGCCAGGGGCTGGGGAACGAGATAACTATGTCCTTTCTCGACCGCCCCGGTCTGGCCCTCATAGGTTTCTTCGACAACTTCACTTATCAGCGTATCCAGATCTTCGGAATCAGAGAATCCAACTTCATCGAGAAGATGGAGAAAGAGCAGAACTTCGATTTCCAGAACATAGAAAAATTCTTCTCATACCAGATACCATGCTGCATCTTCTCCACCGGCCTTCAGCCTGGCGAGAAAATCAAGGCAATAGCATCCAAGGCCAACTGCCCGCTGCTGGTCACCCCCCTTTCCACCACCGAGCTCACCCGGCGCCTTTCCCGTATCCTGGGCTCTGTATTCGCACCCAAACAGCTTATTTACGGCGACCTGGTGGAGGTATACGGAATGGGAATCCTTATCCAGGGAAAGAGCGGTGTAGGAAAGAGTGAGACTGCCCTGGAGCTTATAGAGCGGGGCCACCGCCTTATTGCCGATGATGTGGTGGAAATCAGGAACCTCTATGGCAACAGCCTGGTAGGCCGGGGCGGCAACCAGCAGCTGGCCCATCACATGGAGATCAGGGGGCTGGGAATCATCAACATATCACATCTTTATGGAATCGGAGCAGTCCGGGACCAGAAGGAGATACAGCTGGTGGTTAACCTGGAGGAATGGGACAACGAGAAAGAGTACAACAGGCTTGGAACCGACGAGAACACCACCGAGATTCTGGGAGTGCAGATTCCATCCCTCACCATCCCAGTGAAGCCTGGACGGAATATTCCTATCATAATTGAGACCGGCGCCATGAACGAAAGGCTCAAGAGCATGGGCTACTTCTCGGCAAAGGAATTCAACCGGAGGACTATTCAGTGGCTCGAGGCCAAGAATATCTCCTCATTTTACAACAATGAACATAAATTCGGCGAGGAATAAATATGATCAGTAAACAAGTCGTAATTGGGAACAGGGCGGGAATCCACGCAAGACCTGCTGCAATGATTGTCAAAGTTGCCAACAAGTTCAAGTCCGACATCACACTGTCAAAGGATGACGATGAGATCAATGCAAAGTCCATTATGGGCATAATTACCCTTGCCGCCACATATCAGACTGTCCTTACCCTCAAGGCCGACGGAGCCGACGAGGCCGAAGCTGTAGAAGCAATCAGCAAGATCTTCGAGAACAAGTTTGAAGAAGAATGATTAAACCCAGCTATCTCCTTACCGGCCCGGAGCTGGGGGAGAAAAAAGCATACATAGATTCAATCCGCACAGAAATCAAGAAACAGTATGGTGATGAGATCGAGGAGTACACCTTCTATCCATACGATTCCAATATGAATGACGTGATAGGGACAGCGGAAAGCCTCTCTATGTTCTCAAGTTTCAAACTTATATTCATTAATGATACTGCAGAGCTCAAGAAGAAGGATATAGACCTGTTCCTGCAGTACCTGAAGAAGCCCTCCGAGGATGCTGTGCTTATCTTTACCGACAGCGGCATGAAGGTGGATGCAAAGCTTAAGAAGGCGGTGGGGGAAGAGAAGGTGTTCTGGGAACTTAAGGAGCCCCAGATGCGGAGCTATATCCAGAACTATTTCCGCAGGCTGGGAACTCCCATCGATTCCGATGCTGCTGCATTCATAGCGGGAAACTGCGATGCCAATACACTTTCTGTTAAGAACGAGTGCGACAAGCTGGCTCTGTTCTTCGACAGCAAGGAGCCCATAACCCTGGAAGCGATTGAGGAGATGCTCTTCAACGGCAAAGAGGAGAACGTATTCACTCTCTATGACCAGCTATTGGTGGGCACCCTGGAGAAGGCTACCGAGATTGCAAAGAACCTGATGATGTCATCGGACGGAGCCCCCATACAGCTGTTGGGCGGCCTTATATGGCAGCTGCGGCGTATGCTGGGCGTGCGCACCATGATGGACCAGGGTGTTGGCTCCTACGAAGCCTGCCTTAAGAACGGTGTCACCACAAAGCGTGGTCAGACCACCCATACCGCAGGTGCCCAGCGGTACACCACTGCTGACCTGGAAAAAATAATGGCCACCTGCGCCCGATACGACAAGCTTTTCCGAAGTGTCCGCACCGAGGTGCAGGAGACCCTGTTCCCCGTATTCCTCTACGAGGTTATGGTGAAGAAAGGAAGAGCTTGACCACATTACACACATATTATATACTTAATATGGTGGTAATATGAGTAAAGTTTGTACAAATATCAGTTTAGACAGCGAGTTAAAGGCGCAGGCACAGGAGCTTATGGCCGATTTAGGACTGGATTTATCTTCTGCAATAACTTTGTTCCTCAAACAGGCAGTGCGGGAGCAGCGTATTCCTTTTGAAATTCGTCGGGACATCCCCAACAAGGAGACTATAGAAGCACTGAATGAATACAGTAGGATGAAAACAGATAAGTTCGCCTATAAACGCTATAACTCCTTCAGCGACATTATGAAAGAGGCTTGCGAAGACCATGTTGAATATAATCCGGGCAAATAGATTTGTCAAAGACTTAAGACTGGCCATTAAGCGCGGATTTAAAATCGAGCTGCTTGATGAGGTTGTCACAAAACTCGCAAACCAAGAGAAGCTTCCAGAAAAATACCATGATCATCCCCTTTTCGGGAACTACAAAGATTTTAGAGAATGCCACATCCAACCGGATTGGTTGCTTATCTATTCAATAGATGACAAAGATTTAGAGCTATACCTCTTCCGTACTGGAACGCACAGCGATTTGTACTGAGAAACAACAAGAACGATTATTCTTATTTCCTTATTACTTCATTTATAATCTTTCCAACGGCAGGAACACAGATACCAGTACCAGTGGTTATTCCACCCTTTGAGGGATGCAGAACTACGTTATAGACTATGTATCTGGGTTCTTCGACGGGGAATATGGCCAAAGCAGAGGCAACAAACTTGTTGTCGGAGTAGGTTTTTGTTTCTGGGTCATACCACTGGGCGGTTCCAGGCACAATTGCAACACGGCAATCTTTTACTCCATGCAGCCTGGCAATACCATCCGGCTGAGTTGCTTTTTCCATCATAAGCAGCATATCATCAGCAACCTTTGGCGAAACCACCTCCATCTCGCCAGCACCCAGCATTCCATGATTTGCAAAGACAGTAGCTGCTTTGACCATCTGCTTGACAGTAACAGCAATACCTTGCCCAAGGGCAACAGTATATTTCGAGCGCTCAGACCATTCTTCAGGCGGCAGTACCCTAAAACCAAACTGGCTCAGCATAAAGTGTAATTCTTTGTCTGTGACCGTCTCTACTGCAGAGCAAGTGCCAGAGTAACATGAATATTTGATTATGTCACCAGTATCAATTTCTCCATGGACTTTTATACATTTGATCGGATTGCCCTTTACTTTGTCATAAAAACCCTCGCAATTGAATTTGGAATCAGATGTTATTCCATTTGGCAGGAACATTGCTGAGCTTATGCTGAAAATCTTGAATACCGAGCCTGGCTCATAGGTATAAGTTTCTGACCTATTATCGCCTGTCCCGCCCAAGTCCACGCTGGCAATGACCTCGCCAGTCTTTGCATCTGCCACCAGTGTCATCACGCCTTCCAGCGGCTCATACTGCTCCATGATTTCTTCCGACACCTGCTGTGCAATAGTCTGGATTTTGTTCTCTGCTTTGCAGGAAAAGAGGGAGAGAAGGAGGAGGAAAAGCAATAAAACGCACTTGGTGGGTTTAACATTAATCATTTCTAATTCCTATCAAAAACATTGGCTGTGATTTCTTCTGTTAGTTGCAAAAGATTATTAAAGTCAGAATATTTGCCTTTTATTGAAAAACTATCAACTGGAACATATTGAAAACCATTCCAGATGCTGGCAGATCCATAATCTTTATTTCTGATTAAAAAGAGTGTTGCTTGATTATCTTCTGTCGGAACCATTGTAAGCAGATACTCATATTCTGTACCTGAAACCAAACATACTTTATCATCTCTGAAATATAATGTGTCTCCACCACCAGTTTCCCACGAAGTGCCAATAAAAGGATTAGAAATATGCCCTCCCTTCTTTACACAATTTTGGATAATCCCTGTATATGTTTCAGCATTTTCTGCTTCTACCATCAAGTTTGCATAAATATAGGAATAGTCAGCAGAGGCAATATGATTTTCAGCATCCCATCTATTTCTGGATAATTCACCACTGATGGTGGTTACATAATTGTTGACAACTAAGCCATCCACTGAAAAATGCATTTCCGGACCGGAGCCATACGATTCCAGCTCATAATAAACATCTCTATTGCCGACAAGGCTAAATATGTAATTAGAACTTAAATAAGAAAATGGAATATATGCATTTCTGTTATACCAAATTCTTATGCTGTTGTAAGTGTCTATTTCGTCATTATCATAAAAATACCACTCTGTATTTTCAAATAAATTGATTATTTCTTCTGTTTCCTCGTCATCCCCGCCACCACCGCAGGCTGTAAATGATAAGACGAGAGAAATAATCAGTATAATAAATATAGAGTTAGAGTGTTTCATTGTGTTATTTATTCCTCTTTAAACATTGATTCATTAAGGTAACAGGAGAACGGAACTGGACTGACGGAAGGATTCCAGTAATTCATTATCGGGGTATCCAAACATATAGAGAATAAAGCCCCTTTTCGCTCCATTGCACTGCGTACTGTTGGTGCAAGAACAAGGTTCAAGAACCAATCTGATGTAGTCCATGGACGGAAACCAAGTTCATCAAGTTTTAAAACCAATTCAACTTGATCGTTTGTCATAAAATATTCAAGAAGTCTATCATCAACAACCACATCAATACTGGGAACAACTATTACCTTATTTGGTTTCTCCGCTGTTCTGCGAGGAGCATAAGCAAGAGCCATATAAGCAAAATTCTGCTCCTGGGCCTCTCTTTGCATATCCAATTGATCCTGCTGCCGACGGCTTTCGGCAATTCTTTGCGCCTGTTCGCTATATGCCTTCAAATATGCCATATGTTCCCGGCTGGCTCTTTCTGCCCGCAGTTCATCTTGTATCTGCCATCCTAAAATCTGCATCTCATTAAAACTTAAACTCATTTTTTATCTCCTTATTTTATTACAAAGAATCCCGTATTGCCTTTAATTGCAAAGCAATCCTATAGCTATCATTGGTCACCCCATGGGCATATTTGTTTATTGATAAACGCCCATAATTATTGCCATTCCTGTCCATCAGCCAGGGACCATGTGATGAATAAGCATTGAAAGGACTATATTGAGAATAATCAGACCCATAGGTTCCATAAGGATTCATAATTGATTTTGAACTATAGGGGGAACCATAATTGCCATATTGGTTATATACAGATTGAGAATCATACTCGCTTCCAAAGTTGCCCAGGAAAGTCCCATCTTCAGCCATAATAAAAAGCTCGCTTAAAGAAGCGGAAGATAAACTGCTTGTTACAAGCATCAAACATATAATACTGATTATTCTTTTAATACCCATTAAATTACATTCCCTTCGATGTATTAACAATTAAACTTAATTGTTTAAAACAATTATATATTATTTTAGGTTTATATCAATCACATATAAGCCAAATTTAATTATTCTATAAATATGAGTTTCAAGGAGAATTTAAAATCAGAGCTGGAATACCAAGGTCTACAGATAAAAGAACTGGCCGTCAAATGTGGAATCAGCAGGAATACGCTGGCAAACTACCTGACCGGTCATAACTCACTGCCCACGGCTGATAATGCAGTCAAGATTGCCCAAACCCTTGGGGTTTCGGTGGAATACCTGATGACAGGCGATTCTTCTACAAAAGCCTTAATTGATTCCCTGCCGCCCAAATACCGCAAGCTGCTCAAGGTCTTTCAAACCCTGGACGAAACCGACCAAGAGGCGGTTCTTCACCTTATTACAATCCTCCAAAAACGCCATCAGTAATTATTTTTCATAGAAACAGAGAGTTTTCCCCGTCTTCTTATAAAGCTCATCATCTATATCTGAGATATCATATTTCCTGGCCTTGATATTTTTTTTGATTATGTTGTCAAACTCATCATTCTTGATAAAAGAGTAACCCACGGAAGCCAGAAGATCCTCGGCCTCAAACAGTTTCAGTCCCAATCCTATTATCAGCTGCAAGACACTGTTTTTCTTAGGATGATAGTTCGGGTTTTTATTGTTCTTTATTTTAGAGAATGTCCTCTTATCCATCTTGCAGCGCTTATAAATCAGGGATTCCTTGAAAAAGCCATGGTGTGTGAACCGGCTGATATATGCATTCAGTTTTTCATGGAAAGTCATCTTTCCCCAGATAGATAAATAGGGCACTCCTTTGATATCTGACCTTGCACCTGCTTCCTTTAAGATTCTGATGATCTCTTTTCTTTCTTTTTTATCAACAAGAAACATAAAGCAGGCAAAGCGGAAAGGGGTCCATCCAAAAGAAGTCATGGTATTGACTTCTGCCTTGTTTGCAAGCAGTAGTTCCACAATCTCCTTGTTGTTCTTAATCACTGCAATCATAAGGGCATTCAACCCATCGTCAGCATGGTCATCAGGGGCAGCACCTGCTTTAAGAAGAAAACGGACAGCATCAGCATCATTCCTGTTTGCCGCATTCATCAATGGAGGCCAGCCCAGCTTCACCGATGGATTCAAGAGCACAGAGATTGTATCCTGCATCTGCTGGAACAGTGATATTGGCTTTTCCTCGCCTGCGGTTTTCCTCCAAGGGTCAAGAAGCTCCTGCAGATATGCAAGGAAAGGAGTTTTCCCCGGGCGAAAATAATTAAGTACGGCTGCTCCATTGCTCAGAGTCAAAGAATACTTTGCGCCAACCTCAGTCATCTTCTCCCTGACCGAATTGGCAAGACGGGGGTTAAGTCGTAAATCGATAGGATTTATATTCCGGCAGCCTATTTCCGCCAGTTTGGCATTTATCATAATCCTGCTATCAGTCATAAAATAAGTATACGGTCTGCCGAAGATTTCAACTACAACTTCAGGCAGAACAACGGGTTTTTTGATATCGTTTATCATAGTCATCTTTTTTCGCCTGCGTTTAGAGTGAAAATATAAGCTCCTTTCTCTTCGGTATAATAGTTTATGAGTATAGGCCCCGCCTTTTTGGCGAGTGACCAACAGACCCCCAGATCAATCATCTTGAGTCTCACGCTGTGGGCTAGCACTGGATTTGGGCGAAAGTCTGCAAAATCAGGCATCTCGAGGGCATATCGTTCCAATTCCTCTGCCAAAGCTCTGCGGCTATCTGTCATAAAATATTTAATTTCGTGACAGAAAAGAGTATAAGGTAATGGCTCTTCTTTGCCCAAATAATAAACCGGGACTAGTTCCTTCCATGGCTCTTCTGTAAGCAATTCTGGATCAAGGAACCTGAAGGATGGAATCATAACTGGAATATCATTATAGATATGTTCGGCCATATCTTTACCTCCAAAAGGGAATATACTACATTAGGTGTCTCATATAATGACACACCTTAATTTTCAGCAACTCTCAGTATTGCACCACAGCAAGAACAGCGATAAATACAGATAAAACCCCTTGTTCCCGGCTCAAGGCCTACAAACAACAGTCCACCATAACAGAAAGCGCCATCCACTTCATTGTGAGGATGCCCTAAATAACTAAACATATCATTCTCCTTTGGTGGAAAATATAATACATATGGTCGAAAAAAAAGTCGCCAAACAGGCGACTTAATGAGGGAGTGCAATTAAAAGTGGTCTAATTACTTTTATTGGAAAATGTGTATATTTATTTTTTTCTATATAAATTATGTGTTTATTTTTATCTACTGATACATCTATAGGGCGCTTTTTAGCTCTTGGGACTTGCATCTTTTCCATTTTGTTTTGTGTAAAATCTCTTAGATTGCCCTCATATGGGACAATCCAATACCAACCACTAATATCGCCGTCGACTTTATGGTCATAAGCATCGTTTTGCAATTCCTTTGGTATATCATCGGGATTTAAGTTATTCCAAACAACCTTTTCTTCTTTTAGATATTTATTTTTATCATCTAGATTCTTAATTTTTCCTTTTAATTCTTCATTTTCGTTTTTTAGATTTGTGATTATTCTTAGATTCTTCTCTAATATCTCTTGGTTCTTAATATTTTCTCTTTTTAGACGTTCGTTTTCTTTTTCTAGGCATTTATTCACATCACCTAGAAACCTGTTTTCTCCTCCCAACCTCTCAATTTCATCTGATTTTTCCCCTAATTTCTTGTTTTTCTTTTCATTTTCCTCTTTTAGCCAATTATATTTATCTCCAAGATCCTTACATTTTTTTAAGATACGCTTTAATTCCTCTAGTGTTTTTTCAAAATTGGTAAGAATAATATCAACGTCATTTTTCTCATTGTTGCCGTTGTTTGTTTCCTGAGATATCTTAGGAGCATTACCTGCTTCAGCATCTTTGCAATTATCATCAACAGCCTCTTGATCTTTTTCTCTCTTCCTTGTCCACCCCATATTGATTTCTCCCTTCAGTCAGTTCTGGCTTAGGTTTCCCAATGAAAGTTAATATGAAATTGTTTTTATAAGCCACTGCTTGAATTCAACTTTACTCTTGCTATCCAAAAAAGAAGCACTATTATAATAAATATAAAAAAGAAAATAACTCGGTTTATCAGATCTTTTAATCATTTTGTTTTGTGAAATTGATCTCGCTGGGACTCGGAAAATATGAAGCTTTTTTAACCCTCTATCATCCAGAGCAATCCACCAATCATTGTTTAAATATTTATAATTTACATTTGCTGGATAATAATTACCGCTTCTACCAGCCAGAGTCAAACATGAAATATCGACGTTTATATTATATTTTTTGCAAATTGAACAAATCTGCTGTTTAGAAAGGTTGGCAGAATCATTTTCTACATTCTGTTTTTCTTCAGAAAACACCTCGCCATTTCCCCGGGATGAAACACTTATAAATATATCAGTCATTACTTTTTCTACATCTTCAATAGGATATTTTTCTGCCAGGTGTTTTTTTACAATCTGTACAACATTATCATGGGTAAGTTCATTTTTTATAGATTCAATATTTGATTCCGATTGTTTTTTTTGCATAATAAATTCCTTGATTTTCAGTCTACCTATATTCTCACTCTTAAACAGTTCTACGAACTTTATTCCGTCTGGGTTGTCTGGAGTAAAACTGATCTCAACAAAAGAAAAATTATCATTTCTCTTGGTGTAATCAAAATCATAAATATATAGTTTATCACAAATAAGAATACCAATATCTATTTTCAGTTGATTTAAATAGGAGAAAAGTTGTTCTTGGCCAGACTGTTTAGCTAAAGAATGCTGTTTAAGTTCAACAACAAACAAATCCTCATTTTCATGCCTAATCAGAATATCTGCAAATTTACTAGTTGAACCCATTTGAACTGGATATTGGGAAATTATATCTGAATCTGGATACTCAAAGATAGTAGAAAAAAGCAACTCCCAAGATGCTTGAATGATTTCTTCTTTGCAATTTATATTCTTATTATATTTAGCAACAATTTTATTCCATGCATCACTGTTGGTCATAATATCTCCTTTCACTCCTATTATATGACATGTTTTTACTGAAACAAGTTCAGCATGACATTATGTTTCTTCCAAATACTTTGGCACAGCCTCGGCGGCCTCGCGGATATCCTTGGTCTGCAGCGTGGTCCTGAACTTGTTGGCAAACCGGTGGGACTCATCCCGCACATTCTGCAATATCTTCAGCGCCTCGGAGGTGCGGGGCAGCACTATTGGATCCTTTTCCCCAGGCAAATAGATTTCCTCGTTCTTCTCCGCGAGGCCTGCCACCGGGATGTGGCTCATATCCAGGGCTTTGAGAATGTGCACCGCCACATTCAGTTGCCCCTTGCCACCGTCCACCAGTATCAGGTCGGGCTCGGGCAGCTGGTCGTTCTGCACCCGGGCATACCGCCGGGCTATTACTTCCCGCATGGACTGGTAGTCGTCTATCTCGCCGTTCTCCAAGGTCTTTATATGGAAGGTGCGGTACTGTGACTTGTCAGGCTTTCCGTTGAAGAAAGAGACCATGGAGGCCACAGTGTTGGTCCCGGCGGTATGGGATATATCGAAGCCCTCGATGCGGCGTGGCACCTCCGGAAGCCGGAGTATCTTCTTAAGCTCCTCCAGGGCCTCCTTCAGATTAAGAGCCCGGTTCTTCTTGTACAGCTCCATGCGGCAGTTCTCGCTGGCCATTTTGATTATAGCCACATCCCGGGGCGTTTCAGGCATTGCTATAGGGATATCCGGGAAGCTGATCTCGGCAAAATACTGCTTCAAGTTCTCGGTGTCAGGCAGCACGTTTGTGAAAATCTCTCCTGGGAGCGCAGAAAGGCCCATAGAGACACTTTTGAAGGCAGAATAGTATTGGACAAAGAACTGGGTTGCCGCCTCATCCACAGAGGCCACCTCGGAGATGAACACCGACTTGCCGCTCAGCTTGCCGCCCCTCATCTGCAGCACAACAAAAGCAGTATACACTCCGTCGCTCTCCGATGCTATGTAGTCCCGGCTCTCCTGATTGAAGTCCTGCACCTTCTGCTCGGTCACCAGCTCTGTCACCGCAGTGATGAAGTCACGGCACTCAGCCGCCTTCTCGTAGTCCATCTTCTGGGAATACTCCTTCATCTGCCTTTTCAGTTCAGCTACAAAAGTCTTTGTATTGCCAGCCAGCAGAGTCTTCACCTTGCGCACATAAGAGGCATATTCTTTCTTGTCCGCTTTGCCGCAGCAGGGGGCCAGACAGCTTCCGATATGATAATAGAGGCACGGCGTCTTCCTAGGCTTAAGCGGTCCTTTGCATTTACGAAGAGGGAACTTTTTCTTCACCAGCTCAAGATATTTTTCCAGAACTTCCACACTTGGATATGGCCCGAAGTAAGAGGCTCCATCTTCATAAATATAACGTGTCTTGAAGACTGCGGGGAACTCCTCGTTTGTAATTTTTATTACAGGATAAGTCTTGCCGTCCTTCAGGTTGATGTTGTACTTGGGCATGTATTTCTTGATCAGGTTGTTCTCAAGTACCAGCGCCTCGTATTCTGTCTTAGTGATTATGTATTCTATGTCTTCTATCTTGCTGACCAGATGTGTGGTCTTGATATCCTTGCTGCCGGAGAAGTAGGAGGAGACCCGGCGGAAGAGGTTCTTTGCCTTGCCCACATAGATGACCTTTCCGGCGTTCCGCATTATGTAGACGCCAGGGGACTGGGGAGCATATTCCAGGAAAGATACTCTCTTCATGCTTTTATAATAATAAAAAAGCCCCTGCATTTCTACAGGAGCCGATAATAAACATCAATCAGATGTAAATCACTTCTTTACTGCTTTCTTAGCTGGAGCCTTCTTAGCAGGTGCTTTCTTAGCTGGAGCTTTCTTAGCAGGTGCTTTCTTAGCTGGAGCAGCTACTTTCTTAGCTGGAGCAGCTTTCTTTGCAGGAGCCTTTTTAGCAGGTGCTTTCTTAGCTGGAGCTTTCTTTGCTGGTGCAGCAGCCTTCTGGTCTACTGGAACCTTGCATCCGCAAGCCTTCAGGGCAGCCTTGAGCTCTTTCATAGCAGCCTTAACGTCTGCTGGTGTGTTAGCTCCCAGGTTGCAGAGTCTGAATGTAGGCAGGTTTCCGATCTTTCCAGGATAGATTGTGATTCC
>JAFXTY010000049.1 GCA_017535435.1 Spirochaetia bacterium | reverse complement strand
CTTATCATGGCACGGCTCAGGAACATGTCCTTCGAGGATGGTCTTGAGTTCATCGACGAGATGGAGGCAGTGCCTGAGAAGCTTAAGACCATCTTCAAATCCGCACCTAAGATTGAGGCGATTGCAAAGAAATACTGCCATACCGAAAGCTTCCTGTTCCTTGGCCGCGGTATCAACTACCCTGTAGCCATGGAGGGAGCTCTGAAGCTCAAGGAGATTTCTTATATCCATGCAGAGGGCTTCAGCGCGGCAGAGATCAAACACGGTCCTATCGCTCTTATCAACGAGAAGACACCGTCCTTGTTCCTGGTTACCGACGACCGGCTCCACGACAAGATCATATCCAACATGAAGGAAGTTAAATCCCGGGGCGGCAAGATTATCGCAGTTGCGGCAGAAGGAGACAAAGATGTGTACGGTATTGCTGATGATGTTATTGAAGTTCCGAAAACTGTGGAGTACATCTACCCGTTCCTGATGAGCGTGCCTCTGCAGCTTCTGGCTTATTACTCCGCACTGGAGCTTGGCCGTGATGTGGACCAGCCCAAGAACCTGGCAAAAAGCGTCACTGTAGAGTAACTGCTCTGCAAACCACCAAAAACCTGACAAGCTATAACCAGCAATCTGCTGCCAGCAATAAGGCACCCCTGCTCGATAAAGTGCGCTCCCTTCGGGCCGCAATATCGCCAGGGGTGTCTTTTGCTGGCATTCTATTACTATTTTCATCTGTCAGGTTTTTGTGGTTAGTCTTTGCACTATATGGTGGGATGGATTATGGAATATACTCCATAACTTCTTCTACTCGGCATTGAAGGATAGAGCAAAACATCTCGATTGTGTGGGTACTTACGCTTTCATTGCGCTTCATACGTGTCAGCTGACCGGGACTGACATTAAATTTATGAATCAGCGTATATTGTGATATTCCTTTTTGACGCATGGTTTCCCACAGCCGATCATAAGAAATCATGCATTTCCTCCAGCCAAGTTCTTCTTGACATATGATAACCGGATTTGGTATATATATGATATTAACCAATATCGGTTATGGTACTGAAAAGGAGATAACAGAATGAGCGATGAAAGACAAGATTCATGTGGTGGCCAGACTCTTTATATTGTTATTGGATTAATCTTTGCACTTGTTGCTCCGTGGGAAGCTGAATGTAGTACCTTTGTTAAGGTTTTAACTACTATTTTATCTTTGATTGGATTTATTCCATTAGGTAAAATAGGATATAAAATAGGGAGCGCAATTACAGCTCTTTTCTGTCCTGATGCCGTGATATCCGATAGTGCAATTAAAGGTTCTTTTTATCTGCTTGCATGGCGAGTTCTGCCTAAGTTGATTTGCTGTGTTCTTTTGATTTGTATTCCCGCGGCAATAATGATAACTCTATTTGAGTCGGATGAATACAGTTACTCACAGGAATCAAACACTACATATCAAGCAACAAATAATGTAGCTGAGGGACAGACTTTCTTGGAGATGCTGGAAGATGATATCAACAATAATAAATTGACTCCATTAGTGTATACCAATAATGTATTTCTTACTAAAGATTCAAAATGGGTTTTCTATCTCTACATCGCTAATAGCAAGCATAATCAGGCTACAATTTATAAAGAAACCAAACAATTAGATTTATCATGGGAAAGTAATATTTCTAGTTCTTCAAAAGTTCTTCTTAATGAAAAAAGTTACATCGTATGGCAAAAGTCAAACTCAGAATTTTATGTAAAAACACCTAAAGGAAATATTTTCTCTGTTTCGACCAAAGTCAGAAATACAGCTAAAGCTGGAAAAGCATAATTATTAAGGAAAACTAAAAATATGAAAAAAGTACTGATATTGTTTTTATTATTTTTTTGGGTGTCAAATACTTTTGCTTTATCTAAAGATGAAAAGTTGTATTCTGCCTGTTTGTCTGATACTCCAAATCTAAAAGAGATTAATGCTCTGATTAAATCAGGTGCAGATGTAAATGCTAAATTTGAGGTAGGAGAGGTTGTGCTTACACCTCTTTTTGCAGCATTATATAGTAAAAAACCTAATATTGATGTCATAACCACTCTGATTAAATCAGGTGCAGATGTAAATCACGATTGTAATAATGGTCTTACACCTCTAATAGCTACCGTGGCAAGTGGAAGTAGTTTGATCTTTAATGCGTTCATAAATGCAGGGGCTGATCTTGATATGGTTGATATCCCCGGTAAAAACATTAAGATGTTAAGGACAGAGGTAACTCAAGCTCTTTATTATGCTGTTATGGCTGATAAAAAATATATTTCTAATCCGTATCATTTTGAAAAAGATAATTATAGTTTTCCTGCGGATGCAGTTTTTTGGTATGCAGCTATTGAGTTTTGCAATGAGTTAAGTATCAGGATGGGACTGACCCCAGTATATACAATCAAAGAAAATTGGTATGGGGGTGTAACTTGGAATCATTCGGCTGATGGCTTTCGTCTTCCAACAGAAGAAGAATGGCAGTATGCTGCAAAAGGAGGGGAAAACTATAAATATGCTGGAAGTGACAATATAGATGAGGTGGCTTGGTTTGCGGGTAATAGTGGTAATAAAACTCATGCAGTGGCACTTAAAAAGCCTAATGGTTATGGCCTTTATGATATGAGTGGTAATGTATCTGAATGGTGTTGGGATGTTGATCCGAATGATGAAGTAAAACGTAGTTTACGCGGAGGCTGTTATTCGGATACCGAAGGTCAAAAATGCCAAGTTTACTACAGGTATTGGGATGCTACTATGTCTGGTTGGGACTACAATGGCTTCCGTATCGTACGTAATATAAAATAACTTTTCAACCGGTCGCAGTCAGCGGCTGGTTTTTTATTGACAAATCAATCAGAGCGTTGTATTTTTTAATTATGGTAGGTATTCACTTCGGTGGAGCTTACCATGTTTTTTATATGGGTTATCTTCCCAGAATTTATTAATAACAAAGAATAAAATTCTCCTGTAAAATCTCCTTTTTTTATTTTTTCATTGACTTCATATAAGATTCTATCATTTTGTGTATTTATAGCATTTTCGACGAAGAAAACCGATATTATTTCGCTGTTTCCTTTGTTGGCCGCACGACGGATCTCATCAGCAATATTTTTAGCTTTATCTGTTTTAACCTGCCTAAATTCAACAAGAAAAGAAGAATTGAACAGGGCATCAACATTCTTTTCATGCTGTATTTCACCTTCTGGCAGCAGAGTCACATCATATCCCTTATTTATAAAGAACAAAGCCTCATCGATTTCATGTTTTTTTATATCTCTATTTTTGAAAACCTCTATTTTACCCAATAACTTTTTATCACTTGAAGAAAAGTTCCTAATTTCATATTCGTCTTTTCTTTCAGTATAGTATCGCCTAATATAGTCAAGTCTCTGGAGGGTATGTCTGATGTCTTCAAACAATTTTTTCAATTCATCATCTGTTATGTTTTCATATAAAACTAGTTTGTGCATAAACAGTCTCCTGCCTTATATACACAATAAAATTTCATTTTGATTTGACTTTTTGAAAAAAAACTTCAAAAAAAAAGAATATAGTTTGCACCTGCTTTGCAAGCAATAGAATTAAATAGGATAGTATAAAATCAAAGCACAGAAAGGCGTGCGGCGAGGTATTGGGCTCCGTAGCAACAAGTTCGTCGCACTGAAGCAAGTCCAGTGTGACATGAACTTGTCTACGGGGTACCCATCTACCGAGGCCGTACCCTTATCTGTGCCTTGATTTATAGATAATACTGTTATAATATAATTTTATTAGGAGGCTGCACAGGTGGTAAACTATTTCAAGCAGTTGTTCAAGTCCCTGAACGCCAATAGGGCGCCGGGGGAGCTGGCACACGCCTTTTCGCTGGGAATGCTCTTGGCATTTGTTCCCAAAGGGAATCTGCTCTGGATATTCCTTTTCATATTCACATTCTTTTTGAGAATCAACAGGGGAACTCTGTTCCTCAGCATCATCCTGGGCTCTATCTTCATCCCGCTGGTAGACCCGCTGTTTGACACCACCGGCTATGCTATCCTGACTCATCCGGCTCTGACACCCACCTTTGCCAAGCTGCTGGACACCCCATTTGTTGCATTCACCCGCTTCAACAACACCATAGTCATGGGCGGCCTGGCCTGGGGCATCCTCCTCTACATACCCCTCTACATCCTGGCCCGCATATTCATCCGGGTATGGCGCAACACACTGTATCAGTACTTTGTACGGAGCAAGGCTTATCAGTTCCTTATGAAGGTGCCTTTCATAAAGCTTATCATCAAGATTTCGGAGGTGACCCATGAGTGATTTCAACAGGGACAAGCTTCCTAAAATCTTCAGAAAAAAATACAATACCAAGAGCCTCAAGCGCAAGCTTCTTTCCCGCATCTACATAGATGATGACCGGAAATACGTGGAAGCTCTCTTTGAGAAGGACGACAAGGTTCTCCAGATTCCTGACAGCCGCACCTTCGACAAGGCTGAGGTCAAACGGCTCAAGGAGATGGCTTCTCAGATCAAGAGCCAGAAGGGGAGAGTCCACATCATCTGGATTGCCACCCTGGTAATTCTTATCGCCACCATGGTGACACTTGTGAACATCTACAAGAACCCTCTGGTCAAGAGAGGGCTTAAATACGCATTGGAGAACATCTTCTGGGCAAGGGCCGACATCGACTATGTGAACCTTAAGATATTCGACTCCAGCCTGGTGATCAAGGGCGTGGCAGTGGCCAACAAGGACAAGCCTATGGAGAACCTCTTCGAGGTGGGCAACATCTCGGTGGACTTCAATCTGGTGGAGCTCCTTAAGAAGAAATTTGTGATGGACCTGGCCCAGTGCACAGGGATAACCTATGGCACTCCGCGAAAGACATCCGGCGCTCTGCCCGATTCGGTGCTGAAGGCCAAGAAGGAAAAACAGCGTAAGCGGGACGAAGCTTTCGAGAAAAAGAAAGAGGAGCTCCTTGCTGCCCTGGCTGCCAATGCCCAAAACGAGATCACCGATATTATCGGGTTCTATGATCCGGAAGAGTTCCTCAACGAGTCCCTCAATTCTCTCCAGACTCCAGCCATGAAGGACGAGATTGTCTCTGACATGACCACTATCTACAATGATTGGCAGGAAGAGATTGAGTCCACAAAGGAGCAGGTGAAGGATTTCGGCAAGGAGGTCAAGAAGTACACCAAGATGGATATCAGCAAGATTGATACTCCACAGGAGCTGAACGACCTTATAGTGCAGATAAACGAGACCAAGATGAAGGCCCAGGCCTTTGAGAAGAGGGCCGAGGATATATCGGACCACTTTGTCCGGGATACAAAGACAGTGCAGGGTCTTGCAGACAAGTTCCAGAGTTCTGTGAAGCATGACTCCAGCTATATCCAGAACCGGATCAAATCTATCAAAATTCCGAACATAGATGATGGCAAGCGCCTGATCTCCAGCAGCTTTGACACATTCTTCGCCACACTGCTGGGCAAGTGGTATCCCTACATCAAAGACGGCATAGACATGGCCAAGGATTTCCAGCAGTCGGGAAAGACGCTGCCTAAACTGCCTGAAAAGCAGAAGAAGCAGAAAAAGCTGGTGGTACGGCTCAAGGGCCGGGATGTGACCTACCGTAAGGACCTGCCGTCGTTCCTGATGCGGGAGATACGGCTGGGAGGCAACTCGCCTGACAAGAAATTCTCTATTGAAGGGACAATCTTCAACATCTGCAACGATGCAGACCTGCTGGACAAACCTATAACCGGAGCCATCGACCTGCTCCGCGGCGGCTATACAGAGAACCTGGATTTCCTGGGAGACTTCAGGACCAATCCCAAGGGAAACATGGTTGATATGAACTTCACAGGAAAGACCTATCCTATCAAACTTCAGGTTCCGAACACCAAGAATATCAAAGGTATACCGGTCATCGACGGAAAAGCTTTGGTAAAGGCAAGTATCTTCTATGATAAGAATGAGAAATTCGGCACATCAGCATACCTTATGATCGATCCGGCAACAATCAGTGCAAAATCATTCAAGCCGGATTTCATCTATGATCTCTATGCCCGTGTTCTGGCCACAATAAAAGAAGTGGACTTCGGTATCGGCTTTGCTTATTCCCAGCAGGACAAGCTGGATTTCTCCCTGGAGACCGATGTGGACAAGCAGGTTGTCCGGGGGCTGAAGAAGGTGATGAGCGAAGAGCTGGATAAATTCAAGAAGCAGCTGGAGAAAGAGGTAAACAGCCGGCTTGAGAAGATTTCCAAGGAGTTCTCGGAACAGGTTGAGAAATACACCGGCATGAAGACTGTGGTGTTCACCAATGTAAGCGACCTCAAGAGCTTTGTGGCAGACCTGGACAACCAGCAGAAGAAGCTGCAGAAAGAGGTTGAGAAGATGATCAAGAAGGAAGCTGAGAAGCAGATCAACAAGGCCAAGGAAGAGGCTCAGAAGCAGGTGGACAAGCAGACCCAGAATATGCAGAAAGAGCTTGATAAGGCAACAAAGGATATGCAGAAGGAGATGAAGAAGAGCCTCAAGGGTCTCTTCTGACAGGAGTAGATAATGAGAGCACTCATCATAGGCGGCGCAGGATATATCGGTTCCCATGTGGCCCGTCATTTTCTGGACAACGGCCACCAGGTCACTGTATTTGACAACTTCTCCACCGGGCAGATGGTGAACATCTTTCCCGACGAGGATTTCATAAAAGGGGATATCCTTAACCCGGCCGAGCTGGACAGCGCCATGGCGGTTGGTTATGACCTGATCATACACCTGGCTGCATTCAAGGCGGCGGGGGAGTCCATGGAGAAGCCGGAGAAATACTCGGTGAACAACATCACAGGCACCATCAACATACTTAATGCAGCAGTCAAGGCAGGGATAGAGAACCTGGTATTCTCCTCCTCCGCCGCCGTGTATGGCGAGCCTGCCTACCTGCCCATAGACGAGGAGCATCCCAAGGACCCGGCCAACTACTACGGCTACACCAAGCTGGCTATAGAGCAGTTCCTTGGCTGGTACGACAAGCTTAAAGGGCTTAAGTACGCCGCCATGAGGTACTTCAATGCGGCAGGCTACGACGGCCAAGGACGCATCAAGGGGCTTGAGAAGAATCCTGCGAATCTGCTCCCCATTATCATGGAGGCGGCGGCCGGCATAAGAAGCAGGCTCGCCATATTCGGCAACGACTACCCGACCCCGGACGGAACCTGCATAAGGGATTATATCCATGTCACCGACCTGGCCACCGGCCATCTGGCAGCCGCCGAGTACCTGTTGAAGAACAGGCAGAGCCTGACTGTGAATCTGGGGACCGGCAACGGCATAAGCGTGCAGGAGATGGCAGACAAAGCAAAGGCTATAACAGGGGTCGACTTTAAGGTTGAGTATGCACCTCGGCGGCCTGGCGACCCGGCAAACCTGGTGGCCAGCTCGGGCAAGGCTCTCAAGCTTTTAGGCTGGAAGGCAGTTCACAGCAGTGTGGAGAACCTGATATTCACCTCCTGGAATATGTATAAAAAACATAATTGAATTATTATAATTATTGTGGTATAAAACAAAAAAACACTTTTTCACATAATTTAGGAGAGAAAAATGAAGAAAGTATTGCTGTTTGCTTTGGTTCTTCTTCTTGCAGCAAGTGTATGTTTTGCAGGCGGAAGCAAAGAGAAAAAAGTTATCAATGGAATCGCAGACCTGGAAGGTCTTAAGATCGGTGTTCAGACCGGAACAACAGGCGAGGCTTGGGTTCAGGACAATGTTAAGGGTGTTAAGCTTAATTCCTTCAAGAGCGGTATCGATGCAGCCCTTGACCTTAAGAACGGCGCCATCGACTGTGTTGTAATCGACGAGCTTCCTGCACAGGCAATTGTAGACAAGAACCCTGGACTGGCTATCATCCGTGATGCTGAGTTCTCTGCAAACAAGGAAGAGTATGCTATCGCAGTAAAGAAAGGCAACAAGGCAGTTCTGGATATTGTGAACGCAACAATCAAAGAGCTCCAGACAAACGGCGGTTACGAGAAGCTGGTTGCAGCTTTCATGCCAGCAGATGGAAAGATTGTCATTCCTACCATTGCCAACAATGCAAAAGCCGGCACAATCAAGCTGGGAACAAATGCTGCTTTCCCTCCATTCGAGTATGTAGAGGGCAAGGATATTGCAGGTTTCGATATCTCCATGGGTGAGTTCATCGCAGCAAAAGCTGGCGTAAAGCTTGAGATTGTGGACATGGCATTCGACAGCCTTATTCCTGCACTGCAGGCAGGCTCCATCGACTTCATCGCAGCTGGTATGTCAATCACCGAAGAGAGAAAGAAGAATGTTGACTTCTCAGTTCCATACTATGCATCTGAGCAGGTCATCATCGTAAGGAAATAATGTTTCAATCCATATACGACACAATGATAGCGGGGCAGCGCTATGTCCTGATTTTCCAGGGCTTGGGCGTCACCCTGCTCATTGCGTTCTGCGCTATCATAATAGGAACAATCCTGGGCTGCATCCTGGCCCTGATGAAAATCTCCGACAACAGAATCCTTAAAGGAATAGGAACTCTGTACACCACAGTGCTCCGAGGTCTGCCGCTGGCCACACAGCTCATGATCTTCTACTTTGTTGTGTTTGCCCCGCTGCATCTGCCTAAGCTTCTAGTTGCTATCCTGGCATACGGCCTCAACTCAGGAGCCTACTGCACCGAGATTTTCCGTGCCGGAATCCAGGGTGTGGATATCGGTCAGACCGAGGCAGGCCGCTCCCTTGGACTTTCCAAGCGGCAGACCCTGTTCAAGATTATCCTTCCCCAGGCTGCAAAGGCAGTGCTTCCTACCTACACCAGCGAGTTCATCGTGCTTATCAAGGAGACATCGGTAGCCAGCTTCATCGCAGTAACAGATATGACCAAGGCAGGAGACATGATCCGCAACGCAACCTACAATGCATGGATCCCTCTTCTGACATGTGCCATCATCTACCTTATCCTGACACTGGGACTTACCAAGGTATTTGATATATTCGAGAAAAGGATGGCTAAAAGTGACAGATGAAGTTTTAATTAAAGTCAGCCATCTCCAGAAATCTTTCAACGGCGGGCGCAATGTCCTTGAGGATATCTCCATAGATATCCGCCGGGGAGAAAAAATAGTAATAATAGGCCCCTCCGGATGTGGTAAATCCACATTCCTGCGGTGTCTGAACATGCTTGAGACACCTACAGGAGGAAGCATAACCTTCGAGGGAACTGTGCTCACCGATCCCAAGACTGACCTGGATAAATGCCGCCAGAAGATGGGAATGGTGTTCCAGCACTTCAACCTGTTCCCACACCTTACTATAATGCAGAATCTTACCCTTGCCCCTGTGACCCTTGGTCTTAAGAGCGAGGAGGAGGCAAGGAAAATTGCCTTGGAGCTCCTTAAGAGAGTTGGTCTTGAGGATAAGGCAGATAAATATCCTTCAACCTGTTCGGGAGGCCAGAAACAGCGTATTGCTATTGTACGGTCCCTGGCGATGAATCCTGATGTAATGCTTTTCGACGAGCCTACATCGGCCCTGGACCCTGAGATGGTAGGGGAGGTTCTCAATGTAATGAAGGATCTGGCCAAAGCCGGTATGACCATGGCAGTGGTCACCCATGAGATGGGCTTCGCCCGGGAAGTGGCAGACCGTGTCCTTTTTATTCACGGTGGAGTTGTGGAGGAAGGGGGAATTCCCGAGGATATTTTCGACCATCCCAAGAGTCCACGGCTTAAGCAGTTCCTGAACGCAGTCCTTTGACTGCTGCCAAGGCAAAAAAAAGCCATCCCCGGGAGGATGGCTTTTTTATTGTCAAAACGCGTACTGTCTGAATCAAGCCTTGCCGGCTGAGAACAGAACATTGATATTCTTGTGCATATAAAGCTTCTTAAGCTCGTCCCGTGCAGGGCCCAGATACTTTCTTGGGTCGAATGCGGCAGGATCTTCCACCAGGTATTTTCTGATTGCAGCTGTCATAGCCAGTCTTCCGTCGGAGTCGATGTTGACTTTGCATACAGCTGACTTTACAGCCTTCTGGAGCTCAGACTCAGGAATTCCTACAGAGTCCTTAAGCTTTCCGCCGTAGCTGTTGATGATCTTCACATATTCCTGTGGAACAGAGGATGATCCGTGGAGAACAATCGGGAATCCAGGGATTCTCTTCTCAATCTCGGCCAGAATATCGTGGCGGAGTGGAGGAGGAATAAGGATGCCTTCTGCGTTCCGTGTGCACTGCTCCGGGCGGAACTTGTTTGCACCATGGGATGTTCCGATGGAGATAGCCAGGGAATCAACGCCTGTCCGCTTTACAAACTCCTCTACATCCTCAGGTCTTGTATAGTGTGATTTCTCTGCTGCCACATCGTCCTCGACACCTGCCAGAACTCCCAGCTCTCCCTCTACTGTAACATCATACTGATGTGCAAAATCAACAACTTTCTTTGTGATTGCGATGTTGTCCTCGAAGGATTTGCTTGAACCGTCGATCATTACTGAAGAGAAGCCTTTCTCGATACAGTCCTTGCACAGCTCGAATGTGTCGCCGTGGTCCAGATGCAGACAGATTGGAATGTCGTATCCCAGCTCGTGTGCATACTCTACAGCACCCTTTGCCATGTTCTTGAGAAGGTTTGCATTGGCATATTTTCTTGCGCCGGAGGAAACCTGGATGATTACAGGTGATTTTGTCTCTACACAAGCCTGAATAATTGCCTGCAGCTGCTCAAGGTTATTGAAGTTGTATGCAGGAACTGCATAAGCTTCCTTCACTGCTTTCTTGAACATCTCTCTGGTGTTCACCAAGCCAAGCTCTTTGTAACTTGTCATATAGCACGCTCCTATTTGTTTGTTTCTACTATTATCCCACGCAAAAAGCCCAATGTCAACTCACAAGCCTTGAAACTACTTCAGGGTGACATTGTTTTATTTATATGATATATTAAATATAATGAGAAAACTGTTGTCTTTTCTTATAATGATACTCATCATGGTCTCCTGCGACGGAAACAGGGCTGTCAGCACCAATGGTGTCTCCGATACTGCTCCTGCAGCCGAAGCCGAGGTTCCCCAGAGAAGCCAGGACCGGGTCAACAGCATTGAGCAGAGCATAACTGCATCCCGGGCGAAGAAGAAAAGTCACCAGAATGTGATTACAATAGAAAATTACGGCGAAAAGCGTTTCCTTATGGCAGGGAAGTCAAATCCGGTGGTGCCGGAGGACTTTGTTTTAGGGAAAATTGTGGATGCGGGGCTTAAACCGGATTCGGCCGAGGCTGCTGTGGCCCTGTTTTTTGATGGTTACAGGGCTGGAAAGATATCCAAGAGCCCTGCCGACTATTTTATGGGCGATAACAGTACCCTGCTGACCATGCTTTTTGATGAATGGCATAACTCAAGATTTTTCCCTGCAGAGGTAAGGATTGGCAACGGCATTGCCGCCGGGGGAGAGACCAAGGTGACTGCCAGGTGTTTCATGGGAGATGGCGACTGCATATGCGAGTTTGTCATGGCTAAGGATGGGGCAAAGTGGAAAGTCAAGAGCTTCTCAGGCAATCTGGAGGAGATGACTGCCCCGTCGGAGAAACGGGAAGAGTTTGAGCCGGAGGTTTACTACTTCTTCTAAATGTGATTATATGAAAGATGGTAAGAATATGAAAAAAGTTTTACTTTTTATGATGTTGATTGTACTTTTGCTCACCTCCTGTCATTCTCTTAAGAAGGACTTGGATAATCCGGACCTTACACCTGAGGAATTCTTCCAGAAGGCCCAGGAGGCAGTGATAGACTGGAACCGGTATAAGCTGGCAATCCAGTTCTACGAGGAGTTCATGCGCCGGTATCCTGATATGAAGAACAAGATTATCGAGGCAGAGTACGAGATTGCATTCATAAAATTCAAGCAGAGAAAGTTTGACGAAGCTGAGGATCGGTTCAACCAGATTCTTGATAAATACAATACTGACGAGGCTGTCTACTATCCTTCATGGCCAGCCCTTATGTCCACCAAAGGGATTGAGAATATAGCCGAAGAGCGGGAGAAGGGTGGTTTCTGGAAACGGCTGTTCAACAAGAAGACCAAGAAAGAGAAGGCGGCCGAGGAAGAGTTCAAGCAGAGACGGAAAGAGGCCAAGGCCAAGGCCAAACTGGAGAAAGAGCAGCGCAAGGCAGCAAAGAAGGCTGCAAAGAAGAAGCGGGAAACCGAAGAATAAATGAGCAATGCTCTGGATCCCTGCCAGGGGTCTCTGTATAAAGGTATTTTAATATTCAGTCTGCCTCTTATTTTCACCAACATGCTGCAGGTGCTGTTCAACATCGCAGATGTGGCGGTGGCTGGCCGTTTTGCAGGGGCTGCGGCCCTGGGAGCTGTAGGCTCCACCACGACACCGATATTTTTCTATATAGGAATGCTCATTGGAATAGCCAGCGGTGTAAACGCCATAGTGGCCTACTATGTAGGGGCTAAACGGGACAATCTGCGGAATTCCACCATCTACACCGCATTCTTTGTCTGCCTCGCCGCTGGCATTGTCCTTATGGCCCTGGGAATCATACTGTGCCGGCCTGTGCTTACAGCCATGAATACAAAGCCCGAGCTCATGGAGAACGCGGTGCTCTACTTCTGCATCTGTATGATGGGACTGCCGGCACTGGCGCTGTATAACTTCGGGAACGCAGTGCTCAATGCCATCGGCGACACCCGCAGACCCCTTATCTACCTGCTGGTGGCCGGGGTCATAAACGTGGCGCTGGATATACTTTTTATTGTTCCCTTCAGGATGGGGGTGGCAGGTGTAGCCCTGGCCACCTCCTTGAGCCAGATGGTGTCTGCGGGGCTGGTACTGAATGCTGTGTTCCGCCGGACCCCGCAACTGGATGTGAAGTTCTCCCAGATGTACTTCAACGGCAAAAGCGCACTGCATATACTCAGGGTGGGGCTCCCTGCGGGGCTGCAGCACTCTGTCTTCGCCATTGCCAACAGCTTTGTGCAGATGGGAGTAAACTCCTTCAGCGCAATCACAGTTGCGGGGGTCGCCGCCGAGGACCGCCTGGATATCATGGTCTACCAGACTATGGCGGCATTCTACATAGCAGGTGCCACATTCGTGGGGCAGAACTACGGTGCCGGGGACAAGAAGCGTATATTCCATTCCTACCTTATAAGCACCGGCCTTGCCTTTTTGGCCGGGGCGGTCCTGGGCGGTGTGTTCTACGCCAACGGAAGGGCTCTTATAGGCATATTCTCCAGCGACAGCGCAGTTGTTGATGCTGGTATGAAAAAGCTTTTCATCATGTCATTCTCCTTCTGCATCTCGGCTTTGATGGACGGCTCTGTGGCTGCGGCCCGGGGGCTGGGAAAGACATTGGTGCCATCCTTCATAATAATAATGGGATCCTGCGTCTTCCGTCTCATCTGGATATTCACTGTCTTCGCATTCTTCAAGACTATCGAGTCCCTGTATCTGCTCTATATTTTCTCCTGGATAATCACAGGGGCAGCGGCAATTTTTTATTTTCTTAAGATTTACAAATCAATTCCAGACTGATACAATAAAACCATGCCTGTAACATATGCGAAAATCAATGTTTCAAACTTCCTCCACAACCTTGGGGAGATAAAAAGAGTGACTGGCCGTAAGATCTGTATGGCTGCAAAGGCCGACTGCTATGGCCATGGTTCAACTGTACTGGTGAAGGCTGCCGAGGACAGCGGCCTGGCGGATGCGGCAGGGATTGCCGATGTCTCGGAGGGAATCAGGCTCCGGGAGGCAGGGGTCAAGCTGCCGATTCTTATTTACCGCGGCTGTATAACCGAGGGGATTGCTGATGTTGTTAAATACGATATCCAGCCCTTTGTCTCCAGCCTGGAATATGCCAAGGCTGTGGAGCAGGCAGGTGAGAAAGCCGGCAAGAAAGTGAAAGTCCATCTCAAGGTGGACTCAGGTATGAGCCGGGCAGGCTGCCGCTGGGAGGATGCCCTTCCCCTTGCACGGTATATCGAGGCAAGCCCATATCTGGAGCTGGCCGGAGCCTGCACCCACTTTGCAGTTTCCGACACATTCTCCGATGTGGATGTGGCAGACACTAAAAAGCAGATAGAAAACTTCAACAGAGCAATAGACAGCGTAAAGGGAGCAGGTATAACCATCCCTGTTGTCCACTGTGCCGCATCTGGGGCCATTATCTCTTATCCGGAGACCTGGTTCGACATGGTGCGTCCCGGCATACTGGTATATGGCTATGCTCCAAGCCGGGAGACCGAAGGCAAGCTGGATCTTAGGCCGGTCATGGACTTTGTATCCCATGTGCTGCAGGTCAAGGATGTACGGAAAGGGGAGAAGGTCTCCTACGGCTTTACCTGGCAGGCAAAGGAAGATACCACCATCGCTGTCATCGGGGCGGGGTATGCAGACGGCTACAACAGGCTTCTCTCCAACAAAGGAAGAGTCTGCATAAATGGGAAATGCTATCCCCTGGCCGGAAGAGTCTGCATGGATCAGTTCATGGTGGACCTGGGGACCAACCCCTATGGCGTAAAGCCGGATGACGAGGTCATTCTGTTCGGAGCAGAGAAGGGTGCAATGGATGCCTTTGAGGCAGCTGATATCTGTGGCACCATCTCCTACGAGCTGCTCTGCAACATCAACCCACGGGTTCCTCGGATTTATGTAAAATAAGGAGGCGGCGTGACAGGCAGAAGCCTTAAGAACATTATTTTCAGGCACGCCATCATCTCCCTTCTCCTTCTACTGTTCTCCATATTTATCATTGTCTATAATGTATCAATCACTATCATATATGACATAAACAACTCCAAGTATGAGAACGAAGTTCAGATGACTGCAAAATATCTGGACATGTTCTTTGACAACACTGCCGAATCATTTCTCAAGATAATCAGTTCAGACACTCCTATGGAAAGAAAGATTGGAGCGATATCCAAATCCAAGGCAGTGCTCCGTTCAGGCTTCCTGGAGAAAACCCATGGAAAATATCCTGTCCCGGTACGATATTATCCAGTGAATCCCGGTACCTTCTTCCCATCAGGCAGTTTCCAGAGCAACAGTGATTCATACTTCTTCTCCACATCACCGGTCAGGGATTTATATGATTCCTCCACATATGAGGAGATATCAATCATTTACCCGCTGGAGAATAATCTTTTTATCATCGTCTTCCTGGACAGGACATATATAAACGGTCTCCTGGCTACATTGAAGAATGCAGGTGCTGTCCTGGAGAAATCCATGATATATGATTCTGCAAAAAACTATATAACTCTGGAGAATCATTTCTATAACAGCGAATATGACAGAGTCTACAGATATGCGCTCAAGAATGATCTGTATTTCGAGCTCCATGTGGATTTCTCCAAGGTCGAAGATGATGTATCGAAGCTGAAGATATCAATTCTGGTTGTATTCCTTGTTTTCCTCGTATGGCTCTTCATCCAGAACATAATCCTGGAGAAGAGGGTCTTCCATCCTATAAACCGCATGAAGGAGCTTATAACATTCATATCCCGGGGACGGTTTGACATAAAGCTCCACGATGACAGCTATCAGGAGATAGAGGATCTGAGCGACAAACTGGATATGATGATAGAGAAAGTTTCCAATCTCACCAAGGAAGTCTATGAGAAGGAGATACTTGCCACACAGGCGAATATAAAGACACTCCAGGACCAGATCAATCCTCATTTCCTTCTGAACACATTGAATTCGCTTAAGCTTATGGCTGTGAACGGCCAGAATGCAGATATCATCAAGACAATCGACACCCTTGGGAATCTTATGCACTACGGGCTTTATGACCAGGATAAGAAGGTCTCTGTAAAGGAAGAGCTGGAGAGTGTCAGAAACTATGTGGCAATAAACCAGATACGGTTCAAGAAGAATATTTTTCTTTCTGTGGAGTGCCCTGAAAAGCTCCTGAGCCATCAGACCCTCAAGCTGCTTCTGCAGCCAGTGGTGGAGAATTCCATCAAGTATGGATTCAGAGCAGACAGGCCCCTTGAAATAAAGATTTCAGTCTCCAGCAGCAGCCGGGTGACATCCTTTGTGATTGCCGATAATGGAAATGGTATAGAAGAGGGAAGACTCAAGTATATCCAGGGGTGCCTTGAGGCTGAAAAAGCAGTGGGTTTCTCCCACAACCTTGGACTTATAAATGTAAGCAGCAGGATAAAGATGCAATATGGAATCAGATATGGACTAAGTATCAGCTCCAGGATAGGGGAAGGTACTACGATAACTATAAGGATACCGGATGAGCTATGCGATTATTGATGATTGATGATGAACCGACCAGCTTCGAGATAGTCAAGGCGACTATAGACTGGAAATCTTTTGACATTGTGCCGGAATATGCCGAGAGTGCCGTAGCGGCAATGGATAAGATCAAGCAGGAGATGCCCGATATTGTCCTTACCGATATAATGATGCCCGGTATTGACGGCTTTGAGCTTATAGAGTGGATCAAGACCAACAGCTACAACTGCGAGATTATTATTCTTACAGCTTATGGTACCTTTGAATATGCCAGGAAGGCGCTTGATTTCGGAGTGACCGGGTATCTGCTTAAGCCTATCAACGAGGCAGAGCTCAAGGATCTTCTCAATAAAGCGATTATAAATATCAACCAGAACTTAAAGCAGGCAGAGCATGGGGATTCTGTCAATTATACCCTGCCGGTAAGGCTGGCCTGTGAGTATATCGAAAAGAATTTCCAAGAGGATATAAATCTGAATAAAATATCCAACTATGTCTCTCTGAGCAAGAATTATTTCTGCAACATCTTCAAGAAAGAGACAGGGGTGACCATCTGGGATTATCTTATCAGGATACGGATGGAAGAAGCGAAGAAGATGCTTCTGGAGACAGAGCAGAAAGCTTATGATGTTTCAGAAAAAGTGGGATATGACGACCCTTCTTACTTCGGCAGGCTGTTCAAGAAATATACAGGTTTCACCCCTATAGAGTTCAGAGACAGCCGCAGATAAAAAAACCCTCCTGCTTTTACACAGGAGGGAAACAAATCTTAGGAGAATTAACTATTGCTAATTCTCTTTAAAAGATTTATCGACTAGCTCATTAAGTTCCTTGAACATGTTGCACCATGCATCTGTTGAAAAATCAGGACCGATGTCGAAGGGTGGTGTTTCTACGCATACAGTATCGCTGAATCCTCTTTTATTAAGAGCCTTGAAGAAGTCGTTCCATGGGAAGTGTCCATGCCCCGGCAGCAGGTGAGAATCCCTGTCCCCTGCATTATCGGCCAGGTGGAAAGCGATAAGGTGTTCTTCCATAGCATAGTAGGCTTTCATTGCATCTTTTCCATATGATAACAGGGCGTGTCCAGTATCGAGACAGAAGCCTAAATTGGGATGCTTGTTCTCTTCATACAGCTTTATCATATGCTCATTCCTGCTGCCCAGCCGGCCACCGGAACGGGGCGGCATGTTCTCGATTGCAATCTTGAAACCGAACTGCTCGCCAAACTTAAGCATAGCCTGCAGCGATTTATTAGCCTGTCCGCAAAGCTTGTCCAGACCCTCTTTATCAGCATCATAGCAGCTTAGACCATTGATGGCCGCTCTGGTAGTAGGATGGAGAATACCTATCTTGGCTCCGCATGCCGCAGCCCGCTCAATCCAATATTTCATCCTTTCTACAACCCTGGTCCTGTCCAGCTCGTACAAAGTTGCAATATCATCCAAAACAGGTTGTTCATACGGCAGATGAAAGGTGTTTATCACCAGTCCAGCCGCCTTGAAGGCTTCGCCCAGTTTGGTAAAATCCTTCAGGGAACCTGTGAAAAATCCATGATCTGCCCAGCCTTCTATTCCATAGAATCCAGCTTTCCTGCAGATGTCGATGGTCTCGGATACAGATTTGTTACCAGCGACAAAGCCATCATACGAAGGACAAAAGTGTAAATTCTTTATTCTGTTTTCCATGTTAATTCTCCAGAGATTTTTCAACTAGTTCATTCATTTCCCTGAACATCTGGCACCAGGATTCATCGGAATATTTAGGACCTATGTCGAAGGGTGGCGCCTCTACACATACATTGCCTTTGAATCCCCGTTTATTAAGAGCTTTGAAGAAGTCACCCCAGGGGAAGTTGCCATGTCCCGGCAGGATATGAGAATCCCGGTCGCCTGCGTTGTCAGCCAGATGGAAGGCTATAAGGTGTTCCTCCATATCATGATAAAGATCCATCACATCATATCCATATGCCATAAGTGCGTGTCCTGTATCAAGGCAGAAACCCAGGTTGGGGTGCTTGTTCTCCTGGTAAATTCTCTTGAGGTGCTCTCCCCGGTGTCCCAGCATGCAGCCTCCGTATGGCTCTATATTCTCCACTGCAATCTTGAAACCGAACTGCTCTCCGAATTTTAAAAGCTCCTGGAGCGATTTGCT
The DNA here is from genome assembly GCA_017535435.1 of Spirochaetia bacterium. Taxonomy (GTDB): domain Bacteria; phylum Spirochaetota; class Spirochaetia; order CADAEX01; family CADAEX01; genus CADAEX01. The sequence goes on along the minus strand of JAFXTY010000049.1, from coordinate 43,689 downwards.
CACCTGGCCGAAAAGTCTGTCCTCGCCTTCAATCTTGACGTCATAGCTCTCAAGACCGTTCCAGCGGCGGCGTGAACAAGGGTGGATTATTCCTATGGAGCTTCCTGCTGCAACAGCTTTCTCAATCCATCTCTTTACGTTCTCCACAACTCTTCTGCGGTCGCATTCATACAGGTTTGCTATATCATTCATCTCTGCATGACTGTACGGAAGATGGAACGTGCCTATGGAAAGGCCTGCCGCCTTGAAGGCTTCGCCGATCTTGGTGACTTCCTCGATAGATCCATTGAAAAAACCTTCTCCAGAAATTCCTTCTATTCCGTAGAAGCCTGCTTTAAGACACAGCTCAATTATTTCCTCGGGAGTGGTTTTGGACTGCATGACGCCTGTATCATAGGATGGTACAAAGTGTAAATTCTTAATGTTGTTTTCCAATTATTCCTCCAGGGATTTCTCCACCAGTTCATTAAGTTCTCTGAACATCTTGCACCATGCTTCCATTGAGTAGTTTGGCCCTATGTCAAAGGGAGGAGTCTCTACGCAGACATTGCCTGTGAATCCCCGTTTGTTCAGAGCCTTGAAGAAGTCACCCCATGGGAAGTTGCCATGACCAGGAAGGATATGGGAATCTCTGTCTCCGGCATTGTCTGCCAGGTGGAATGCAATTATATGCTCTTCCATAGCATAGTAAGCGCTCATCACATCTTTCCCGTATGCCATAAGGGCATGGCCTGTATCAAGACAGAAACCTAATAGAGGGTGCTTGTTCTCCTCGTATATCCTGGTCATATGTTCGTTACGGCTTCCAAGCATACCACCGGAATATGGAACAAAGTTCTCAACTGCAATCTTGAAATTGAACTGCTCGCAGAACTTCAAGAGATCCTGAAGGGATTTATGAACCTGCCCGAAAATGCGGTCTTCACCTTCGACTGCTACATCGTAGCAGAGGAGTCCGTTATGGCGGCGGCGGTTGCATGGATGCATTATTCCGATGGAGCTGCCCACAGCCACAGCCTTCTCTATCCACCGCTTTGCTTTTTCAACAACTCTGCGGCGGTCGCATTCATAGAGGTTAGAGATATCGTCCAGTTCCTTGTCTTCCCATGGAAGATGATATGTGTCCAAAGAAAGTCCGGCAGCCTTGAAAGCCTCTCCTGTCTTGGTAAGTTCTTCTATGGTGCCGTTGAATATGCCGTATTCAGCATGTCCTTCGATTCCGTAGAAACCGGAAGTCTTACAGATGTCGATAATCTCAGAGGCAGATTTATTGCCAGAAAGAAAACCATCGTAGCAGGGAACAAAACGCAAATTCTTAAGATTGTTTTCCATTTTTCACTCCAGAGTTGTTTAATATTTAATGTATTGCTTTAAATGAAGTTCTTCTGCACGATGACAGGCCACCTTGTGGTTGCCGAAACAGCGCATGCAGGGCATTTCCTTCCTGCACTTCTCTGTTGCATAGTGGCACCTCGGGTGGAAATAGCATCCTGTAGGAAGGTTCATAGGGTTCGGAATCTCACCCTCCAGGAAGATAGGTGCCATCTTGCGGAGTAGATCAGGCTCCGGGATTGCAGACATAAGTGCCTCGGTGTATGGATGCATCGGGTTCTCGAACAGAGTCCTCTTGTCGGCTTCTTCCACAATCTGCCCCAGGTACATTACAATGATTCTGTCGCTTATATGCTCTACGATGCTCAGGTCATGGGCAATGAAAAGGTAGGTGATGTCCTTGATTGCCTGCATCTCCTTGAACAGGTTGATGATTTCGGCCTGAACCGACACATCAAGGGCCGATACTGATTCATCACACACTACAAACTCCGGGTTTACGGCCAGTGCTCTGGCTATGCCGATTCTTTGGCGCTGGCCGCCGGAGAAGGCGTGGGGGAAACGCCTTAAATGCTCCAGGTTAAGCTTACAGAGATCTGCAATTTCCCGGACCCGTTCATCAATCTCATTTCGGCTCATGGTCTTGTTTGCCACCAGAGTCTCTGCAATTATATCCCGGACTGTCATTCTTGGATTCAAAGATGAGTATGGATCCTGGAATACCATCTGAATCTTTGTCCTGGTTTTCTTCAGCTGCTTTTTGTTCAGCTTAAGGAAATCCACCTGATTCTCATCGGAGAAATTATAAATCACTTCTCCGGAGGTAGGCTCTATAGCACGCAGAATAAGACGCCCCAATGTGGTCTTTCCCGAGCCACTCTCGCCCACAAGCCCCAGAGTCTCGCCCCGTTTTATCTCGAAGGAGACATTGTTCACAGCCTTTACAGACATGGTGCTTTTTCTGAGAAAACCTTTATAAATAGGAAATTCTTTGCTTAAGTTTTTTACCACAAGAATGTTGTCTTCCATATCTATTTCTCCTGTTCAAGGCATCTCCAGCAGTATACGCTGTGTGTGTCTGAGTACTTTTTGATATCAGGGGTCCTGAGGTCGCACAGTCCTTTTATCATCGAAGGGCACCTGGTGCAGAACTTGCACCCTTTCTGGACATCAAACGGACCAGGTATCTGGCCTGGTATTGCTTCCAGTCTGCTGTTCACATGGCTTCCTATCTTCGGTATAGCCTTGAGCAGGTTGATGGTATAAGGATGCCGGGGCTCGTAGAAAATCTCCTCGGCAGTTCCGGCTTCCATTATCTTGCCCAGGTACATAACCTGTATCATATCTGCCATCTGGGCAATTACACCCAGGTTATGGGTTATGAAGATGATGCTCATGTTGAACTCTTCCTGCATATCCTTCATAAGCTTAAGTATCTGTGCCTGTATTGTCACGTCCAAGGATGTGGTGGGCTCATCAGCTATGACTATGGAAGGATTTGTGGAGAGGGCAATTGCGATCATGGCTCTCTGCCGCATACCGCCGGACAGCTCAAAGGAGTACTGGTCTATACGCTTATCCGGATTCGATATTCCCACCTTTGCCAGCATCTCTATCGACCGCTCTCGGGCCTCCTGCTTTGTCATGGGGGTGTGGAGCATAAGGCATTCGATCATCTGATGTCCTATGGTGTGGAGCGGCGAGAAGGCGCTCATAGGCTCTTGGAATATCATGCTTATCTCTTTGCCTCTGATATTGCTTAGGATAGGGCTTCTGTCGGGAAGAGCATGAATTTTTATAGGATTGTCAGGATCTTTATAATAGTTGATCTCACCGGTCTTTATCTCTGCTGTCTCGGGCAGAATTCGCATGAAGGCCTGGGCTGTCACACTTTTCCCGGATCCGCTTTCTCCTACAATTCCCACAGTCGAATTTCTGTCAACGTTGAAGCTTACTCCATCGACAGCCTTCAATACACCTTCCCTAAGGTTGAAATATACTGATAAATCTTTTACTTCAAGCAGTGTTTTTTCATCCATAATTCACCTCAAGACTTTTCTGAATAAGGGTCGGCAGCATCTCTGAGTCCGTCGCCTACAAAGCTGAATGAGAGAACTGCAAGTATTACAAAGATAGAAGGAATAAGCATCCATGGGCTGCTCATTATAGTATCTATATTCTGTGCCGCCTTAAGCAGAACTCCCCAGCTGGTCACCGGCGGTCTGAGGCCCAAGCCCAGGAAGCTCAGGGAGGTCTCGCTCAATATCATGTTAGGGAACGATATAGTCAGGTCAACTATGATATAGCTTATGAAAGTAGGTATCATATGCTTGAATATAATGCGCATGTCACTGGCTCCACACAGCTTTGCAGCTATTATGAAGTCTGCTTCCCGGATAGATATGATCTGGCTTCTTATACGGCGGGCCAGGGTGGTCCAGCCGATAAATCCCAGGATTATGGTCATCATGAAGTAAACTGTCTTGGGGCTCCATTCCTTGGGCATGGCGGCCGCAACACCCATCCACAGCGGATAGGTAGGAATAGAACGTATGAATTCGGTCAGGCGCTGGATGAAGTTATCTACCCATCCTCCGAAGTAGCCCGAAATACCACCTATGACAAGGCCAATTACAAATGCGATGAAAAGACCCAGGACACCGATGGAGAGAGAACTCCTGGTGGCAAATATAGTACGGGAGAAAACATCCCTGGCCATGTTATCAGTTCCCCACAGGTGGACAAATCCTTTCTCCACACCATAGATATGAATGGAACCTGGCAGGATTCCGAAAAGCTTATACTTTTCCCCTTTCACAAAGAATTTAAGCGGCTGCATATTGGTCTCATCAACCACATATTCCATCTTGAGGGTTTCCTTGTTCCTTTCTCTTTTGAAGCCATAGACATGTGGAACAGGAGAGAATTTTCCATCTTCGTTTTTGAATACTACTTTTGAAGGAGGGCAGAATACATTTTCCCCATTTCTCTGGGTGGGGCCATAGGGGGCAAAGAATTCAGGGAACAGGGCAAATATGAGGAATATAGAAAGAATTGTTATTCCGACGATTGAAAGTCTGTGTTTGCGGAATCTCCACCAGATGAGCTGCCATTGGGACGCGGTATAATATTTGATTTTTGAATTATCGTCTTGTATCTTCATATCTTTATCCCCAGTCTGATTCTTGGATCCAAGATGGCAAGAAGGATATCAGAAACAAAGGTTCCGATAATTGTCATCAGGCTCATAAAGATAAGCAGCGTTCCTGCAAGGTACATGTCCTGGCTTAAGAGAGCTGTAAGATATAGCGGTCCCATGTCTGGGATAGAGAGGACAACTGCTACAATAGGGGAACCGGAAATTACATATGAAAGTTCCCAGCCAAGGGTACTGGCAATGGGGTTCATTGCAGCTCTGACAGGGTATTTCATAATCAGGGCATTTCCCGATACACCTCTGGCCTTAGCAGCTGTCACATACAGCTTGCTTTTCTCATCCAGCAGTGTGGCGCGCAAGGTTCTTATTACCTTTGCAGTTCCTGCCACAGCCAGAACTACAGCAGCAACCCAGATATGCTTGAGCATGTCCACTACCTTTGCCATGCTCCAGGCCGCATTCTTGAATTCCGGCGAGAAGAGGCCACCTACAGTGGTATGGGTATACTTTGTGCTGAAGTATAGGAGAAGCAATGCCAGCAGGAAAGATGGAATAGAAAGTCCAAGATATCCGGCGAATGTGAAGAAATAATCTCCTAAAGTATACTGCCGCATGGCAGAATAGATTCCTATAGGTATGGCTATCAGATATGTAAAAAGCATGGTCAGGAGAGCAAGATAAGTTGTAAAGGATATTCTTTCACCGATCACAAACAGAACCGGGCTTTTATACCTGAAAGATATTCCAAAGTCTCCGCGGCTTACTATGCCCCATATCCATTTGAAATATCGTTCATGTACCGGCCGGTCCAATCCATATAGTGCTCTCATGTTCTCTATTTCAGCCTTAGAGACCACTTCGCCTTGATCTGACCGTCCTGCCGCAAAACTGTCTGTAAAGTCTCCTGGGGGTAACTCTATTATTATAAATACAACTATGGAAACAAAGAATATTGTGATTAATGTCGATAAAAGTTTTTTAAGAATGAAATTTACCATCAATATCTCCATTAAAAAGGCTGCACTGCCGGTGGGCAGTGCAGCGGAAGATAATTACTGTTCAAGGTACCACTGACATGGTTTTATTGAATATTCGTAGTAGTATGTGTATCCCTTCATAGCAGGATCGATTGCGTTCTTAAGTCTGGATCCAACTACTATTGGTCCCTTGAGGTCATAAACTGTACCGATCAGGAACAGGTTCTTAACTACAATTTCTGACATCTGTCCAGCCAGTTTGTAATATTCCGGAGTACCGAACTCAGTTGTCAGGAACTTCTCATACAGGTTAAAGAGTTTCTTTACATCCTTAGGTGGCTCCATGCCTTCCTTTCCGTTGGTATTGTACCAATTCAGCCATTCAACTCCGCAGCCGAATGAGTCTCCGAACTCAGGAATGAATGGAGAATACTCTCTGTTGTAGAAACTTGAAATCTCAGTTGTTGTAGGAGAGAATATTCCGATATCATGGTCATTGTTAGCCAGAAGCTGCTTATACAGGTCAGTGTTTACTTCCTTGATCTCTGTTCTTACACCGATAGCATCCCAATACTCTTTAAGCATCTCAACCATGATTGCAGGTGAGCCCTGAGTTGTGAATGTTGCATAGATTACCAGAGGCTTGCCATCTGGGCGCAGGCGGAAACCGTCCTTGCCAGTCTTGAGGCCGATCTCATCCAGGAGAGCCTTTGACTTCTCTGGATTGTACTCTGCCATATATTTGGTCATCTCTGGTGTGATGAAGGAACAGGTCAATGGGTTACCTGGTGTGTACTGTGCTGGAGTACCGATTCCAAGGTAAACAATCTCGTTGATCTCATCTCTGTTCAGAGCCAGTGACAATGCCTGCTTGAACTTGATATTGTTGAAGAGCTCTCTGAGAACTGGATCCTTGTGGGTCGGGTTGAGAGCAAATGTTTTTGCAGATGTCAGGCCGTTCTGGATAAGCTTAACCTTATACAGTCCCTTTGATTCATTCTCTTTAAGAGCAGTGTACTGCTGCAGGCTCATACCCTGGTTCTTGCGGTCAACTTCGCCGTTCAATACCTTAAGGGTCATGATTTCCTGATCCTCGTGGAATACTTCATCAATCTCATTGGTGTATGGAAGCTGGTTTCCTGCTGTATCTACAATATGATAGAATGGGTTGGCTTTGAACAGTCTGTGCTCTGTTGTCTCCTCAACCAGAACATGGGATTCCAGTGTCGGTACAGCAACAGGGAGCTTGCCGGACAGGCAATGAACACAGTCTTTCCAGTCGTTATAATAAACGCCGAAAAGCATTACCCAGTTCTCGAATCCTAAGGAAGCGGCCAGTTTGTCTACATCTGGATTGTATTTCTTATGATATTTCATAAGAACATGCTTTGGCTGGAATGGCTGGCAGTAGTAGCTTGCAAGCATGAGCAGGAATCCAGGAGCTGGTACGCTGAATCCGAACTTTACAGTGTATTTGTCTACAACTGTAACCTTCATAGGCTCTCCGCCGAATCTGAACAAGCTGTTTACTTTTCCTGTAAGCTCTTTGTTAAGTTTGATGTCTTCCCACCAGAAGCGGATATCTTCTGTTGTGAAAGGCTCACCGTCAGACCACTTGTGTCCTTCTCTCAGATGGAATGTAAGCTCTGTGAAGTCGCTGTTCCATTCATAATCTTTTGCAATATCTGGAACAATAGCCTTAAGGTCATCTGTCATCCTTACCAGGTTTACATGGCGTATGGAAAGAACTTCTGATGTTCCAGACTCAGGTCCTCTGGACATAGCTCTGTATGTTCCGCCATATTTTCCGATATCATTGTATGGAGGAAGAACAAGAACGTCCTTTGGCAGTCTGTCTGCTACCGGTGGAAGTCCAGCGTTGTCAAAGATCGGGTTCTGCTTGAACTCAAGCTTTTTGCCGCTCAGTTTTTCATACTCTGCAAGGTCATACTGTCCTTTGTATTTTCCTTCAGGTATTCCCTTCATGTCTGCGATTGTAGGAGCGCTGCTGTTGGATTTAGAAGCTTTACTTGCGCTGCCTGAGGCCTTTTCGCCTTTACCGCCGGCAAACAGGCTCAATGCTATGAAAAGCATCAAACAGGTAAATGTTAGTTTCTTCATTTTCATCTCCTTTTGCTGAAATTATATGGCAGGGAAAAGAGGAGGGGTTAGGAGAAAATTACTGTTTTGTTCGGACTATGTTATGTTTTTTGTCCGTATTTATTACGGAAGAAATCTGAAAAAAAGGCCACATCTTTCTGGGATATCTCGACAGGCCCGCCGATAGCCATAGAATTTATATAGACCATTGCAGTCTTCTCAATAATCTGGGATCCGATAAAAGCCTTTGCCAGCGAGACATCGCAGCTTATAGCCCCATGATTGGCAATCAGGGCTCCCTGCCTGCCGTCCAGCGCTTTCAAACAGGCAAGCGCCATCTCCTTTGTTCCCGGCATGGCATAGTCTGCCACCCGTATGGAGCCTCCCAGAATCTGCACCTGATCCTCGCAGATAGGTGGAATTTCTTTTCTGGCGGTTGCCACTGTCAGGGCATATGTGGAATGGGTATGCACGATACCATTCACTTCGGGCCGATTCTTATAGATATCAGCATGAACAATTGCCTCGATAGAAGGTTTAAGGGATCCCTCGTACTTCAGTGTATCCATATTCACTACGACCATCAGATCCGGGCTAAGACTCTCATAGGCCATTCCCGACGGAGTGATCACCATGAATGTCTCATCTATTCTGGCAGAGATATTCCCCCAGGTGCCAGAGACCAGGCCGCTGCTGTACATATCCAATGCGGTTTTATAGACTTCTGCCTGTGCCAGCTTTGCTTTTTCTCTGTTCATCTTCTTTTCCTCAATAGCGATACTGATACAGCATGTGTTCCCCTTTCAGGAAACGTTTTATATCTGCGACAATCATCCTGGTGTGATTTACCAGGACATCATCGGTTGCTCCGGCGATGTGGGGTGTAATGACAACATTGTCCAGTTCCGTTATATAGGGATGGTTGCTGCGTATAGGTTCGCTTGAATATACATCAAAGGCGGCACCGCGTATTTTTTTCTCACGAAGTGCATCTATAAGTGCTTCCTCGTCAATAACTGCGCCTCTTGATGCATTTATGAAATATGCAGTCGGTTTCATAAGAGAGATCATCTCCCTGCTTACAATGCCTGTAGTTTCAGGTGTGACCTTCAGATGACAGGTGACAAAATCAGATTCTTTCATAAGATCAGCGACACTTTCTGCCTTCCGTACACCGAACTCCTCCACATCTATTTCCCCTACATAAGGGTCGTAGATAAGAAGTTCCATACCTATGGCACGGGCAATTTTACCTACGCGACGGCCAATGCTGCCATATCCAAGGATGCCCAGGGTCTTTCCCTTAAGCTGTGTCCCCTTGAAGACCATATAGGGAGAATCCATAGTCATGTCCCATATTACATCTTTCTTCAGTCCTGCATGTGTTTCTTTGCGGAATTCAGGATCTGCAGTATATCTGCCTTCCTTCAGAGCCCGGTATGTCTGGGGAATGTTACGGGCAACTGCCAGCATAAGGCCTATTGTCATCTCGGCAGTACAGTCTGAATTTCTACCAGGAGTGTAAATGACAGGGATGTTTCTTTCCTTGGCCGCCTGCATATCAACATTGACCGGGGTTGCCCTTGTGCAGGCAATCAGTTTCAGATTCGGGGCTCTCTCAATGACTTTTCTGGTTATATCATCATAACTTGTTATAATGATATCTGCATCTATGGTCTTGGCTACAAGCTCATCTTCGCTGAATTTAGGAAGGCCCAGGGCCCAGCCCTGTTTGTCCACATCTCCCAGCTCATACAAAGGCTTCAGTTCTTTTTCATCATATTCTGCAGAAAAGAAGATCTTCATTCCCCATCTCCTTTATTAAATTATATGATTTCAATTTTTATAACCGATAGGAGAAAATTACTGTTTTATTCGGACTATGTTATGTTTATGTCAGCCGATTTTGATAAGAATTACACCAAGTACGATGGAGAGGATGCCAGCAATCTTGTTTATGGTGGCTTTCTCTTTAAGGAAGATGAATCCCAGGATTGCACCTATGACTATGGAGGTCTCCCGGATAGGGGTGACATAGCTGGCCTTGGCCTCGGCAAACAGGTAGTAGATCAGGAGGATTATGGTATAGCCGATGAAGCTGCCGTAGCCTATTATGCAGGAATATTTCCATTCGCATCGGAAGGTGTCCCTCATATGGCTGAAGGTGTAACCCCGCTTAAGCATAAGGAATCCGATGGCGAAGCTCATGGCCACAACACCCCGCAAGTTGTAGAGGAAGAGGGGATTTATGCTCTGCACTGCAACCCTGTCCACTAGGTTGTAGCCCACCATGGAAAGTCCGTTGAAGAACGCGATCTTCTGCCTCTTTATGCTCTCCCAGATGTCAGAAAGCCTTCTTCCCCGGGAGAGGGCAAAGAGGAATACCCCCAGAAGCACCAGGAAGATGCCCACTATTGCCATGCGTGATACATGCTCGCCCAGGAGTATGGAGCTTAATATGGCGATGAACATGACGCCGGTTCCCCGGGTGACAGGGTAGGCCATGGAGATGTCCGAGCTTTCGTACATGAATACCAGCAGCAGGGTGTTTAGCCCCGCAAATAAGCCTGATAGCAATATGACCGGGATAGCCTTTGGATCAAGACCATAAATGGCCATCAGGACCAAAGTCACAGGCAGTATTATAAGATGGGATAATGCTAGTCCGGTGACCATGACCGAATAATCCCCCGACTTTTTCTTGCTGAAGAAGTTCCATGTCGCGTTGAGGATGCCGGATATGAGTGTCAGGACAAAGATGGTCAGATTCATCTATCACTACTATAAACCCAAAAAAACCACCTGTAAACCAGTAGTTATTTTCCACCAAAGGGTATATATTGGTTATATAGACTAATAAAATGGGGGAACTATGTACGACATAGCAATCATAGGTGCTGGTGTTGTAGGTGCTGCCATTGCCAGAGAGCTTTCCAGATATCAGCTCAAGCTTATTGTGGTTGACAAGGGAAACGATGTCTGCGCAGGAACATCCAAAGCCAACTCTTCTATAGTACATGCTGGATACGATCCAGAGCCGGGTACACTTATGGCCAAGCTTAACAGCGAAGGCAACCCGATGTTTGATAAACTCTGCAAGGAGCTTTCTGTGCCCTTCAACCGGTGCGGCTCTTTTGTAGTTGCCTTCACCGACGAGCAGGTGGAGACATTGAAGGTGCTCCTGGAACGCGGAAAGAAGAACGGCATCCCAGGCCTTGAGATTGTGGATGTGAAGAAGCTTCTTGAGAAGGAGCCTGCGGCAAGCCCCGAGGCTAAGGCTGCCCTTTATGCTCCTACTGCCGGAGTAGTGGACCCTATGCTCCTTACCACAGCCCTCATGGAGAACGCTGTGATGAACGGAGCCGACTATAAGCTGAACTACAAAGTTGACTCCATCGACAAGACTAAGGATGGATATAAGATCAACAGCGCCAGCGGCCCGGTTGAGGCCAAGTGCGTCATCAACGCAGCAGGCGTATACTCAGACATCATCCATAACATGGTTGCATCCCCTGACTTCAGCATAACACCGAAGATCGGCCAGTACTTCCTGCTGGACAAGAGCGAGAACGACAAGATCCAGTCTGTCCTCTTCCCATGTCCTGACAAGAATGGAAAAGGTATCCTGGTGGCACGCTCCGTCCATGGCAACGTAATCCTGGGACCTACATCCGACGTGGACCAGGACAGGGACGACACAGGAACAACCGACGAGGCTCTTAACAGAGTGCGCCAGGGCTGCTCCAAGCTGGTTCCTACCATCACCACCAGAAACTGCATCAGAAACTTCGCAGGCATGCGGGCCGAGCCTTCCACCGGGGACTTCATCATCAGAGAAGTCAAGGATGCTCCTAAGTTCATCGATGTGGCCGGCATCAAGAGCCCTGGTCTTTCCGCAGCCCCTGCCATTGCCCTCTATGTTGTGGACATTGTGAGGAACTGCGGCATAAAGCTGGAGGCCAAGAAAGAGTTCAACCCCATTGTAAAGCGGACAGTCTTCATGGAGCTTTCTCCTGCAGAGCAGGCTGCTCTTGTAAAGAAAGACCCGCGCTACGGCCGGATCATCTGCCGCTGCGAGCGGATAACAGAAGGGGAGATTGTGGATGAGATCCACCGCCCGATCCCTGCAGTGACACTGGATGCCATAAAGCGGCGCTGCCGCCCTGGAATGGGCCGGTGCCAGGGAGGCTTCTGCGGACCTAAGGTGCACGAGATCCTGGCAAGAGAGCTTGGATGCGAATGGAAGGATATTGTGCTGGACAAGAAAGGTTCATACATCCTTACAGGAAAGACAAAGTAGGAGGGCAGAATGAATTTTGATCTTGTAGTAGTAGGCGGCGGACCTGCCGGAATGGCAGCTGCCCTGGAAGCATATAACAACGGAATCAAGAGCATCGCCATTGTAGAGCGTGATGTTGAGCCGGGCGGAATCCTGCAGCAGTGCATCCACAACGGATTCGGACTCCACGTTTTCAAGGAGGAGCTCACCGGCCCGGAGTATGCACAGCGCTTCATCAACATGACCAAGGAGACAGAGATCAAGTACTTCCTTGATACAATCGTGCTGGATATATCCCAGGACAAGACCCTCACTGTCATGAACAGCAAGCAGGGCATCTTCGAGCTCAAGGCAAAGGCAATAGTGCTGGCCATGGGCTGCCGGGAGCGGACAAGAAGCGGTATCGGAATCGCAGGAGACAGACCTTCCGGAGTATTCACTGCAGGAGCTGCACAGCGGTACATCAACATCGAAGGGCAGATGGTGGGAAAGAAAGTCATCATCCTGGGCTCCGGAGACATCGGAATGATCATGGCCCGCCGTATAGTCCTTGAGGGTGGCCAGGTCATCGCAGTAGTTGCAAGAAGCTCATTCCCCAAGGGACTTACCAGAAACGTGGTGCAGTGCCTTGACCACTACAATATTCCGATGTGGTACAGCCACAACATCGTAGGAATCTACGGCAAGGAAAGGGTAGAGAAAGTAGTTGTGGCAGAGTGCGACAAGAAGACCAAGGCTGTCATCCCCGGCACCGAGAAGGAATATGCCTGCGACACAGTGCTCCTCTCTGTAGGACTTATCCCCGAGAACGAGCTGTCACGGCAGGTTGGAATCAAGATCGACAGGAAGACATCGGGCCCTGTTGTCACCGAATCCATGGAGACCTCTATGGAGGGTGTGTTCGCCTGCGGAAACGTAGTGCATGTCCACGACCTGGTCGACTTTGTCACCGAGGAGAGCCGGAAGGCAGGAAGAAATGCTGCAAAGTATATCAAGGGGGAGATAACCAAGAACTCAAAGCCTAACACCTTCAAGGTGACAGGCGGTCTTTCCTATGCAGTTCCCCACATGTTCAGACCCGAGAACCTGGACGATAAGTTCGACATCCTTATGAGAGTGGACCGTGTGTTCGGCAAGTGCTATCTGGTGATCACCGAGGAGGGCAGGGAACTTGGACGCTATAAGAAGCCTTTCCTGACCCCTGGCGAGATGATAAAGCTTACAGTTCCATCCTCTATCTTCAAGGGAATGGAAGGAAAAGAGATCGGAATCACTGTAGAGCCTGAGGAGGAGAAATAATATGGAATGCGTTGAGAAGAAATTAGTATGTGTCTCCTGTCCTATGGGCTGCAGACTTACAGTAAAGATATGCGGAGATGAGATCACCGTTACAGGCAACACCTGCAAGAGGGGCGAGGTTTACGGCAAGAACGAGGTTACAGACCCCCGCCGTATGATCTGCTCCACAGCCCGGATCCAGGGCGGTGTGCATCCTGTGGTTCCTGTCAAGACAGACAAGCCTATTCCGGAGAAGCTTAAGTTCAAGTGCATGGATGTGATCAACGCTCTGAACCTTAAGTCGCCGGTTACAGCAGGCGATGTGGTTGCTGCAAACATCCTGGACACAGATGTGAATATTGTTGTAACTAGAAATATGTGATTTAGAAAATCTCGGTGAGCTGAGTTAGCTGAGTTATTTCTTTGATGATGGGGGCAGGGAAGTTCTGCCGTGGTTTGAGATTCTCATCCACCAGTACTCCCTTGCCCCCTATTTTTGTGTATGCGATGATTGTCTCTGGCGCATCGTCTGCCAACAGCACCTCGCTTGGATCCAGCTTAAGGTCGTCAAGAACATAGCGGAAGGAGCGGGGATCAGGCTTTCCTATGAAGTGGCAGAAGGGGAGGTCGTAGATCTTCTTGAAATAAGGTGTTATCTCCAGGTAGTCCATTACGTTAAGGGCATGGTTGGCCCAGGAGTTTGTATATATGGAGCAGGGGACTTTGAGGTTGTCCAGCATGGTTATGAGCTCTGCATTCTTTGGAAAATGCTCCCAGAACCGGGTGGGGTGGATAGCCCTGAAGTAGCCGTAGATGTCGGTGAAGCCATACTTCCGCTGCAGCCAGTCGAGGGTGCTGGCGTAGACCCCGGCGGGGCGCTGGGCACGCATCCGGGCCGCCTCCTGGGCGGTCACTCCCAGGTAGTCGCCCACGAACTTGTTTATACGTTTCACCATAGCACCCTCGACCCCGGAGGAGCGGGGGTACAGGGTGTGGTCCACGTCCATAAGTATATGCTTTATCACAGCGGCAGCCTCATCAAGGTCTTGAAATTCCGGGTCACCTGTACCGCCAGCTCCTCCGGCAAGGTGCCGCGCAGACCGGCTATGCAGTCGTAGGTGTAGCCTATGAAGCCGCTCCAGTTAGGGTATTTCCGCACCTTCTGGGGTGTGAGGAATGGAGCGTCGGTCTCGGCCAGTATCCGGTCTTGCGGCACCTTGGCTGCAGCTTCCTGAATGCATTCTGATTTCTTGTATGTGACATTGCCGGAGAATGAGATGCAGAACCCCAGGTCCAGGTACTTCCTTGCCCAGTCCCAGCCGCTGGAGAAGCAGTGTATAATTCCTCCCCGGCCCAGCTTTGCACCGGCCAGCATGGAGTAGGTGTCCGGGTCAGCCTCTCTGGTATGTATTACCACAGGAAGGTCAAACTGATTTGCAATATCCAGCTGGGCAGCAAACAGCTCCTTCTGCCGTTCAACTCCGCCATATTCGAAGTGGTTGTCAAGGCCGATCTCTCCCACAGCCACAAGCTTGCCGCCGCCAACATTTGCTGCCACCTGCTTCTCCAGCTCATCAAGCCGCCTCTCAAGGTCCTCCTGGGGCAACTCCGACTTGCTCACCGAAAGGCCGTCTGTTATATAGAGCTGGTCAAACTGGTTCACCATGGCAAGACGCTCCTGGAAAGTGTCGGTGTTTGTCCCCACATCCAGGGCCAGCTCAAGGCCGCCCTCCACACAGGTCTGGAACAGAGTCTTCCACTCCATCTCCTTGGTCTGCCAGAGTATAAGGTGGGTGTGTGTATCTGCAATGCCGGGGTACAGGTGGACCTGGCCGGCAACTTCTTCTGTCATGCTCATGATAAAAAGTTATTCCTTTTATCCTGTTTTGTAAATGGTTTATTCAAATTAACCCTTGACGGTCAGGGCCTGGAAAAGTAAAATAATAAGACCTGCCGGAGTGGTGAAATTGGTAGACACAGGGGACTTAAAATCCCCCGGCCCTTAAAAGCCTTGCGGATTCGAGTTCCGCCTCCGGCATATTAAATAAATGTATTATTGACATTATCGCTCTTTCTTGATAGATTTTTGTCGTTGCATTTATTGTTTGGGCTGCTAGCTCAGCTGGTAGAGCAACGCCCTTTTAAGGCGTGGGTCAATGGTTCGAATCCATTGCAGCTCAAGACGCGTCTCCTTCGTCTAGGGGTTAGGACAACGGGTTTTCATCCCGTCAACACTGGTTCGATTCCAGTAGGAGATGCCTATGCTTGCGTCACACTGAATTTTTCGGTGTGACGTTTTTTTTTTGCACTTTTGATTTTCTAGAAGAAAAGATTGAATATCTGATGACAGTACTTGGCCCACAGGTTTGGGCTTTTGTGCATCTTGGCTATATTCTCGTCGGTCAGCTGTATCTTGTAGGATCTGTTGAAAAGTATCTGATAGAAGAAGTGGCACACCTCTTTGTCCACCTGGTCCAGGTCGCTGTAGCTGATCTGCTTTATGGGGTCGTTCCGCCGGTGGAACAGGAATACAAAGATGGCGTTCTGCACATCCTTGAGATAGGCCTCAAGCCGTTCCTCGATAGTGGTGGGGTCGTTTGAGTCCACACCGAAGTTGAGCCAGGGCTGGGTGTCAAGGATGAAATGGCCTATAGGGTCGCTCTTACGGGCTATCCGTATGGTTCCCCGGTTGTAGTTGGTCACCGGATTGCCGTGCTTGTCCAGCACCACCACTGTGCCGTCGGTGTTGACAAAGACCTGGTTCTGCTCCTCGCCCCTCATGCAGTGGATATGGTATTCCTCGGTGTTGTCCAGGATAAAGTAGATGATGGAAAGCTCTCTCAGGGGGATCTCCTGCCTTGTGTCAAAGGAAAGGCCGAACAGGTTGGCAAAATAAGTCATACGGCTTATCCCTTGGGCAGACAAGCTGTAAGCAGAGACAAGGATAATAAAGAAAATGGGAAATATTTTCCTCATCTATTGAATTATATCATGGTAAAAGCGAGTTGTAAAGTTTGGGAAAAAGGGATAACATTCAGGCGGAGTTGCAGAAATGGAAGGAAATATCACAGGTCTTATGACCACCCTTATATTTCAGATCAGCATAATTATTTTCGCAGTAAAGATATTCGGCAGCCTTGTAGAAAGGCTGGGATTCCCGTCGGTGATAGGGGAGCTCCTGTCCGGTGTTGTGATAGGGCCTTTTGCCCTGGGTGCCATTCCTCTCCCAGGTTTCCCCCAGGGCCTTTTCCCTGTCTATTCCGAATCCCTGGCTGTGACTCCGGAGCTCTATGGCTTTGCCATGGTTGCCTCCATCATCCTTCTGTTCAACTCCGGCCTTGAGACCGACCTGGGCCTTTTCCTCCGCTATTCGGTAAGAGGCGGAATAATCGGTATCTCCGGTGTAGTATTCTCCTTCATCTTCGGCGCAGCAACATGCATGGCAGTCCTCCACACCCATTTCTGGGACGAGCGGTGCCTTTTCTTCGGCATAATGTCCACCGCCACATCTGTAGGTATAACAGCCCGCATAATATCGGACAGGAAGAAGATGGATTCCCCCGAGGGAGTCACCACCCTGGCCGCAGCTGTGTTCGACGATGTCCTGGGTATCGTGCTCCTGGCCATAGTCATGGGTCTTGTGGCAGCAGTGAACCAGTCCGGAAGCAGCAGCCATCTGAATGCCGCTTCCATACTCAACATAGCAATCCGTGCCTTTGGTATCTGGCTGGGCCTTTCTGCTCTGGCACTTATCTGTTCAAAGAGCATTGCCTTCTTCCTGAAGAAATTCCGCAGTTCCTACGACTTCTCCATATTCGCTTTCGGAATAGCCCTCCTCCTTGCAGGAATATTCGAGAAACAGGGGCTTGCAATGATCATCGGCGCCTACATAACAGGCCTTGCCCTCTCCGGCACCGACATAGCGCCAATAATCCACGACCGGCTTGAGGGTGTCACCGCATTCCTGGTGCCGCTGTTCTTCTGCGTAATGGGTATGATGGTCCATGTGGCCAAGCTTTTCGATGCCCATGTCCTTCTCTTCGGTCTGGTCTACACAGTGGCCTGTATCCTTGGAAAGCTTATAGGATGCGGCTGGCCTGCACTCTACCTGGGCTTCAATATCCACGGTGCTATGCGTATCGGATGCGGCATGGTGCCTCGTGGTGAGGTTGCCCTTATCATAGCAGGTATCGGAATTACAGCAGGAATTCTGAACGAGCAGCTTTTCGGCGTTGTCATCATGATGACACTGGTGACCACAATCATAGCGCCTCCGGCCCTGAGCATAATCCTCAAGAGCAACCAGCGTGGTACAAGGAAAGAGCTCAAGAGCTCTGCCACCAAGACCTGCCACTGGGATTTCAAGACCAGGGAGATTGCCGACCTGGTTACATACATGCTTATCACAGACCTGCGCAAGGATGGTTTCTTCGTACTCACCATCGACAGCGACAAAGGTATCTACCATGCCCGTATGAACCGTATGGTGTTCACGATAACCCAGCATGGCAGGGGAATAGACATAACCACCAAGGAGCGCCACGAGCAGTTCCTCAAGACCTCTATGTATGAAGTTCTCCTGCGGTTCATGGACACCGAGCAGAGCAACCAGCATCAGCGTGAGGTTGTTGCCGAGGCAAGGAAGGAATCGGCGGAGACCAAGGAGAAGAAGGTGGATATGGAGGTTCTCCAGGGACGTATCTCCAAGGACCTTATCATCTGCAACCTTAAGGCCACCAACAAGGACGAGGCAATCCTGGAGCTTGTGGACCTTGTGAGCACATCGGACAACATCACCGACCGCCAGGTCCTGCTGGACGACATAATGCAGCGGGAGCAGAAGATGAGCACAGGCATGGAGCACGGAATAGCATTCCCACATGCCAAGAGCGAGGGAGTCAAGCATCTTACAATCGCAATAGGAAGGAAGAAGAGCGGAATCGAGTTCGACTCCCTGGACGGTCTGCCATCCCAGATCTTTGTACTTATAGCATCACCAACAGATGAGGCGGCGCCCCACCTTCAGGTGCTTGCTGCAGTATCTGGTGTGCTGAGCCAGGAAGAGAACAGGAAGAAGATACTGGAGGCCAGGAACGCCGAGGATATAGCTAAAGTCTTCAGCGCAGAAAGCTCCGTATCATCCTGGTTATAAAGCCCATACTCTCCTGGAAGAAATCCTTTTTCTCCACATCTATGCCGGCAATCTTGGCAACACCTTTTATGTCGGTGCGTCCTGTGGCCATGAGCACTTTCTTATAGAGGGCAGGGAACCTCTTCTTATCCTCAAGATACTTTACATAAAGCCCTATGGAGAAGAGCTGCCCGAAGGCATAAGGGTAGTTGTAGAACCCCAGGTCGCAGCTGTAGTAGTGGCACTTCACAGCCCACATATATGGATGGAGAAGCTTCGGATCCAGGGCATCGCCGTAGGTGGCCTTCTGGGCATCAAGCATCATGCCGCACAGATCTGCTGCGGAGAGGGGGCCATCCTTCTGCTTCTCGAACACAGCCTTCTCGAAATAGAAGCGGCACAGGATATCCACAATCACCTGGGTCACCTCCATAAGGAACATCTCGGTAAGGTACTTCTTCTCAAAGCCCTTTGCCCTGCTGATTGTCGTGTTGTACAGCATGGTCTCGGAGAAAATGGAGGCAGTCTCGGCCAGTGTCATAGGGTAGGCCCGGGCAAAGGCGCATTCCTCCCGCAGCAGGTGGAAGTGGTATGCATGCCCCAGCTCGTGGGCAATAGTCGATACTCCCGAGAATGTAGGGCTGAAGTTGCACATAACCCTTGATTCCTTGGCGATGGGGAAGGATGTGCAGTAGGCGCCTCCCACCTTGCCTGCATGGGGCGGTGTATCCACCCAGCTGTTGGCAAAGGCGTTCTTTGCAAAGAGCCCCATGTCCTCAGAGAAGCTGCCGAAGGTCTCGATTATATAATCCTTTGCCTCCTCAAAGCTCCATACCTTTGGTGCAAAGCCTTTCTCCCCGATAGGGGCGAAAAGGTCGTAGAAAGCCAGCTTCTTTATGCCAAGGAGCTCCGCTTTCTTATTGAGATACTTGCGGAACTCAGGGAGGGACTCCTCCATCACAGAGATCATGGCATCCAGAGTCTTGGCCGACATCCTGGACTGGAACAGAGCCTTGTCCAGGGCGTTCTTCCAGCTGTGGCGGGAGTCCAGTGTGGCCGCAGTCTTCTTAACTCCGTTAAGGGAGTAGGCAAGGGGAATCTCCATGCTCTTCCATGCGGCCAGCTCTGCCTCGTATGCCTTCTTGCGCACACTGCGGCTCTTGTCGAAGGCCAGGTTCCGCAGCTCTGTTATGCTCTTGCCATCCCCGGTCAGGGCAGCTGACACAGCCTCCTGCAGTCTTCCCCAGGCATCGCCGCCGGCAGCCTTCATGGCCTGGGCCAGAGACTCCTCAGCATCGGAAAGCTGGTGCTCTGATTCTGCTAAAGAGTCCTTTATGAACTGGGCACGCTCTGCCAGGATTGGGCTTTTCCTCAGCATGTCAGGAATTGATTTCTTGTATTTTTTAACCAGACTGTTGAACAGGACATCGCACTCAGCCAGCTTCTGGTGTGCCTCCTCCAGACGGGATATCTCCCGCAGGGCCCGCTCATCATCAGTGTTCACAGAGAACACAGCATAGGCGTAGGAGTAGAGGTTCTCGAACAGGTCCATGGCCCGTCCCATAAGCTGCACCGCCTCCTCAAGGCTCTCTTTCTTACCCTTGGAGAGCAGCTCCTTAAGTTCAGAACAGATAGCGGCAAAGTCCTTTATATCGCCCTCATAGGCGCTGTCGTCAAAGCCCTTGTAGATGTTTGTAAGATTCCATTTCATACTTATAAAATAACATAAAAAAAGGCCAGAGTGTATACCCTGGCCCCTTGCGTGCATAAAGCAGCAGATTATTTGAAATATCTCTCCAGAAGACCCTTGAGTGCCTTTCCGTGGCGAGCCTCGTCCCGTGCCATCTCGTGAACTGTGTCGTGGATAGCATCCAGGTTGTATTTCTTGGCCAGGGTGGCAAGCTCTGTCTTTCCAGCTGTTGCGCCGTTCTCTGCGTCTACACGCATCTGCAGGTTCTTCTTTGTGCTGTCGGTTACAACCTCGCCCAGAAGCTCTGCGAACTTAGCTGCATGCTCAGCCTCTTCGAAAGCAGCCTTCTCCCAGTAGAGTCCGACCTCAGGATATCCTTCTCTGTGTGCAACACGTGCCATAGCCAGGTACATACCAACCTCGCAGCACTCGCCGTCAAAGTTAGCCTTGAGACCCTTGATGATCTGCTCCTGGACATCTGCCGGAACGTCTGGTCCGAACTTCTTTCCTACGCCTACTACATGCTCTGCAGCCCAGCTCATCTCGCCCTCGACCTTCTTCCAGTCAGGTCCAGCATACTTACAAACAGGGCATACTGCAGGTGCAGCAGCTCCCTCAAATACATAACCGCAAACAGGGCATACAAATTTAGCCATCTTATTCCTCCATGTCGTTATTTAAAGCCTTTGTCAGGCAGTTTTTACAGGTTCCGCGCACTGTGATGTTCAGCTCCTCGCACTTGAAGCCGCTCTTCTCCAGCTGACTGCTCAAGCCGTCAAAATCAAAGGTGTAGTCCATGACCATGCCGCATTTTGTGCACACCGCATGGTTGTGGGGCTCTATGGTTCCGTCGTAACGGTCGGCACCGCCGGGCACCTTTATCCTGAGTATCTTTCCCTGCTCTGCCAGAAGGTTCAGGTTCCGGTAGACAGTTCCCATGCTTATGGTGGGGTCCACCGCTCTGGTCATTCCATATATCTCCAGGGCAGTAGGGTGTATTAGGTTGGCCTTTACAGTCTTTAGTACAAGTTCACGCTGTTTTGAATATCTCTGTGCTTTCATTAGTAAGAATTATTACTACTAATGTTCTTGATTGTCAAGTAGCCGGACTCAGCTGTCATGGCAAAGATGTAGCTGATGGCACCAACCATAAGGCCCAGCATGGAGAAACCGTTGTCCAGCACGACTACAGCCAAGGTCACTGCGATCAGGTTCATGAAGACAGCCCAGCCTATGTTCCGTGTTGTCTTGTTGTAAATGTTCACGGATCGGAGCCATGCAATCACAGGGAAGGTGAACAGGGTGATGGAGATTACCATGAGAGGCACCTTGCAGAGTTGGGCAAGCTCCGGGGTGAGACCCGATATGTTTATGAATATATACTGCCGCACCGGCGGTACAAAGATGCAGAAGAAGCAGGTTCCGCATACAACGGCGCAGATCCTGAACACAGCCCTGCGGATCACCTGGTTGTTCTCCTTTGTGCTGAACAGCGCTATTGATGCCTCCTGGGTGGAGTAGCAGAGGGCCCGGAAGACAGAGATTATGGAGATTACCTCGCCCCATCCGGCCAGGGATTCGGTAGGGAGCAGTCCCCGGGATATGCCGGCGGCTATGATAGGGCGGTCTGCCTCGGTGACGAAAGATGTCATGGCCAGGGGCAGGTAGAAGAGGGTCAGTTCCCTCCAGCTCATGGTCTCGGGGGTCACTACATTGCGGAGCTCCCTAAGGATAGGGCGGGCAAAGAGGTATGCCGATATGGCGCCGGCTGTGACACCCAGACTCAGAGCGATGGAGGCCACATAGCAGCCAGGCACGTTCCTGAATGATAGCATGAAAGCAAGGGCCGCGATGCAGACTATTATCCTTATGACAGTTATCATGGAGACCAGTCCTGTCCTGCCGTTCCGTATCAGGACACCCTGCCACAGCCGGCGCACCCCTATGGTGGGAACCCAGGGCAGCATGAGGAGGAAGGCTATGCGGGTGCTCTCTATGTAGTCGGGCTCAATCCTCAGCAGCGTGGTTGCGATGAAGCCGAAAGGTCCCGGGAGGATGCAGAAAAGGTGGGTTGCCACAAGCAGGGCCAGCACTATGAGAAGGAAGTGCTTCACCCGCTGGTAGTTGTTCCAGCTGTCGCAGAGGGCAGTGGCGGCGGACAGCATCTGGATTATGACACCTTCCAGAAGAAGGGAGAGGGATGTGACCACAGTGAATATGGCCAGGTTCTCCTTGGCATCTCCTATGCGGGAGATGAAGGCGATTATGGCAGGAAACTCGAAGCTCATTATCACCTGCATGAGCGCAAGTGGTGCCCAGAACTTAAGGAAGGTAGAAACTTTGAGCCGCTGTTCCATATATCCCCATATTATTCCTGCCTATTAAAATTGTCCATAAAAAAATTGTTATATGTAGCATTATTTGCTACACCCCAGGTGTTATATTATTTAAAAAGGAGCAGATATGTACGGAGCAATTTTAGGCGACATCGTAGGATCTCCCTACGAGTTTGACCCCATAGAGACAACAGATTTCCCTCTTTTAACCGACGATTCCATGTTCACCGACGACTCGGTCATGACCATAGCTGTGGCTGAAGCCCTTATGATGTTCGGGAAGAATCCCGGGGAGGAAGAGGTGAAGAAGGCCCTGATCAAGAGCTTCAAGAAGTGGGGAGCAAAGTATCCATTCGCAGGGTACGGCGGGCGGTTCCATCACTGGCTTTTCTCCGATATGACCGAGCCTTACGGCAGCTATGGCAACGGTTCCGCCATGCGGGTGTCGGCGGCAGGCTGGCTTTACGATACTCTGGAGACAACCAGGAAGGTGGCCCGTTGGACTGCGGAGGTGACCCATAACCATCCCTTCGGAATTGACGGTGCAGATGCCACAGCGGCCGCTATATTCCTGGCCCGCACAGGAAAGAGCAAGGATGAGATAAAGGACTACATCCAGAAGGAGTTCGACTACAACCTGGAACGCACCTGCGACCAGATAAGGCCCGACTACGAGTTCGACGAGACCTGCCAGGGGACAGTGCCCGAGGCAATAGTGGCCTTCCTGGACAGCAGGGACTACGAGGATGCCATACGGCTTGCTGTGTCGTTGGGCGGCGATGCCGACACCCAGGCCTGCATCACCGGAGGTATTGCCGAGGCTTTCTACGGCATGCCAAAGAAGCTGCTGGCCGAGTGCCGGGACTATCTTATGCCAGACATGATGGAAGTGCTGGACCGGTTCGATAAAGCGATAGGATTAAATAAGTGGAAACCACTTGATCTTGGCGGTCTCAAACCAGGTGCAAAGGATTGGAAGAATAATGAAGCAATCGATGAAATGATAGATGAACGGCATAAGGACTAAAGTAACCTTTCTACCTTATCCAGTATGCAGATATCTGCCGGGAGCCATGAGACAGATCGCAGGGTTTCCTTAGAAAGCCAGGCTGCGTTCTCGTGCTCCAGAAGTTCCAGCCTGCCGGAAATTATTGAGCAGGCATAACACTCCATGGAGAGGTGAAAAGTGGGGTAGTTGTATTCGATGGTACTGATGTAGTTGTCCACCGCTATCTCTGTGGCCAGTTCTTCCCGGATCTCCCGTTTAAGGGCATCCTGAGGAGTCTCACCTGGCTCCACCTTGCCACCTGGGAACTCCCAGCCATCCTTGAACTCGCCATAACCCCGCTGGGTGGCAAAGAGCTTGTGGTCCTTGATAATGATGGCTGCTACTACATGGATGGTCTTCATATGGGAGAAGTATATCGGGAAAGAAGATATAAGAAAAGAGGAGATTGTTATGATAGAAAACATGATAGTTTGTTTTGATTGTTTGAGAGCTATTGAGAGCAGAGAAGGGAAAGTTGCAACCTTGGAAGTCAGCTTTGATAAGGATGAAGGGCAGACATGCGAATGGTGCGGTGATGACATTGAGGAAGGCTATGAAATCATCCCAGACTAGGAAGTTTTTCAGTTGCAGTTAAAGTCTGGATTAAGAAACTTATAGCAGGGGTAGGACTCACCCTTGCTACTTTTTTTTTGTAAAAAAATATGTTATAAATTCAAATGGATATAAAAATGTTGAAAAAAACAGTATGTGAGTTATTTGCAGGAGTCGGAGGATTCCGGCTTGGATTAGAAGCTGCCTCAAAAGAATGGAAAACTGTATGGTTCTCGCAATGGGAGCCAGGGAAGAAGGTGCAGTGGGCTCATGACTGTTATGTAAGGCATTTTGGTGATGTCAATTCTGATACTGGTATTGATATTGCTTGTGTCGATAAAAGTACAATTCCTGATCATAATCTCTTGGTGGGTGGATTTCCATGCCAGGATTATTCTGTAGCAAGATCTCTTTACGGCGAAAAAGGCATTGAGGGTAAAAAGGGTGTCCTTTGGTGGCAGATTAGAGATACCTTGATTGCTAAAAATGCACCTTTTGTGCTTCTTGAGAATGTTGATAGGCTGCTAAAGTCTCCTTCAAAACAGAGAGGTCGTGATTTTGGTATTATTTTAGCTTGTCTTGATGCATTGGATTATTCAGTAGAATGGCGGGTTGTTAATGCTGCAGAATATGGTGGTCAACAGCGCAGAAGAAGAACCTATATTTTTGCATATAAAAACAGCGCAAAATATGGGATAACTCAGAAAAAGAAGACAGCTGAAGATATCATGCAGAAAGCAGGTTTTTTTGCAAAAACATTTCCGATAGAGGTCATTAAAAAGTTTACAGAGTGCGAGATTGACTCTGATGATATTTCAGATGTTTCAGATAATTTCAAATTTGCTTTTGAGAATTCTGGATATATGTCAAAAGGAAAGATTATTACAGCAAAAACATCTCCTATACTTGAGTTGCCAATACCACTTAGAAGCATATTGGAAAAAAGTGCTGATAAAAAATATTTTATTGATGACAAAGTTATGGAAAAATGGGTTTTCCTTAAAGGTGCCAAAAGAATAGAAAGAAAAGCTAAGACTGGTTTTTCATACACTTTTAGCGAAGGGCCAATAGCTTTTCCTGACAACTTAGATAGCCCTGCTCGGACGATGCTTACATCAGAAGGAACATTAAATAGAAGTACTCATGTTGTTAAAGATATAAAAAGTAAAAAGCTTCGTATTCTGACTCCTGTTGAAACAGAAAGAATTCAAGGATTCCCTGATGATTGGACAAACACTGGAATGCCTGAAAGGTTCAGATATTTCTGCATGGGAAATGCACTTGTTGTCGGTATGGTCGAGAGAATGGGAAAAACGCTTAACAAGATTTTTGCTAAGGAATAATGCATGAAAAAACTTGTGTATGATGATTCAAATATTGATTCAATCATGGATTTTGCGAGACGTCTTGAGTCAAGTACAATTCATGAGACAAATTTTGAGCATCATACATATGCAGGATTAGACCAGGATATTCCTGAAAGTGAAATAATCCCTAAACATAAAGGTTCTCTCGGAAACTACTTGGAAACAGCTTATTTCGGGAAAGAAAATGATAATAAATCACAGCCTGATTTTCCTAAAGCAAAACTAGAATTGAAAACTTCACCATTAAAAGCTCTTGGTGACAACCACGAAGTAAAAGTAAAAGAAAGGTTAGTGTTGAGTCATTTCACTTATAATGATTTGGATAAAGAAGTTTTTGAACAGTCACATTTCAAAGACAAAAACGAGAATATTCTCCTTGTCTTTTATGAACATAATGCTGATTTAGCTGTTGATGATTTGCATATAGAACTTGTTGATTTATGGCAATGTCTGAAGGAAGATGAATATCAAATTAAGTGCGATTGGGAAACAATTGTAGAAAAAGTGCACAATGGCAAAGCTCATGAAATATCAGAAGGGGATACCCTTTATCTTGGAGCTTGCACAAAGGGAGCAACCTCTGCTTCAAGTATGCAGGTTCAGCCTCATTCAGCTGTAAAGGCTAGGGGAAGAGCTTTTTGTTTTAAGCTTGGGTATATTAATCATATCTTCCAAGTTCTTATGGAACGAAAAAGAAAAGGTCGTTCCCCCGAAAAACGGCTCTTGGATGAAAATGAAAAATTTGAGCAAAAAATTTTTTCTTTATTTGAACCTTTTATGAAAATGTCTGCTGATGAAATAGCTAAGTTGCTTAATAAGAAATATAATCCTAAAGAAAAAAGTCGATATGCAAACTTGGCACGTAGTATAGTTGGACTTAATAAGAAAGAAGATAATTGCTATGAGTTTAATGCTTCTGGAATACAGTTGAAAACTATCAGGGTTGAACCCAATGGACGAATAACAGAACATATTTCATTCAAGGCTATAGATTATTTTGAGATTATTGATGAAGAATGGGAAGACAGTTATTTCTATAGTGCAATAACAAGCAAGTTTATTTTTGCACTGTTTAAAAAAGATTCAGCTGAAAGTGAATATTACTTAGATAGAGTCGTATTTTGGCAGATTCCGGAAGATGATTATAAACAATTCGAAAAAGTCTGGTCAGATACAAAAGAAAAAGTTAAACAGGGAGATTATCAACACTTCTCAAAGATAAAAGATAATCCTGCATCTCATGTAAGACCTCATGCTCAAAATTCCTATAAATTAGTTCTTTCTCCGCAGGGAACAAAAGAAAAGAAAATGTGTTTCTGGATTAATAAACAGTATATCCAAAAAAATGTAATTAATAAAATTTATAAAATAAAATAGGATTAAAATGAAATTTATTCATACTGCCGATTTACATCTCGGTAATTCAATGCATGAAATTGATCGTTCAAAAGAATCAGAAGTTTTTTTATGCTGGTTGAGAAAACAAATTATGGATTTAGAGGTGCAGGCTCTCATAATTGCTGGTGATATTTTTGATGTAGTAAATCCGTCAAATATCGCCAAAAGCCAGTACTATAGGTTTTTAGCATCATTGCAGGGTACCTCTTGTACTAATGTTGTTGTTGTAGGTGGAAACCACGATTCAGGTGCGTTACTTGATGCCCCGGCTGAGATTCTCGAATTCCTTAATGTTAAAGTGGTGGGGTCTATATGCAATCGTACTATAGAAGATTTGGTATTTGAACTGAAAGATGATAAAGGTGAAATAATAGGGATTTGTTGCGCTGTGCCTTTTATGCGTGATTTGGAGCTGGTGGATTTTTATAAACGAAAAAATTTAGTTTATGAAGGTGAAAACCCTATAAAAGAAGGTGTTTCTAACATTAGTGACAAAGATTTTTCTGATGATAACCTGCTGAAACGTCTCTATGAAGATGTGTATACGAAGGCTGAGGAATTACGAGCAGGTCGTGATATTCCTTTACTGGCAACAGGACATCTTTATGCTGCTGATTTAGAAGGTCGTAATCTTTCAAACTTTGCAATTGATAATGGGGTTCGTGATGTAGTGGGTACAATTGGAAATGTTTCAATTGATATTTTCCCTAAAGGGTTTAACTATGTTGCACTTGGACATATCCATTATTCAACACGTGTAGCAAAGAACGAAAGGGTACGTTATTCAGGTTCCCCATTTGTGATGGGCTTTGATGAGGCCAAACATGCACAAAACATACTTGTTGTAGATGTAAGTCATGAGAATTTACCAAGTGTTCATATAATTAATGTGCCAAGAACTGTAATACGTTATGAACAATTTGAAGGTGATTTAGATACACTTAAGCAAAAATTGCGATATTTGGAGCATGACCTTAAGCAGAATCCACAGGAAACATATGTCGATGTCATTTTAACTTCAGGTAATATTGTTAACCTTAATGCTGAACTTGAGGCAGAAGAAAAAGATAAACTTTTTGTGGTAAAACGTCATAGAATTGCACGTGAGATTTTTCAGAATTATGATGGTTTGAAAAAAAAATTTTGCAAAGACTACAAAAGAATTTACACCAAGGGATTATTTTAAAATGTTAATCGCTTCGAAAGTTGGAAAAGATGCAGATTCTGATGAAGTAAAGAATTTGTATACTGATTACCTTGATATGTTTGACGAAGCTGTTGCGTTAGCAACTGATACACCTGATGAGACTAACTAGGAAGGTCTAGATTGAAGATACTAAAAGTAGAATTTACCAATATCAATTCTCTTGCTGGTAGTTGGATTATTGATTTTGAAAGTCCTGATTATAAAAATGTAGGAATGTTCTGTATCTCAGGACCAACTGGTTCTGGAAAAACATCTATATTGGATGCAATTTGCCTTGCACTCTATGGAAGAACCCCTCGACAAGAAAGAGTTAACAAGACCTCAAATGAAATTATGACCCGTGGCACAGGGGTATGCCAGGCAAAGGTTATATTTGAAAACCATGGTGTAAAATATTCTGCATGTTGGAGTCAGCATCGTGCAAGGGATTGTAGTCATGGCAACCTTCAGGGGTATTCTTGGCTTCTTGCTAATGAAAGCGGGGGGGATGCTAAATCGTATGCAAATCAGACAGCTATAGAAGAAGAAATTAGTAAACTTATTGGTCTGGATTTTGAACAGTTTACTAAGTCTATGATGCTTGCCCAAGGTCGCTTTAATGAGTTTCTTAAATGTGGAGAAAAAGAACGAGCTGAAATTTTGGAGAAGTTGACTGGAGATTCCCTGCATAGAAAGATTGCTAAATCGGTCTATATGCTTTATACAAAGAGCTGCGATGATGTGAAAAATGTGATGAGTAAAATGGACGATGATGTCCCGATGGATGATGAAAATAGGAAAATACTGGATGAGAATATTAGTACCCAAAAAAATGCAAAAGAAAAACAAGAAAAGGAAAATAATCGATTAGTTTCAGTTTGTCAATGGTATGACATCTTACATGGGTTTAAAAAAGAAAAAGAATCTGCAGAAAAAAATCTTATGAAAGCAAAACAGGAAGAAAAAGATTTTTTACCAGAGAAAGAACACCTTGAAAAAGCTCGTCGTGCTCAAGAAATAGACGCTATTTATTCTGAACTTAAAGAAAAGCGTAAAAGCTTGGAGAGTTTTAAGGATAAACTTGTTGAGAAGAGTGATGAACTTAAAGAAGCAAAGGATAGTCTTGAAATTGTTGAGCGCAAGGAAAAACATGCACAAGAAAAATTCGACAAATATAAAATAGAATATGAGAAAAATGAATCTTTGTGGCATAAAGTTTCTCAGCTAGATGAACAAATTAAAAGTGCAAAAAAGCAGCTTGATGATTCAGACTGTTTAGTGGAAAAGGCTCAAAAAAAGGTCGATGAAGTGATGAAAAAGATTTCTTCATTGAATAAAAGAATTGAAAAATCTTCAGCTGAACTTTTGGAAATTGATAAATATATTGTGAAAAATGAGACTGATGCAAGAATTGATTCAATAATATCACTTCTTAAATCTAAAGTAAACCAATGGCATACATTACTAAATCGTTGTAAAAATCTTAAGAATGATGCTTCTAACGCTGAAAAAGATTTGTCAAATTTTGACAAGTCGAACGAGATAACGCGAAAGCAATATGATGAGATAAAAAAGTATTTGAATGATTATGATATTGATGCTGAACTGGTGAGTGTGTTGCCTAAGATAGAGGGCTTTTTAAATAGTATTAAAGGGCATAATGATGAGTCGAAACGCTTGCAGAAAGAAATTGATAATGGAGAAAAGTCACTTGAAGAATTATTAATCAAATTAAAAAAATCATCAGAGTCACTAAATGATTTAAAAAATAAAAAAGATGAGATTATAAAAAACGATATTCCTATAATAGTCGCAGAATTACGCAAACGTTTGGTAAATGGGGTGGAATGCCCTGTTTGTGGATCAAAAGAACATCCGGCCTGTTCTTGTAAGGAAGCAGTTTCTGGCTCGGTTGCCACATTGAATGATTTTGCTGAAAAATTGCGCTCTTTAGATAAGAATATTGATAATTTTCATAATAATATTAATAAATTTGAATCCCAGAAAGAAACGATTGAGCGAACCAAAAAGATAGACATAGATAAATTAGAAAAAGAGAAGTCTTCAATTTGTTCAATACTTGCGTCATTTAATGAATCATTAAAACCTTGGTCTATTATTGTTTCTTCGGGTGAAGAGAGAACAATTCTTGCAAATTTAACTAAAAGAAGCGAGGTATTTGAAGGGAAAAAAATACAGTATTCAAAATTGGCAGACAAATTAAAGAATACTGATGTTAAACGATATTCTCTTTCTAATAAATTTGATTCTATACAGGAAAATCTTGCGATGGCTTTGGAAAATGAAAAGGATATTCTGTCTGAGCTTAAAAGTAATCTTTCTGTATGGTTTTTGAATGTTAAAGAAGATGATATCGATAAACTTCTACTTGAACTTGATAACAAAAATAAAAAATGGAAAGAGAAGCAAGAAAAACAAAGAGATCTTAAAGTTACTCTACAAACAGATGAATCGAATCGTAAATTATTGCAAGATCAATTAGAAATTGAAAAAGATTACTTTGTACAATGTAAAAAAGATTATGAAAGCAAAAATCAAGAGTATAATAGCTTTGTCAAAATTAGAAAAGAACTGTTTGGCGATAAAAGAGTTGAAAATGAGCGTAAAACAGTGGCAAAGTTGCGTGATGATGCTGATATTGATTTGAAAAAAGTAATTGAAATAAAAATGAAAAAGAGCAAAATTGTAGGAGGGTTAGAAAGTAGTATTATTGAGTATGGGGAAGCAATAGCCGATATAGAACCAATAATAATAAGTATGGAAAAAGATTTCGTTGTGAAACTACAGGAAAAAGGATTTGACAATGAAAATTCATTTTTGACAGCACGTCTTGATGAGAAGGTTCGGAAAAATCTTTCAACCCGTGAAAAAAATATTAGTGATTCACTTGTATCTGCTCAAACTTCACTTAATGATATTAATTTAAGACTTAAAAATCATATAGCTAAACGTGATTTTGTTGATGCTGAAGATATTGCAAAACAAGAACTAGAACAGGGCAGGGTGCATTTAAATAAATTATCAAGTGAATATAATGAATTACTATTACAGCAGAGAAATGATGATAAATGTCGTGAAAGATATGCTATTTTTCAAAAAACGCTTGAAAAACTTAAGGAAAAACAACATCGTTGGGAACAGATGCAGTTGTGGTTTGTTGCTGATAAACGGCTAGATAATGGTTCGGGTGATGCTTTTGTTAAATTTATTCAAGTAATTACACTTCGCAATTTGCTTTCTATAGCTAATGTTCATCTTCGTGAAATATGGCCTCGATATGAACTTGTTGCTACGAATGATTCGCTTGAGATTCAGTTGATTGACCATGATAATAGTGATGAAGTGCATCCAGTAACTAATATTTCGGGCGGTGAAGGGTTCCTTGCAAGTCTTTCTCTTGCATTAGCCATCTCAACACTTGCAAGTGAGAATGTAAGTATTGATTCAATGTTTCTTGATGAGGGGTTTGGTACACTTGATAACAAAATACTTCAGGAAACAGTTGTTTCCTTACAGAAATTACAACAAGAAAGAGGCAAGATGCTTGGTATTATAACTCATGTTGATTTACTTAAAGATGAACTACCAGTACGTATTGATGTAATACCTCGTGGAAGTGGACGCAGTGAACTTAAAGGAGCAGGTGTAAGTTCTAGAGCATAACTACAAGGTACTTTCCATCGAAGTCTCGGAATTGATCTGATATATCAGCATTGAAACAAGAATTTATTCACTTCTGATAAACTTTTATTTCGTTTCTCTTAGGGCTTTAACCCCGAATACGATTAAGAATATGACTGAAAGACCGACGACACAGGCTACCATGCTGTTATCGGTCAGGGTAAGGGTGAAATTTATCTCCATATACTGTCCTCCTGTGGTCATTTTACAGCCTGGGTGTGTCAAATAATGCTACAGGGTATAAAAAGCCAGCCACCGGTGTGACTGGCCTTTATGCGGGCTTAGTCTGTATCAATAATGATTTTTGACAACTAAGATTTAACTATTCAATAAGGTCATGCTCAACAAGCTTTGTTTTTCCAGAATCAATATCTGATACCAGTTTCTTCAGGTAAGAGACATTGCTTTCTGAATAGAATGGATCGATAGAGATTTCAAAAGGGATACGTTTCTCGCGGCTGACTTTCTTTGCGAAGATAGTGAATGCTGTAGTCATTGACATTCCCAGTTCCCTGCAAACAGTCTCCATGTTGTGTTTATCCTCAGAATCCATCCTGAAGTTGACCATAGTCTGTGCCATTTCCATTTCTCCTTACCTCCTAACTGTAAAGTATATGTAAAGCAAATGTCAATATATAGCTTTACATATATGACATAATCTTTTTCATTTTTTCCTCCTGAAATTGGACTACTTGTATATACTCAAAATTTTTTCATTTTGATTGGACTTTTAGAAAACTTTTTCAAATTTTTTAGCAGGGGTAGGACTAGGCCCTGCAAATAAAAAAAAGCCCCGATTAAGGGGCTTTATAATATATAACCGGTTATAAATAGTAAAAGAGACTTTAATTGCTTATCTGTCAAGCATCAATTTTCAAAGCAATAATCTTTTGGACAATCTGGATAACAGCCACCGCCAGCTACCTTATCCAGGGCCTTTTCATCCAGTTCCACATTCTGGAGTTCTTCAAGATAAGCCACAGCTTCATTTTTTGTGAGCTCAAAGCCTTCGGTCTTGGCCAGAGCAATCAGTTCATCAGCAGTCTTGCACTTTGCTGCTTTCTCAAGCATCTCTTTTGTTATTTTTGTCTTATCGATTGGCATATTTATCTCCTTATATAGTAAATATAATTGTCATGGTTTGAGATGTCAATGTTTTATTTCTGTGGTATACTTTTGGTATGGATCACCTTTCCGCCGAGGCCCGGCACAGCAACATGTCCCGCATAAAGAGCGTCTCAAAGCCCGAGGTGCTGCTCCGGAGCCGTCTGTTTGCCCTTGGTCTGCGGTTCCGGAAGAATGACAGGAAGCTACCCGGGAGTCCCGATATCGTGTTCCCCAAGTTCCGCGCTGTGGTTTTTGTGAACGGCTGCTTCTGGCATGGTCACAGGCACTGCTCCAAGTTCAGGGTGCCATCCACTCATGCAGCCTTCTGGCGCCACAAGTTTGCCCGCAACAGAGAGCGTGACCGGGAGAATGTTTCTGCCCTGATGGACCTGGGCTGGAGGGTAGGGGTGGTATGGGAATGCTCAATCACCGGCAGCAGCCAGAAGCAGAAGCTGGAGAACATAGCGGGCGAGATAGCGCTGTGGCTTGAGGAACAGCTGGGCGTGCCCTATATCGAGTGGTGATTATAACTTTTAAACCTGCTCAAGTGCCGGGCCGTATTCACGTTTCATGGCATCTACAGAGATAATCCATTGTTTCCCATACTTGCAGACATCAATTCCGTTTCTCAGCTTTCCGTATGAAACTGCTTTCCGAAGTGTACTTTCGTTCAGTCCCCAAAGCTGTGTAGCATCTGTAAAGGCTATAAGCCCATCAAAAGGAGTTTTGACTGTTTTTCCGTTCTCAAAAAGTTCATCGCAGGACAGGTCAAGATTATCATTCCAGATGATTCCATACCCGCCTTTATCTACAATCACGTTGTAGAATAGGTCTGATTTCTGCTTCAGAATACCGAAGTTTTTCCATTTCTTAAACAGTGGTTTGATATCATAAATTTTTGTCACACCTTCAGCGAACTGTACGCTAAGCTGAAAATCTGGTAGGGCGCTTACTGTTTTTACTTTATGGAACATATACAAAACTCCTTCTACAGCGGAGGGAGAGTCTTAAACTCCTGTGTGTTCCATATATCCAGCAGTTCACATTTATGGATTGCTACCCATTCTTTCACCATTGTCAGGGCCTTGGATGGAAGCTGTCCCTCAATAACATTGTTCTCCTGAATATCAATGACAGCAACATCCTCATCATAGATGGCGTGGATATGTGGCGGATTATGCTCTGCCTGCTGGAAGTACATACGGATTATAATTCCATAGAACCTAGATAATACAGGCATAGGCTTTCCCCCTGCTTATTAATATCATATCACGGAAAAGTGATTTGTCAATTGTTTTTCTCATATATTCCTCCTGCCTGTATATACTGCGAAAAAGTTCATTTTGATTTGACTTTGGAGAAAAAAGTTGGAAATTTGACAAAAGCCATAAAATGCTTTAAATTATTATTGTATGCAAGTTGATATCATTTTGCATACAAGGAGCAGTTATGGCATTATTGCAGGTCCGGGATTTTCCCCAGGAGACATATCAGATTCTGGCCCGGGTGGCCAAGGAGCAGAACCGCACAGTTCCCCAGCAGGTTATTTTCTTGCTTTCTTCCATACTGAACGCAGATGATGACAAGAACGGTGCGAGGCGCCGCAGGGTGCTGGATGATCTTGATGCTCTGGAGCTTCATCTGCCTTCCCGTTTTCCTTCTCCGGCTGATCTGGTGCGGCAGGACAGGGAGGGGCGCAGTAAGGGAGGCAGGCTGAGATGATTTATGTCTTAGATACCTGCGCTGCCTTTGAGATTGCTTTTCATGGGCCGAAATATAGTCTCTTCATGAATGCGGTTGCCGGCGCAGAGAAAGTTATTGCACCTTCTCTGTTTGACTCTGAGGTGACCAATGTGCTTTGGAAATATGCAAGGAATGGTGCGATAGATGAGGAGAATGCAAGGAAGACTCTCGCTTATCTCCTGCAGATGGTGGATGAATACACTGACACCAGCGAGCTGGCAATAGAAGCCCTGCACGAGGGAATACGGCTGGGACACAGCATCTACGATATGTTCTATCTGGTGCTTGCCCGGCATAACGGGGCTACTCTTCTGACCACGGACAAAAAGCTCAAGGCCCTGGCAAAATCTCTGGGAGTTTCTGTCCTTTAATACTTTTTCAATATCTCGCTGAAGAACCGGTAGGTGGAGTTCACCTTCTTTATGCTCTTGGGGCTTGCCTTGTCTGGCACCTGGTCCATAAGCATCTCGAGGCTTCCCAGTGTGGTGAGCACAGAGTTGTCGAAGCTCCGGTCCGCCTTTACCCAGTAGTTGCCACGCTCGTCGGTGTGGAGTGTCAGGAAGCCCAGTATCTTGCCGTTCTTCTTCTTTGGACACAGCCACAGCAGGATATCCATGCAGTCGGCCAGCTGGTCAAAGTGCTTGTTGGCGCTTATGCTCCCCATGAAGGGCAGCTCCTCCTTGAACTTCCGCTCCGGATTTATATATGGAAGCATGCGCTTCACATCCCGCAGCTTCTCATTGCTAAGGAACTCCATGTCCCGCCATATGACAATGCACTTGAGGTCCTTGGACTGAGGATCCACCACAAAGCTGCCGGACTTTATCACCTTGGCCAGGTTCTCCCACTGGAGTATGGCTGTCTTATTCTTGTTTCCCTTGCCTTTCTTGAGCTCGAAGAACTGGTTGCCTATCTTGATCTGCCAAGCGTTGTCTGCCTTCTCCCTGCCCTTGGCCTCCTTCTGGATGGCGGTGGTGAGCTTTGTTGCCAGCTCCGGGGATATCCTCTTGAGTATCTCGGTGTTCAGAGGCGATACGGAGTGGGCATACATGCGGCTGGTGCGCACTATCTCGCCGGCTACGATGAAATCGGGATTCTCGTGGAACATGACAGAGCCCGGGTGGATGAAGATCCGCTCTGCTGTAAGGCTTGAGTAGGCTCCCTTGCCGGTGCGGACACACACGAACTGGATAAGACCCTTGGCCACAGCGCTCAGGTAGTTCTCCACGCTGCCGCCTCCTGACACAGGAATTCCCTGCTCCCCCACAATGTCCTCAAGCTGCTCCTTGATGCTCACAATCTCGTTCATCACCTTCAGGTCCAGGAAGTTGGAGTCGCAGAACTCCTCCTTGTTCTCGGCGTTCACAAAGGAGTCGTAAATGTCGATGTAGGATACGAAGTCCCCATATTTGCTGCGGAAGGAGTGATGTGCCTTCCTTGCCTCCATCTCCATCCCCTGGGGCAGGAGGAACGGGCTGTTGGTGGAGAGGAATGTGACAGCTATGATAGTCTCCTCGATCACGTCGGGATACTTGAGGATAGCTTCCACCAGCATTCTGGATAGCCGTGGCAGAAGAGGGTAGGCTGCCATCATCTCGCCTATCTTTGTAAGTGTGTTGTTGTCGTTGAGGGCATCCAGCATCACCAGTGTCTCGATGGCGCTCTTTATGCCGTTCTTCTCCGGGGATGATATGAAGTCGAAGGACTCGAAGTCTGTGATCCCCAGCTCTGCCATACGCAGGATAACCTCCGACAGGTCGGTGCGGTAAATCTCCTCCTTGGTGAACATGACACGGCTTTCGAAGCTCTGCTTGGTGTAGAGCCTGTAGCAGGTCCCTGCCTGGGTCCGTCCCGCCCTTCCTTTCCTCTGGTTGCAGGAAGCCTTTGATATAGGGGCCTCCAGAAGGGAGGATGTGAATGTCCGTGTATTGTATGTGTTTATCTTGGCAAGTCCTGAGTCTATTACTGTGGTGATTCCGTCGATGGTGACGCTGGTCTCGGCAATGTTGGTGGCAACTATCACCTTGGTCTTGTCAGGGGGTGTCTCTATGAAGATCCGCTCCTGCTCCTCCTTGGATAGCCTTCCGTACAGAGGCAAGAGCATAAGCTTGTCCCGCACCGGGCTTGCATCCAGCATGGTTATGCAGTCCTTTATCATCTTCTCACCCGAGAGGAATATAAGGATGTCTCCCTCCCGCTCCTCTTCTATGCACCGCTCCACAATGTCGCCCACCTTGAGGAGAAGCTCCTCGGGCTTTGCATCCTCCGGAACAGGGTCGTAGATAACTCCCACCGGATACATCTTGGAGTCGATGTGGACCACAGGACATCCTCCGAA
Source organism: Spirochaetia bacterium (assembly GCA_017535435.1). Classification (GTDB taxonomy): domain Bacteria; phylum Spirochaetota; class Spirochaetia; order CADAEX01; family CADAEX01; genus CADAEX01. The sequence goes on along the minus strand of JAFXTY010000049.1, from coordinate 6,968 downwards.
ATATTCGGAGAACACCGATGTGTTGATGGTGGCCGAGGATATGATGATCTTGAAGTCGTCCCTGACGTTGGAGATGCGCTTCAGGAGACCAAGGATGAAGTCTATGTTGAGGCTCCGCTCGTGGGCCTCGTCCACAATTATGCAGCTGTACTGGGACAGGTAGGGGTCGAACTTGATCTCCTGCAGCAGTATGCCGTCTGTCATTATCTTGATCTTTGTGCTTGATATGGTCTGGTCTGCAAACCTCATCTTGTAGCCCACAGTGCCTGGAACCTCGCAGCCCAGCTGACGTGCAATGTAGTCGCATACCGAAAGGGTGGCGATACGCCGGGGCTGAGTCACTCCGATGATTCCTTTGTCTGCATATCCTGCCTCGTACAGGATCATAGGAAGCTGGGTTGTCTTTCCGCTTCCGGTGGGGCTCTCTATTACTATTACTTTATTGTTCTTTATGTACTCTAAAATTGTCTCTTTGTGCCGGTAGACCGGCAGATCATGTGCTTGCATTATGCCTCGTGTCTAAGTAGTGAAATAATCTTCTCTATCCCTTCGGCCAGCGGCAGCTTCTCGTAGGTCTCCCGGGTGGTCAGGTCCTTTATGGTGATGGTGCCGGAGCTGTACTCCTCGGAGCCGCAGATGATTCCCACAGGAATGTGCTTCTTCTCCACGTAGCCGAACTGCTTGTTCAGCTTCTTGGTCTCGGGGTAGAGGTCGCAGGAGATGCCTTTTTCCCTCAGCATCAGCGCGATCTTTGTGTAATGCCCTAAGAGCGACTCGTCAATATTGAAGATGATTGTGTCGCAAAGGGCCTTGCTGTCGTTCTTCTTTCCCAGTGCCTCAAGGGCGGAGATAAGGCGGTCTATGCCGATGGATGCGCCCACACCCGGAAGCTGGGTCTTGGTGTACAGCGATGCCAGGTTGTTGTACCTGCCGCCAGAGCAGACAGAGCCGAACTCGGGAGCCTTGTCCAGGAAGGTCTCGTACACTATGCCGGTGTAGTAGTCAAGGCCACGTGTGATGGATGGGTCAAGGACAAAGTTGCCTGCAAGGCCGTTCTCCTCCAGTGCCTTCTTCAGGGTGTGGAGCCGGGCGGTGTCCTCAGCCTCGCCCCCTGCCAGGGCAGTTATCTTATCCAGAGTCTTGTCGAAGCTCTCTTCCATCTTTATATAGCCCAGTATCTTATCTGCAGCATCCTTGCCGGCAATCTCGGCCAGCTGCTTTGCCACTTCCTCCTCGCCGATCTTGGCCAGCTTGTCCACCAGCCGGAGGATATCTGTAAGCTTGTCCTGGATTCCCAGGGAAGCCAGGAACCGGTTGAACACCTGTCTGCTTGCCAGGTGGATCTTGAATCCTTCCACACCGATGTTCTTTAGGGACTGGCAGATCATGGTAAGGATCTCCAGGTCTGCGGCGGCGGAATCCACACCCACTATGTCGAAGTCGCACTGGTAGAATTCCCGGTAGCGCCCTTTCTGGGTGTTCTCCCCACGCCATACCTTGGCTATGTGGTACCGCTTGAAGGGGAGGGGCAGCTTGTCCATGTTTGCGCTGACAAACCGGGCAAAGGGAACTGTAAGGTCGAACCTCATGGAAACATCACGGTCGCCGTTGTCGGTGAAGCGGTAGATCTGCTTGTCGGTCTCGCCGCCACCCTTGCCCAAGAGAACCTGGGTGTACTCCAGCACCGGGGTGTCGATGGGGGCAAAGCCGAAGCTGGTGAAAGTTTTCTCCAGGATGGCGAAAAGCCGCTTTTTCTCTGTCTCCTCTGCAGGAAGTGAGTCTCTGAATCCCTTGAGGACTTTTGGTTCTATGATGTTCATGGGTTTTTCCTTATTAATTCTATATATAGCATACAAAAAAAAGAGAAGTGTGACAACTGCGGAGGGGAGGGCAAAAAAGTTCCCAAAAAAAATTTTATAGAATTGTGGAAAAAAATAGTTGACATTTTTCCCAACTATCCCCCATAATGTCCATAAGTGGTAAAAAGTGGTAATTTTTGGATATTAGTGGTGGAGAAGAGTGGTTTATTGGAATAATCTGGATACAAAGGGAAGAATCATGCTTCCGGCAGGGCTCAGGGCCGGTGTGGAGGGCAGTACTGTCTACATAACCCGGGGAGCCGAGAAATGCCTGTGGATGTTCACTCCCGAGCAGTGGGAACGCTTCAAGAAGCGGATTCTGGATAACACCTCAACCTTCTCGAAATACGGACGTGTGCTGCGCAACCAGTTCCTGGTATCTGTCCAGGAGACCGAGATTGACAAGACCGGCCGTATAAATATATCCCAGCCGTTGCGCGACTATGCCCAGTTGGAGAAAGAATGCTCGATCTGCGTAGGTGTGGAGGAGCATATCGACATCTGGAACAGAAGCCGCTATGACAAATATCTTGAGGATAATGTGGCCGAGGTTGATGCCGCATTGGAAAGCATTGGCAATCTGGATCTGCAGTAAGTATGGAAGTCGTTCACTATTCGGTGCTTAAGAACGAGGTTCTCTCCTATTTAAAACCCTCAAAGCCGGGTGAGCTTTTCATCGACTGCACCACCGGAGAAGGGGGCCATTCAGAGGCCCTTCTTTCTGCTTACCCCGACATCAAGCTGGTCTGCCTTGATGCAGATGACCATATACTCAAGGTTGCAGAGGAGCGTCTTGCCCCCTTCAAAGGGCGGGTGCAGTTCTGCAACACCTGGTTCAACCGATATTTCGCTGAATATCCCACCAGATCCCCCAGACCGGACAAGATATTGTTCGACCTGGGAATTTCCACATACCACTACGAGAAATCAGGCCGGGGGTTCTCCTTCCGCAAGGATGAGCCCCTGAGCATGGAGCTCGGTGGCGACTTGGTGGTCTCTGCCGCCGACATGGTCAACAACTATCCGGCAGAGCGCCTGGCCGACATCATCTACAACTATGGTGAGGAACGCTATTCCCGCCGCATCGCCAAGGCCATAACAGAGGCCCGGGAACTGGGGGCTATAACCACAGCCGCCCAGCTGGCAGACGTAGTCTACCGCGCAGTGCCGGAAGGATACCGGCATGGCAAGATTCACCCGGCAACCCGCACCTTCCAGGCGCTGCGCATCGCCGTGAACGGCGAGCTGGAGCGGCTGGCCGAGGCGCTGGATAAGGCGCTGGAGGTCCTTTCTCCCGGTGGCAGGATAGGGGTAATAACATTCCATTCATTGGAAGACAGAATAGTCAAGAATTTTTTCAGAGATAAAGAGAAAGATTGTATCTGCCCGGACTCAGCGCCTCGGTGCACCTGCGGCAGAAATCACAGGGTGGTGAATATCATCACCAAGAAGCCGGTAGTTCCGTCCGATGCGGAAATAGCGGAGAATGCGGCATCCAGGAGCTCCAAGCTCAGGGTTGCTGAAAAGGTGGCTGTATGAAAGGAAAAATGGGAAGCTTTACTGTATTGGTTCTTGTCATAGCAATAATGGGGCTCTTTGCCCTTAATATCTACCAGGGGTATAAGTACGAGCGGCTTCAGGCCGAGGTGAATGAATACCAGAACACACAGGAGAAGTGGTTCGAGAAGAACAAGCAGGAGCTTACATCGCTGTCAGCCTACAGCTCACCGCAGCATGTGAAAGAGGTCAAGGAAACAATGAAGCTGTCCAACGCAAGTGTGGGGCAGACTATCATTATAGATACAAGGAGTCAGATAGAATCGGATGCAGAGGGGAAAGAATGAACTAGCTCTTTCCATAGATGAAATAGTTAAGGCAACTGCTGGTCAGCTGCTGTCTTCTGGGGAGGGGACTTATTTTACAAATGCATGCACAGACTCAAGGATGGCCGGTCCGGGTTCCATCTTCTTCGCATTGAAGGGGGAACAGACCGACGGTCATCTCTTTGTGCCTGCCGCAGCAGGGCAGGGAGCGGCTCTGTGTGTGGTGGAGCACGTGACTCCTGATATTCAGAAGACCATCGAATCCGGAGATGGCTGCATACTTAAGGTGCAGGACACCCTCAAGGCCCTCCAGGATCTGGCCCGGTTCTACCGTGACAAGTTCCCGGAGATAAGAATGGTGGGAATAACCGGATCCAGCGGCAAGACTACCACCAAGGAGCTTACCGCCTCCATCCTTTCCAAGCTGGGAAGCACTGTGTGCTCCAAGGGCAACCTCAATTCCGAGATAGGCCTTCCCCTCTCCATGTTCTCCATCCGGTCATGCCATAAGTTCGGCGTGTTCGAGATGGGTATAAACCACAAGGGAGAGATGGATGCCCTGGTGGGTGTTCTCCATCCGCAGGTGGGGGTTGTGACCAATATCGGCACTGCCCACATCGGCATCCTGGGATCCCAGGACAACATTGCCATAGAGAAGGGAAAGATTTTCTCCGCAAACCCGTCGCTGGAAGCCGGCTTTGTGAATGAGAAAGACGATTACGCCGATTACCTTGAGCACCAGGTGGGAGAGGGGCGGCAGTACTTTACATATGGCTGCTCAATGGCCACAGGCTTTGAGCTCAAGGGGACCGCAGGCTCTGAGTTCACACTTGGAGAGGAGCGGATACATTTCCCCCTTATGGGAAAATATAACTTCCTGAATGCAATGGCCGCTGCTGCAGTAGGGCGCTACTTCGGTGCAACCGATGCCCAGATAAAGGAGGCTCTGGAAGGGGCCAGCACCATGTTCGGCCGGGGCGAGCTGTACGAGGCCGGCGGCATCCAGGTGCTGTGCGACTGCTACAACGCCAACCTGGAGGCAGTGATGGCTGTGGTGGATTTTGCGGCCGAGGCGGCTTCCAGCGTGAAGCGGGTGGTGTTTGTGCTTGGCTCTCTCCTGGAACAGGGAGCAGAGTCCGACAGCATCCATGCTAAGATCGGGCGCAAGCTCTCTTATTCCGATGCGGCAGGAATCTTCCTTTTCGGGAACGAGATGAAAGCTGCATACGATGCACTTATAGATGCAGGTAAAAGTCCTTTCTGGAGCCCTGAGTACGAGGCGCTGGAAAAGGCTGTCATAGATTTTGTCAGACCAGGGGATCTGGTCGTGGTCAAAGGCTCCAGAGGAATGGCGATGGAGCGGGTAGTGGAAAAACTCAAGAGCAGGGGTAAGTGAAGTGTTAAAAGAGTTAGCCTCCCAAATAAACATTTTTAAGTATATCACCTTCAGGGCATCCTATGCTGCAGTCACAGCGCTTATCATTTCCCTTATCCTGGGACCTGGTGTCATCCGCTGGCTCAAGAGGAAGAAGATGGGACAGGAAGTGCGGACAGACGGTCCCCAGACCCATCTGGTCAAGGAGGGAACTCCTACCATGGGCGGTATCCTGATCATTTTCGCAATTGTCATATCTGTCCTTCTGTGGCAGGACCTGCGCAACAGCTTCACATGGCTTTCCCTTTTTGCAGTCCTGGGCTTCGGCTGCATCGGCTTTACCGACGACTGGCTCAAGATAACAAGAAAGAATACCGAAGGGCTCAACCCCCGGCGCAAGATGATGTGGCAGATCATAGTTTCTCTTATCATAGTCCTGCTTATCTATATGGGCAGGAACGAGAACACAACACTGCTCTATATCCCCTTCTGCAAATATCCGGTGTGTGACATGGGCGTGCTCTATATTCCCTTTGGAGTTCTTATCCTGGTGAGCGCATCCAATGCCGTGAACCTGACCGACGGGCTGGACGGCCTTGCCATAGGCCTTGTGTTCCTGGTGGCAATCGGGTTTGCGATCCTTGCATATATCACAGGCCGTGCAGACTTTGCGGCTTACCTTAATATTCCGTTCATGGCTGGCTGCAGTGAGCTGTCGGTGCTCAGCCTTGCTCTTATCGGGGCATCCATCGGGTTCCTCTGGTTCAACTGCCATCCTGCCGAGATGTTCATGGGCGATACCGGAAGCCTTTCCCTGGGCGGCATTATCGGACTTATGGCACTTCTCCTGAAGAAGGAGATCCTGCTTGTCTTCATAGGTGGTGTATTTGTGATTGAGGCTCTGTCGGTCATCATCCAGTGTCTTTATTTCAAATATACAAAGAAGCACAGCGCGGACCATGAGGGGAAACGGATATTCCTTATGACTCCGCTGCATCATCATTTTGAGAAGATGGGCTGGAAGGAGACCCGGGTGGTCACCCGGTTCTGGATTATAGGAGGGCTTTTTGTAGTGCTTGCCCTCTCGACATTGAAACTGCAGTGATGGAAGGAGACTGATGGACGGTTTCTTGATGGAAAGACAGCGTGGCAACTCATTTGACACAATGCTGCTGGCAGTGATCCTGCTTCTGGCAGGCAGCGGCATGGCTATGCTGTTCTCCGCATCCTACCCCGATGCGGTCAACACAGGAAAACCCTTCACATACTTTATTTCCCGCCAGGCTCTCATGTTCTGCATGGGTTCCATTCTTGCCATAATTGTGGCCTATATGCCTATGAAGATATTCAGCAGGTGCAACAAGATTTTCCTCCTGATAGTATTTGTCCTCAACCTGCTGCCTCCGCTGTATGGGGATGTCAACGGAGCTTCCCGGTGGATACGTATCGGAGCTCTTTCCCTGCAGCCTTCAGAGTTCTACAAGATAGTCCTGGTCCTCTATCTGGCCTCCGACTTCGTCAGGGTGGAGAGCGGACATAAAAAGCATTATTCCACATCTGTGTTCACCGTAATGCTGGTTGTGATCCAGATAGTATTCATGCAGTCCGACCTTTCCACCACACTGTTCATAGTGGGGCTCTGTGCGGCCATGTTCTTTGTGTCTAAGTTCCGTTTCAGGATGCTGCTCCTTCTGGGCGGCGCCCTGGTGCTTCTGTTCCTCCTTTTCATAATTATGGAGCCATACCGTATGGAGCGCCTTACTTCCCATATGTCGGGAAACACCGATGCAGAGGGAAGCAGTTACCAGATCCTCCAGGCCAAGGAGGCGCTGCTTGCCGGCGGTTTATTCGGACGGGGAATAGGGAGCGGAACCTATAAGATGGGAAACCTGCCCGAGGCGAAGTCAGACG